>NZ_CP032482.1:3486963-3803959 GCF_003600645.1 Yersinia rochesterensis
AGGGCACAATTCATCCATCAATTGGCGAAAAAAAAGACCGCCGAAGCGGTCTTTTAACAGCTGCATTACCGAGCTTCTCATCACCCTTTACAGTGATTTATAGCATTGATAACGTGATGCTGTTTTAAAAAAAATTACTTCAACAACGCCTGAGCTTTCGCCACCACGTTTTCTACGGTGAAACCGAACTCTTTGAACAGCAATTCAGCCGGAGCAGACTCACCAAAGGTGTGCATACCCACTACTGCGCCATTCAGACCGACGTATTTGTACCAGTAATCAGCAATACCGGCTTCAACCGCAACGCGCGCGCTAACAGCAGATGGCAATACAGATTCACGGTAAGCTGCATCTTGTTTGTCGAATGCATCAGTCGATGGCATAGACACAACACGCACTTTGCGGCCAGCGGCAGTCAGTTGATCAGCAGCAGCAACCGCCAATTCAACTTCAGAACCGGTCGCGATAAAGATCAGTTCAGGAAAGCCAGCACAATCTTTCAGCACATAAGCGCCTTTAGAGATATTGGCTAACTGCTCAGCAGTACGCGGCTGTTGTGCCAGGTTTTGGCGTGAGAAGATCAGTGCGCTTGGGCCGTCTTTACGTTCCAATGCATACTGCCATGCCACCGCAGATTCAACCTGGTCACATGGGCGCCAAGTGCTCATATTTGGTGTCACACGCAAGCTGGCCATCTGCTCAACGGGCTGATGGGTTGGGCCATCTTCACCTAAGCCGATAGAGTCATGGGTGTAAACAAAGATGCTGCGAATTTTCATCAGCGCGGCCATGCGCACTGCATTACGGGCATATTCCACAAACATCAGGAAAGTCGCGCCGTAAGGGATGAAACCGCCGTGCAAAGCAATGCCGTTCATGATGGCAGACATACCAAACTCACGTACACCGTAGTGAATATAGTTACCCGCGAGATCTTCGTTCAGAGATTTGGAGCCAGACCAGATAGTCAGGTTACTTGGTGCCAGGTCAGCAGAGCCGCCCAGGAATTCAGGTAACACTTTACCGAAAGCTTCCAGCGAGTTTTGTGAGGCTTTACGGCTGGCAATATTTGCCGGGTTAGCTTGCAGCTGTTCGATGAATTTCTTGGATTCAGTCGCCCAGTTAGCTGGCAGCTCACCACTGATGCGGCGTTTGAATTCAGCAGCCAGTTCCGGATACGCTTTAGCGTATGCAGCAAACTTCTCATTCCAAGCAGCTTCCTTGGCCTGACCGGCTTTTTTAGCATCCCACGCGGCATAGATATCCTGTGGAATTTCGAATGCTGCGTATTTCCAGCCCAATGCTTCACGGGTCGCGGCAACTTCATCAACACCTAATGGTGCGCCGTGTGAGTCATGGGTGCCGGCTTTCTTCGGTGAACCAAAACCGATAATGGTTTTGCACATCAGCAATGATGGTTTGTCGGTCACTTTGTGGGCTTCTTCGATGGCCGCTTTGATGGAATCAGCGTTATGACCATCAACACCACGAACGACATGCCAACCATAAGCTTCGAAACGCGCGGCGGTATCATCAGTAAACCAGCCTTCAACATGACCGTCGATGGAGATGCCGTTGTCATCATAGAAAGCCGTCAATTTGCCCAGCTTCATGGTACCCGCCAGAGAGCAAACTTCGTGAGAAATGCCTTCCATCATGCAACCGTCACCCATAAAGGCGTAGGTGTGGTGATCAACAATCTCATGGTTCGGGCGGTTAAACTGCGCGCCCAGGGTGCGTTCTGCAATCGCAAAACCAACTGCGTTGGCAATGCCCTGACCCAATGGGCCAGTAGTAGTTTCTACGCCAGCGGTGTAGCCATATTCTGGGTGACCTGGCGTTTTAGAGTGCAACTGGCGGAAGTTTTTCAGTTCTTCCAGCGGCAGATCATAGCCAGTGAGGTGCAACAAGCTATAGATCAACATGGAGCCGTGACCATTCGACAAGACGAAACGGTCGCGATCAGCCCAGTGTGGATTAGTTGGATTATGGTTCAGGTAATCACGCCACAGAACTTCGGCAATATCTGCCATACCCATAGGGGCACCGGGGTGGCCGGAATTCGCTTTTTGCACTGCGTCCATGCTTAGTGCGCGGATCGCGTTGGCAAGCTCTTTACGAGAGGACATGTTTTACTCCAGGTCGGATTAAAAAAAGCGTTCAAGTTTGCTATTTTCTCAGATTAAGCATTGAAACGGCAATCACTAAAAACAAATGAGCAATACCCTCATCTTTCAAGTTGCAGATGTGTTGGCTGCTTTCGGTCACCCGAATCACTTACCTATGTAAGCTCATCGGGATTATGAGTCTCAAGAGGCTCACCCTGCGGGCCAGCGTAAGCGCTGTTCAAAATGGTTTACAACCAATTTGTCTCTGGTTTGCCGCCTTCCTGCATCTTGAAATCTATTGGCTATAACTTCCATACTAATGACAAATTGAGTCTGCTGATTTTCAGAATAAAGCTATAGCTCTGACGCCAATAGCGCATTAATCTCCGCTATCCATTGTCAATCAGGCCATACCTTGGGTATCTCACCAGTGCTGCCCAGAGTAGTAGAAGCTGCGCTGATACAATAGCTATTAATGCAATTGATGTAATGTAACAATAAAAGCCCCATAACCACAGGAAGAAAGTGTTATGAAAATGCGTACCTCAATGATTGCCCTGAGCCTGACGGCATTACTTAGCGGCTGCCAGAATATAAATACCGATAGTTTGATGCAATCCGGTGCCCAGGCTTTCCAGGCTGCAACCCTGAGTGATGCTGATGTCAAAAACCTCAGTGAAAAATCTTGTGTGGAAATGGATCAAAAAGCCCAGATAGCTTCTGCTGATAGCGCCTATGGCAAACGCCTGGCAAAAATCTCAGCAGCATTGGGTGATAATATCAATGGCACACCAGCTAACTATAAGGTTTACGTCACAAAAGATGTCAATGCTTGGGCGATGGCCAATGGCTGTATTCGTGTTTACAGCGGCTTGATGGACATGATGAACGACAATGAAGTGGAAGCGGTCGTCGGCCATGAGATGGGCCATGTGGCGTTGGGGCATACGCGTAAAGCGATGCAAGTTGCCTATGGCACCACCGCCCTGCGCACTGCCGCCGCCTCTGCCGGTGGCATTGCCGGGCAACTGTCGCAGTCTCAGTTAGCCGATATTGGCCAGAAATTGGTGAATGCCCAGTTCTCACAAAAACAAGAAAGCGAGGCCGATGATTACTCATTCGACCTGCTGAAAAAGCGCGGTATCGATCCCAAGGGTTTGGTCACCAGCTTCGAAAAACTGGCTACCATGGAAGCCGGCCGCAGTAGCAGCATGTTTGATGATCACCCGTCCTCACAGGCTCGCGCCGATCATATCCGCCAGCGCATCGCCGCCGAGAAATAACAGTTACCGCCACTCTCTTGTCAATGCAAACGCCCCCCACAATAGGGGCGTTATGACTTATTCCACCGCCAGATTAACCTCAAGATGATCACCATTGATCCGCACCGGGTAAGTGTTCAAATCCCGATCCCCTGGTTCACGTAAGCATTGCCCGGTTCGGATATCAAACAGCGCGCCATGCAATGGGCACTCGACCGTCTCGCCATCCATAAAACCTTGGCTTAACAATGCATTGGCGTGAGGGCAAACATCTTCCATTGCGAAATACTCACCATCAATGACATAGACGCCAATCCTTTTATCATTCACCTGAGCTGAGAAAGGAAAGTCCGGTTTGACGTAGTTTATCTTACAAACACTGACCCATCCCATGAAAGCACCTCGCAGATTATCGTCAGAAATCACAATATTAGTGTGGTTGATAATCAGACAATCACCAGTCGTCGCGCAAACAAAAAGGGCAAACCTGAGTTTGCCCTTAAGTGATATTAATCAGTTACTAATGATTACTCATCTTCAAGATATGTATAACCGTACAGACCAGCTTCAAACTCTTCCATAAACTGAGCTTGTAGCTCGGTATCCAGATCCGTTTCTTTCACTTGATCAGAGAACTGTTTTAGCAATTTTTCTGGGTTCAATTGAACATATTCCAGCATATCCGCGACAGTATCGCCTTCATCGGTCTGTTCAAACTCAACCGTACCATCAGGGAAGACAAACACATCTACGGCGGCGGTATCGCCGAACAGATTGTGCATATTGCCCAGAATTTCCTGATAGGCACCGACCATAAAGAAGCCCAGCAACGGCGGATTATCAACATCATAAGGCGGCATTGGCATGGTGGCTGCCACTCCGTCGCCATCAATATAGTGGTCGATGGTGCCATCAGAATCACAAGTGATATCCAGCAACACCGCACGGCGCTCTGGTGGCTTATCTAACCCTTCCAATGGCAAAACAGGGAAGAGCTGATCAATACCCCATGCATCCGGCATTGACTGGAACAGCGAGAAATTCACATACAGCTTGTCGGCCATACGCTCTTGCAGCTCATCAATGATTGGCCGATGCGCACGGTTGCTCGGATCCAACTGCTTTTGGATCTCATTACAAATGCTCAAATACAGTTCTTCAGCCCATGCACGTTGGGTCAGATCCAATATCCCATGGGCATACTGGGAATGGACATCGTGCAAGTCCATCTGGCTATCATGCAGCCATTCGCGCAGGGAACGGCGGTTTTCTGGCTCTTGCATTTCCAACCAAGTATCCCACAGGCTGATCAGCGCACGAGGTGCATCTTCTTCCGGTGGTTGTGGCTCATTGAACTCATTACGTTCCACGCCGATAACATTGGAAACCAGCACGGTATGGTGCGCGGTAACTGCGCGGCCCGATTCCGTAATCACCGTGGGGTGCGGCAAGCCGTGCTCATTACAAGCATCACCGATACCCCAGATAACGTTGTTGGCATATTCATTCAGGCCATAGTTTACTGAGCAATCAGATTGGGAGCGCGTCCCTTCGTAATCCACACCCAGACCACCGCCCACATCGAAACACTGGATATTGACACCCAGTTTGTGTAGCTCCACATAGAAGCGGGCAGATTCACGTACACCGGTGGCGATATCACGGATGTTGGATAACTGAGAACCTAAATGGAAATGCAATAATTGCAGGCTTTCCAAGCTATTGGCTTCACGCAGCATATCAACCAACTGCAATACCTGAGTCGCAGACAAGCCAAATTTGGATTTCTCGCCACCACTAGCCTGCCATTTGCCAGAGCCTTGTGATGCCAAACGCGCGCGGACACCTAAGCGCGGGACGACATTCAGACGCTCGGCTTCTTCCAGTACCATTTTGATTTCTGACATCTTTTCGATGACCAGATACACTTTATGGCCCAGTTTTTCGCCAATCAATGCCAGACGGATATATTCACGGTCTTTATAGCCATTACAAACGATGACCGAGCGAGTCATACCCGCATGCGCCAAAACCGCCATCATTTCAGCTTTAGAACCCGCTTCCAGCCCTAACGGCTCACCGGAATTAACCAGTGATTCAATGACCCGACGATGCTGGTTAACTTTAATCGGATAAACCAGGAAGTAATCGCCTTCATAGCCAAACGACTCACGCGCGCGTTTAAACGCACTATTAATTGAGCGCAGGCGATGCTGTAAAATCTGGGGGAAACAGAATAACGCAGGCAGGCGTTGCCCTTGCTCAAGCTGCATTTTTTTGACCAATTCCGCCAAATCGACACGCGCCTCGCGAACATCCGGATCAGGGCAAACACTGATATGGCCTAGTTCATTGACGTCAAAATAGTTGCCACCCCAGTAGGCGACGTTATACGTGCTCAGCATCTTGCTAGCATTACGATCATTCATGGCAACCTCCTGCATGGAGCGTAAAGAAACATGTGCGCCCGCTGCTGACGGACGGCCAATCAAGTTATCATCAGACATAATTCGCCTCTATTGCGATACTGACGATAAAGTCAGCTACTATCGCAGCTACAACCAGCAAGGACAACCCGCGTGAATGCCAAATTGGCAGAATATTGCGCTATAAAGCGCAATCCACTAGCAGTTTATCTCGGCTATTCATTACCCCAAACAGGGTAAATCACGTTTAAATGTAAAATACGTTTGACTGTAAATAACGTATTGAGATTTTGTGAATCGGATTAGCCGCAAAGTCGCCAAGCTAGCCGGATTCAGTGCTTCAGGGGGTAATTAACCCGCCCGCGAATCCTGAGTTGCACCCATGTGGGTATAACATCGGGTTGATGGTGTACAAGAAAGGGAGGTTGCAAGGGGGGATTGAACGTCAGAACGACGCAGCTGTTGATGTGCAGCAACCAGTAGACAATGGATCATTAATCCAACCACCTCCACGCATGCCGCTCATAATGAACGGACAAGACTTTATTAATAAACAAATTAAGTAACAGTAAAATGACGCTGCCATTTTAGTGCTCATCACGATGATGCGCTCATAAGATTGAGCGCCTCTCACTAAGTGCGAAACACTAAGAATCTAACAATGAGCTAATGTCATCTTCTGCCATCTTCATCATTGCGTATCGAATAAGCTGCGCGCGCAGTTTATACCTATAACGGAAGAAAAATGCAAAATGAAAATGGCTTGCATGCCCTAAATAATTCGAGTTGCAGGAAGGCGGCAAGCGAGATAATCCCGACGAGCTTACTGTAGTAAGTGATTCGGGTTATTGAGTGTAGCCAACGCACATGCAGCTTGAAGTATGACGGGCATAATTGTATCAAGCGGTAAATAAATCAAGTAACAACCAAAGTGAGAAATATCTTGATGCAAAAAGGGCTGGCGTTAATAGCAAAAGCTGACCTAAAATAGACGTCCAGATGTTAATACATCCATCCATTTTAATTGCTAGAATGTCTGTGTCATTATAATTATGACGGACTTCTAAAGGGATAGACTGCTAAAGGCTTTGCCTAAAGAGGCGTTGTAAAGTGCAATACAGCGAAAAGCCCATACAAACCGCGGCTCTAGTTGCTTGACTTCAATGCTATGCAGTGACATTTCACTTGTATTCAAGGTAAAGAAAAACAATGGCTAAACACCTATTTACGTCGGAATCAGTTTCCGAAGGACATCCTGACAAAGTTGCCGACCAGATTTCAGACGCTGTACTTGACGCAATTCTGGAGCAAGACCCAAAAGCACGTGTTGCCTGCGAGACCTATGTCAAAACGGGTATGGTATTAGTTGGCGGGGAAGTGACCACTAACGCGTGGGTAGATATCGAAGAAATTACCCGCCGTACTGTGCGCGAAATCGGTTATGTCAATTCTGAGATGGGTTTTGATGCTAATTCTTGTGCTGTCTTGAGTGCAATCGGTAAACAATCTCCTGATATTAATCAGGGAGTTGACCGTGCTGATCCACTGGAGCAAGGTGCGGGTGACCAAGGTTTGATGTTTGGCTACGCCACCAACGAAACCAGCGTCTTGATGCCAGCACCCATTACTTATGCTCACCGTTTGGTCGAGCGCCAGGCTGCAGTGCGTAAAGATGGTACTTTGCCATGGTTGCGCCCGGATGCGAAAAGCCAGATTACCTTCCAATATGACGATGGAAAAATTATCGGTATTGATGCGGTTGTTCTGTCAACTCAGCATTCAGAAGATATTAGCCTGACGGATTTACAAGAAGCGGTGATGGAAGAAATCATCAAGCCGATTCTGCCGGCCGAGTGGCTCAATGCTGCCACTAAATATCATATTAACCCAACAGGCCGTTTTGTTATCGGTGGCCCAATGGGTGACTGTGGTCTGACTGGCCGTAAAATTATCGTTGATACCTACGGCGGTATGGCACGTCATGGTGGCGGTGCATTTTCGGGTAAAGACCCATCCAAAGTTGACCGTTCTGCCGCTTATGCTGCTCGTTATGTGGCAAAAAATATCGTCGCGGCTGGCTTGGCTGACCGTTGCGAGATTCAGGTTTCTTACGCTATCGGTGTGGCAGAGCCGACTTCCATCATGGTGGAAACATTTGGTACCGGGAAGATCTCTGAAGATAAATTGGTCACTTTGGTACGTGAGTTCTTTGAACTGCGCCCTTATGGCCTGATCCAAATGCTGGATCTACTGCACCCGATCTATCGCAAAACTGCCGCTTATGGTCACTTTGGCCGTGAAGAATTCCCTTGGGAAAAAACTGACAAAGCCGCGTTGTTGCGTGATGCTGCTGGCCTGAAATAAGTTTAGGCCGATCAGTTCTCAATCGCAAAAACCCCGCCGAAGCGCTGAGGGATCCCCACTAATTCAGCGCTAATAAACCAACACCATACTTCGGTAGGTTTTGGCGAGGTGATTAAGAACTGCATCCAGTGCTGTTCGCGTTAAAATTAGCGGAGAGTGTCGCAAGATATTCTCCGCTAATGTCAGATAAGATATAACCCGTCGTGACTTAAGGCTGTTAGCCTGATACCTCAGATGTAACCCTTTATTTTCAGCATGATAGCCACGTAACCATAATACTGCCGTGCTTAACGTTGCCAGAAGACTTAACACCAGTATACGCCCCGCTGTGCGGCTGTGACTGGCGCGAAGCCCAAAGCCAAAACGTTCACTTTTCTCATCGCGAAAATTCTGCTCTATCTGCATCCTGCGACTGTATAACTTCATGACTTCACGTGGTTTAAACTCCTCTGTACTGCTAAAAATAAGCCACGGTTCTTTTGCTGCGGCGCGTCCGTCCCGCTCCTGCGAATAGCGAGATATCCGGCAACGGGCACGTTTATTCTGCCGCCCTTTGGGTTCCTTTTTATGCAGGTAAAAGTGACCATCACAGCGGGCATATTCTGCACGTGCGAGTGTCCCCGGCCCCAGATATTCAGGTTGGCCACTGGCCGATAATTCCTGCCGCCTGAACCAGTGCTCACCTTTTTTATCCAGCCGGAGCTGGATATTGCCTCTGACTCGCCCGATAAAATCCCAACCCAATGATTTAATATGGTGAAACCAGGCATTTTGAAAACCGGCGTCAGTGACGATGAGTACCTTTTTATCAGGCGCAATAGCGGTGGCGATAGAATTCAGGAACTCTTTTTGTATCAATGCATTCTGTTGGTTATGCGAGGGAACAATTTGGCTCATTAACGGGATGGAACGACCATCACAAATCAGGCTGGCGCGTAAGACGTGGAATGCCTGTGAGGGATAACCACTCCAGTCAACAGCAATAACACACCAGGGAAGTCGGCGCGTAAGTAACGAAGTAATATTACGAAATATCAGAGGGATGTCATGGTGAAGAGCCGTATTACCTAACAGCCGGTCAACCCGTTTTATCTTGTGTTTTACCTGAGCGGTTCCCGGCAGATGGCGTCCGATACTGGTCAGGGTCAGAGAAGCGCCACGCGTCAATGCAACGGTTGCATCAATCAGGGCATTTTGACGATATTGATGAAACGGGGCTAAAGCGCCCCGGAAAAAGTTCTGGCATACTTTACGGGCAGGCATAGAGTTGATCTCGCTGAATTGGTTGCACAATCAGTAGATCATATTTTCTCTATGCCTGTCCTTTTTTCTGGGGATTCACCAGCGCACTGGCGGGGTTTTTTTATACTTTATTTTTATGATTGTCGGTAACGCTCAATCAAGCTAAATATCGCCATTCCTGCCACCATCGCGGCGGCAAAAATAACACCTTTGTATATGCCCGCCCCCAATAAAACTAAAGCTGGCCCAGGGCATATCCCCGCCAGCCCCCAGCCAATACCAAATAACACACTACCGCCGATTAAACGGCGATCAATTCGCGTAGATGTTGGCAATTGGAAAGGTTGTCCCAGCAAACTAGTTTTACGTTTTTTAGCCCAACCAAAACCTAATGTCGCGATAGCGACTGCGGCGGCCATCACCAGTGCTAGCGAAGGATCCCATGAGCCAGCAATGTCCAGAAAACCCAGCACCTTAGCTGGATTCGCCATACCTGCAACTATCAGCCCCAGGCCAAAAACCACCCCGGCAAGCAATGAGAAAAGTAAATTCATATTCCCTTCCTATCGACTAAGCGAATAGATGGCGAACAAGCCATACAGTGACAAAACCCGCAAACATGAAACTCAGTGTCGCCAGCAATGAACGCGGTGAAAAACGCGCTAATCCGCAGACACCATGCCCGCTGGTGCAACCTGCACCATAGCGAGTGCCAATCCCGACCAATAATCCGGCCACGATCAGAACCGGCAAGCCCGCATCAATCTGAATCACCGGCAGAGCAGCAAAGAGAGAATAAATCACCGGAGCAGCAATCAAGCCGAGGGTGAAAGCAACGCGCCAGGAAATATCCCCCGCTTTTGGCGGCAATAATCCGCCTAAAATGCCGCTAATACCGGCAATGCGGCCATTGCAAAGCCATAGGATTATTACGGCAATACCTAATAGCGCCCCACCCGCCAGTGCGCTGTAGGGGGTGAAATTAGCCCAATCTATCGTCATGCGCCCTCCTTATCTTGTGGGCAATAAAGCTGATACAGCAGCTCAAGCAGCGCCAATATCTTATTATCAGCGATTGAATAAAATATGCGCTTCCCCTCTCGGCGAGTGTTGACCAACCCATCACTGCGTAATACACCGAGCTGTTGTGAGAGTGTCGGTTGGTGAATACCTAAGGCCTGTTCCAGTTCGCCGACCGCCTTTTCCCCCTGACTCAGTTGGCACAGCAATAGCAGCCGATCCTCATTCGCCAGTATTCGCAGCACGTCACAGGCTTGCCCTGCCGCGTACCTCATCAGATCCATACTGATCGTTTTATAGTTATTCATATGTATCTCTGGCACTTTGGAATCATTATATATTTTTATATTATATGTTTTTACATAATGATCGACTAAAAATAGTCCTATTGACCCGCTTGCATCTGACTATCTGCCGTTTTATTCTTCCGTAATATGAGTTCATTAAGAATCCCCATCGCGCTACAGCAAGCGGTTATGCGCTGTTTGCGCCATAAATTACAGCTGGCGAATCAGCATCTTGGCACCGACTATCCGGAGCCTAAAATCAATTATCATCAACGCGGTACTAGCGCGGGCAGCGCCTATCTACAATCCTTCGAAATCCGTTTAAATCCAGTATTATTGTTGGAAAATCAACAGGTTTTTATTGATGAAGTGGTACCTCACGAACTGGCGCATTTACTGGTTTATCGCCAATTTGGTCGGGTGGCTCCCCATGGTAAAGAATGGCGCTGGATGATGGAGCATGTGTTGCAAGTCCCGGCTAGCCGCACTCATCAGTTTGAAGTGACCTCGGTGCGCAGTCAGACTTTTAATTATCAGTGCAAATGCCAACGACATGCTTTAACCATTCGCCGCCACAATAAAGTACAGCGCGGTGAGAGCGAATACCGCTGCCGAGAGTGTGGTGAAAAACTGCAATTTATTGCGAAAAAAGCTGTTAGCAATTAACGTTAATTGTTATAAAACAGCAAGTTAACTTGCCATATATAGCTATTCTCTATAATCTGCCTGTTTTTATCATTAGGCTGTTTTGAGATATGTTTCGCAAACTTCTATTCCTGTTGGTTTTATCCTCCCCACTGCTTGCGCTCCCCGGCTACAGCCAAAGTATCAATAACTTTTCTCAGGCCAAAGCGGTTGCGGCAAAAATTAACCAGGATGCGCCCGGCAGTTTTTATTGTGGCTGCAAAATTGACTGGCAAGGCAAAAAAGGGGTTCCAGACCTGAAGAGTTGCGGCTATCAACCGCGGAAAAATGCCCAGCGCGCAGCACGGATTGAATGGGAGCATGTCGTCCCAGCTTGGCAATTTGGCCACCAACGCCAGTGCTGGCAGCAAGGCGGGCGCAAAAATTGCGCTAAAGATCCAGTCTATCGCCAGATAGAAACTGATTTGCATAACCTGCAACCCGCTATTGGCGAGGTGAATGGCGACCGCAACAACTTCATGTATTCCCAATGGAATGGCGGCAAAGGTCAATATGGCCAGTGTGACATGAAAGTCGACTTCAAAAATAAGCAGGCTGAACCCCCTGTACGCGCGCGCGGTGCCATTGCGCGGACTTACTTTTATATGCGCGACCACTATCAACTGCGGCTTTCCAGTCAGCAAAGCAAGCTGTTCGAGGTGTGGAATCGCCAATATCCGGTGACAAACTGGGAATGTCTGCGTGACGAGCGGGTGGCAAAAGCACAAGGGAATCATAACCCTTATGTACAACAGGCTTGCCAGCAGCAAAAAGGCTAATCTAGTATACTGGTCAAAGTTTTCGTTTCAGGACTCAAACAACTCATGCGCATACCTCGCATTTATCACCCGCAACCTTTGCAGGCAAATACCGAATTGGCGCTCAGTGATGAAGCCGCCAATCATGTTGGCCGCGTGCTACGGATGACTGAAGGCCAAAGTCTGCAATTATTTGATGGCAGTAATCAGGTTTTTGCAGCTGAAATTATCCGCGCGGATAAAAAAAACCTGGTTGTCCGGTTAGCCGAAGGGCAGTTGGAAGACCGCGAATCCCCCTTAAATCTGCATTTGGGGCAGGTCATTTCCCGTGGGGAAAAGATGGAATTTACTGTCCAGAAATCGATTGAACTGGGTGTCGACGTGATTACTCCGCTGTTTTCCGAGCGCTGCGGCGTTAAGCTGGATGGCGAACGTCTGGCGAAGAAAATTCAGCAGTGGCAGAAAATTGCTATTGCGGCTTGCGAGCAATGCGGGCGCAATAAAATCCCAGAAATCCGTGAGGCAATGCAGCTCACCGACTGGTGCGCGGAACAAGATGACAGTTTAAAACTCAATCTGCACCCGCGAGCTAGCAACAGCATTAATACCCTCCCCTCGTCACTCAACAAAGTGCGTTTATTGATTGGCCCGGAAGGCGGCCTTTCTGCCGATGAAATTGCCATGACCTCGCGCCTTGGATTTACTGATATCCTGCTAGGGCCGCGAGTGCTGCGTACCGAAACTACCGCCCTTACCGCTATCACTGCTTTACAGGTGCGGTTTGGCGACCTGGGATAAAATGAGTTCCCATTAGGAGAGAAGAATGATCAAGCTCGGCATCGTCATGGACCCAATCTCGTCCATTAATATCAAGAAAGACTCCAGCTTCGCCATGCTGTTGGAAGCACAGCGCCGTGGTTGGGAACTGCATTACATGGAAATGGGCGACCTTTACCTGCGTGGTGGTGATGGCCGCGCGCGCACCCGCCTGCTAAGTGTGAAACAGGATAAAGATGACTGGTTCAGTTTTGGTGCTGAGCAAGACTTACCGCTGCATGACCTTGATGTCATTCTGATGCGTAAAGACCCGCCGTTTGATACTGAATTCATCTACGCCACCTATATTTTGGAACGTGCGGAAGATAAAGGCACTCTGGTGGTAAATAAACCGCAGAGTTTACGCGACTGTAACGAAAAGCTGTTTACCGCGTGGTTCCCGGATTTGACCCCCGATACACTGGTTAGCCGCAGCAAAGAGCATATCCGCAAGTTCCATCAGGAACACGGCGATATCATTTTGAAACCCTTGGATGGGATGGGCGGCACTTCAATATTCCGCGTGAAACAAGATGACCCGAACCTGTCGGTTATCATTGAAACTTTGACCGAACTGGGTAGCAGATTCTGTATGGCGCAAAACTTCCTGCCCGCCATTAAAGATGGTGATAAGCGGGTGTTAGTCGTGGACGGCGAACCGGTGCCTTACTGCCTGGCGCGTATCCCAGCACAAGGTGAAACTCGCGGTAATCTGGCGGCCGGTGGCCGTGGCGAAGCCCGCCCACTGAGTGAAAGTGATTGGGCAATTGCCCGTGCTGTAGCACCGACGCTGAAGAAAAAAGGCTTGATTTTTGTCGGGTTAGATATCATCGGCGACCGCCTAACTGAAATTAACGTCACCAGCCCGACCTGCATTCGCGAAATTGAAGCCGCTTTCCCAGATGTTTCGATTACTGGCATGCTGATGGATGCAATCGAAGCTCGGTTAGCGAATAAATAAACCCGATGCCCTCTCCCCAAAGTTATTGGAGGCGGCAAGAGAACAAACCCCGAATCACTTACTCGAGTATGTGATTCGGGTGCGTGAGCGTAGCCAACAACCCTGCGGCTTCAAGGACAAAGGGGGCCCGTGACTTTATCCGCATTTATCCGCATACTGGCGGAGTTTTCCCCTTAACTCAGCGAACTCCCTATATAATATAATGAATTTACAGCATCATTTTCTTATCGCTATGCCGTCACTTCAGGACCCGCAATTTATGCGATCAGTTATCTATATCTGTGAACATAATAAAGAGGGTGCGATGGGCTTGGTCATTAACAAGCCGATTGAACAGTTCACAGTAGAAACTGTGCTGAAAAAACTGAAGATCAACCCAACCCCACGAGATCCCTCCATTCGGCTGGATAAACCAGTATTGGCGGGTGGCCCACTGGCGGAAGATCGCGGTTTTATCCTGCATTCGCCGCAGGAAGGTTTCGGCTCCAGTATTCCTATATCTCCAGATACCATGATAACCACCTCTAAAGATGTGCTGGCGACATTTGGAACACCGGAACAGCCTAAAAATCTGCTGGTAGCACTGGGTTATGCGGGCTGGCAACAGGGGCAGTTGGAGCAAGAGCTGCTGGACAATGCCTGGCTGACCATTGAAGCAGACAGTAATATCCTGTTTAACACTCCGATCTCTGAACGCTGGCAAGCCGCGGCCAATAAACTGGGTATCAATATTTTTAATATTGCCCCGCAAGCAGGACACGCCTGATGGCTAATCGCACAATCGTCGCCTTTGATTTTGGTACTAAAAGTATCGGCGTTGCTATTGGTCAGGAAGTCACTGGCACCGCCAGAGCGCTGACATCTTTTAAAGCTCAGGACGGCACTCCGGACTGGCAAAAAGTCGAAAAACTACTGAAGGAGTGGCAACCTGATTTAGTCGTCGTCGGGCTGCCATTGAATATGGATGGCACCGAACAACCACTCACGGCACGTGCGCGCAGGTTTGCCAACCGCCTACATGGCCGTTTTGGTGTCCAGATTGCCTTACAGGATGAACGCCTTAGCACCGTCGAGGCGCGTGCCAATTTATTTGACAGTGGCGGTTATCGCGCACTGGACAAAGGCAGTGTCGACGCCGCCTCCGCGGTGATCATCCTGGAAAGTTGGTTTGATGAGCAAGCAGGCTGAATACGTTTTTTGACATTATCCCCTGCTGTTTTCCACTATCCATTCCCGCTGCCTACCCCGACAAATCTGGTATAGCGTGGCACCCATCCCCGCACAATTGTATACTGGATGGATGCCAATCAGCGGCTCAAAATATTGCACACCCTCGCGGGTGTTTTTTACATTTATTGAGGTTTTCTCATGACAAAAGTAACTGTTGCTGCGACTCAAATGGCCTGTTCCTGGGACCTGCCTAAGAACATTGAAAATGCCGAGAAACTGGTACGTGATGCGCACGCCAAAGGCGCACAAATCATCCTTATTCAGGAGCTATTTGCCGCTCCTTATTTCTGCATCGACCAAAGCCCTGAGCACTATGCACTAGCCCAAGAGCTGGACAGTAGCCCGCTTATCAAACATTTTTCCAAGCTGGCGGCCGAGCTGGAAGTGGTATTGCCACTGAGTTTCTTTGAGAAAGCCAACAACGCATATTATAACTCGCTGGTCATGATTGATGCTGACGGCTCAGTGCTGGATGTGTACCGCAAAACTCATATTCCTAATGGCCCTGCTTATCAAGAAAAACAATTCTTTATCCCCGGTGATACCGGTTTTAAAGTCTGGCAGACCCGCTACGCCAAAGTCGGTGTAGGTATCTGTTGGGATCAGTGGTTCCCGGAAACTGCCCGCAGTCTGGCATTACTGGGCGCGGAAATCATTTTCTACCCAACGGCCATTGGTTCTGAGCCAGCTTATCCTGACATCGACAGCCAGCCGCACTGGACTCGTGTTCAGCAGGGTCATGCCGCGGCAAACCTGGTGCCAGTGATTGCTTCTAACCGCATTGGTACTGAGAAAAGCAAATATATCGATGGTCTGGAAATGACTTTCTACGGATCCTCATTTATTGCAGACCAAACTGGTGCGCTGGTGGCGCAGGCAAATAAAACCGACGAAGCTGTTTTGGTGCATGAGTTCGATTTGCAAGAAATCGCCGCTCAACGCGCTTCATGGGGCTTGTTCCGCGATCGCCGCCCGGAAATGTATCAGGCACTCGCCACTTCTGACGGCAAAACCCGGAGATAATTTATGTCTGTAAAAGACCCGATTTTACCCGATACGGCATCTCAAGCACTGCCGGGTACTCCGCAGCAAGATGGCTTCTTTATGCCCGCCGAATGGGCACCGCAAGATGCTGTCTGGATGCTGTGGCCGTATCGTCAGGACAACTGGCGTGGCAAAGGTATTCCCGCTCAACAGACGTTTGCCAAAGTGGCGGAAGCCATCAGCCGCACAACACCGGTCTTTATGGGGGTGCCGGCTGAGTTTATGGCGCAGGCAAAAACCACCCTCCCGGCCAATGTCACCCTGATAGAAATGGCCAGCGATGATGCATGGATGCGTGATACCGGCCCGACAATGGTCATCAATGGTGCCGGTGAACGCCGCGCTGTTGACTGGCAATTTAATGCCTGGGGCGGTCTTAATGGCGGTTTGTATGCCAATTGGCAGCAAGATGAGAAAATTGCCGTCCAAGTCAGTGACTTCTTGAATAATGCCCATTACAGCGCACCGTTGGTGCTGGAAGGTGGCTCTATTCATACTGATGGCGAAGGCACTTTACTGACCACCGCTGAATGTTTGCTGAATCCAAACCGCAACCCGCATCTGAATCAGGCGCAGATTGAACAGTTGTTGCATGAATACCTTGGCGTCACGCATTTCATCTGGTTACAGGACGGCGTCTATAACGATGAGACTGATGGTCATATCGACAATATGTGCTGTTTTGTCCGTCCAGGCGAGGTCGCCCTACATTGGACTGATGATCAACAGGACCCGCAATATGCGCGTTCGGTTGCTGCCTTTGACGTTTTATCCAATGCCGTCGATGCCAAAGGCCGTAAGCTGAAAATTTGGAAGCTACCAGCACCTGGCCCACTGTATAATACTGAAGCCGAGACTTTTGATGTGCTGTCCAGTGATGCGGTGCCACGTACCGCTGGTGAGCGGTTAGCGGGGTCTTACGTCAACTTCCTAATCAGCAATCAACAGATTATTTATCCACTGTTGGACAGCCGCACAGATGGGCTGGCGCATGACCTATTGCAGCAGATATTCCCTGACTATACGATTGTCGGCGTCCCTGCCCGCGAGATCCTGTTAGGTGGCGGTAATATTCATTGTATTACCCAGCAGATCCCCGCAGCCTAGTACCCTTTTTAATTGAAGCCGCAGCGGTGTTAGCGGCTCTATCTCAATTGACTCACATGCTGCTCGGCCAATATGCCCTGTTTTTGCCGCTGCGCCATGCTTTGTTCAAAAGTTTGCATCCCCCATTGCCCACCCGTCTGTATCACTGAGGGAAGCTGGTAGGTTTTACCTTCACGAATTAAATGGCTGGCTGCCGTGTTTTGGGTCAGAATTTCAAATACAGCCATGCGCCCACCGCCGACTTTATGACACAATTTTTGTGCAATAACGGCACGTAAACTGGCGGCCAATTGCGCCTGAATCGCCGTTTTCTCTGCTGCGGGGAAAACATCCACCAGCCTATCAATTGCTTGGGTCGCGGTGCGGGTATGTAATGTGGCTAACACCAAATGCCCGGTTTCAGCAGCGGTTAATGCTAAACGAATTGTCTCTTGATCCCGCAGTTCACCCAGCAAAATGATATCTGGATCTTGCCGCAATGCCCCAGTTAAGGCGCTACTGAAAGAATGAGTATGACGGCCCAATTCCCGTTGCTGGATCAAACATGTTTTGCTGCTATGAAGAAATTCGATTGGATCTTCCAGTGTGATGATATGACGCGCTTGTTCTTGATTCATGGCACTTATCATCGCGCTCAATGTGGTTGTTTTGCCACTGCCTGTCGCGCCGGTAATTAGAATTAATCCATTCTCTTGCTCAATGAGTTGATTGATAATGGGTGGAACATCCAATTCATCCAGTGATGGGCTAGTTGCAGAAATGACACGAAAGGCTATCGAGCGCCCCTGCTGTTGCTGGAAAACATTCGCCCGCAACCGTTGCCCGGCACTGGTGGTGTAAGCACAATCCACTTGCCCACTTTGCTGCAATTGCCTTTGTTGCACTTCGCTCAATAAATATCGGCTAAGGCCGCTCAGCCAATTGGCATTGACGCGTGGCCAATGAGTGAAGGTTTTCAATTCACCATCAATACGCAATACCGGATGATCGCCGGTACAAAGGTGCAGATCGGATGCATTATGATTTACACTAGCCGCCACCTTATCGGCAAAATCCTGTTCATTGAAGTCACCATCGGCATGTTCAGGGTTTTCTAAATCAATGTATTCAGTGAAAACACCACTAAATACGGGGTTATCCAAGTCTGTGTTTTTATTATCCAGACGGGTGAAATCCATATCAAACTCCTGGGTCCATATGAGCACAATTGAGCAGAATCTACAGGATGTCAGAGCGCAAATCACAACCGCTGCACGCAATTGCGGGCGCTCTCCAGAAGAAGTGACATTACTTGCAGTCAGTAAAACCAAGCCTGTGAGCGCTATCGAAGAGGCCATCGCCGCAGGGCAATATGCCTTTGGTGAAAACTATGTGCAGGAAGGGGTGGATAAAATCCACTATTTTGCAGATAACGCCCCCACAGCAAATCTTGAATGGCACTTTATCGGCCCGCTGCAATCAAATAAAAGCAGATTAGTGGCAGAAAATTTTGCCTGGTGCCATGCCGTGGATAGGCTCAAGCTTGCACAGCGCTTAAGTGCTCAACGCCCGCCCGACATGCCAGCGCTGAACGTCCTGATTCAGGTCAATATCAGTGATGAGCAGAGTAAATCAGGTATAGCACTGGCGGAATTACCTGCTTTAGCGGCCAGTATCAATGAACTCCCTAACCTACATTTACGCGGGCTAATGGCTATTCCGGCCCCTGAAACTGATTATCAGCGGCAACTGGCGGTATTTGAGCAAATGAATCAGGCGTTCTTGACTTTAAAAACCAGCCACCCTCAGATGGATACGCTTTCCATGGGGATGACGGATGATATGGCTGCCGCTATTGCCGCGGGCAGTACTTTAGTGCGCATTGGTACCGCCATTTTTGGCTCCCGCGCTTAACCCCCGGCGGCTTCAAATACAAAGGGGATCCCCAAAGTAGTTGGAGTCGCGGCAAGGCAGCAAAAGAGCGACAAATTGGTCGGGAACCAATTTGGGCAGCATTTATGCTAGCCCGCAGGGTGAGCCTCAAGGATGAGGCTCATTAATCCCGATGAGCTTACACAAGTAAGTGATTCGGGTGAGTGAGAGATGCTAACACCGCTGTGGCTTCAAATACGCAGTGGATGAGGAGAATTGATTTAATGAAACATCGCAACATTACATTCATTGGCGCGGGCAATATGGCGCGGGCAATTATCGCGGGTTTAGTGGCCGGTGGTTACCCCGCTAAAATGATCAGCGTTTGTGCGCCTTCAGCTAAAAACCGAGATGCTTTGGCCGCTGAATTTGGTGTTATCAGTAGTGACGACAACATTGCCGAAGCGAAAAAAGCCGAGGTGGTAGTTTTAGCCGTTAAGCCCCAATTAATGGCGGCAGTATGTCAGCCGTTGCAGGAAAGTATCAATTTCACCGGCAAGCTGGTGCTGTCTATTGCTGCGGGTGTGCAGGTGGCCCGTTTTTATGCGCTACTGGGCGAGAATCTCAATCTGGTGCGAATTATGCCCAACACACCATCGCTGGTGGGGAAAGGGATGAGCGGCCTTTATGCACCGGAGCAAGTCTCGCAGGATGACCGTGATTTCACGGCTTCACTGATGAGTTCAGTGGGTAAAGTTTGTTGGGTGAATGATGAAAATGGCATCAACAGCATTATTGCTGCCGCAGGCAGTGCGCCCGCTTATTTCTTCTTATTTATGGAAGCAATGCAGCAAGAAGCTGAAAAATTAGGTTTTGATAGTGAAACTGCCCGTATGCTGGTACAGCAAGCGGCGTCCGGGGCGACAGCATTAGTGGAGGCCAACCCGCAATTACCGCTTTCAACACTGCGTGAACAGGTAACGTCGAAAGGGGGCACGACCGCTGAGGCAATTCGAGTATTTAACGAACAGCATTTGCCAGAAATTGTCTCCAATGCCATGCAAGCCGCCATTGTGCGAGCAAAAGAAATGGAAAAGCTGTTCTAACCACGGCAAAATTTACAAAACCCGACACTGGCCCTAATGCTTTCCCGTTAAGATAGGGGCCTATAAAGTAGGTAAATAGACGGTCTATTTACCTGCATACCATATTGAATAAAGGATTAAGGCAACTCATGCTAACGCTGACTTTTCTGGCAAAAACGGTCATTGACCTGTATGTGATGGTACTGCTGTTGCGCATCTGGATGCAGTGGGTTCACAGCGATTTTTATAACCCGTTCTCACAATTTGTGGTGAAAATCACCCAGCCAATTGTTGGTCCGTTGCGCCGGATTATCCCTTCTCTGGGGCCGATCGACAGTGCATCTTTGCTGTTGGCATTTCTGTTGATGACCATCAAGTATCCACTGTTGGTACTGATTCAGAGCGGTTCAATGTCACTCAGCCCGTATAACTTGTTGTTCGGTGTTATTTCATTAGTCAAAGCAGTTGGTTATCTCATTTTCTGGGTGATGATTATTCGGGCGCTGATGAGCTGGGTCAGTCAGGGCCGCAGCCCAATGGATTACCTGCTTTATCAGTTAACTGAACCTCTAATGGCACCGATTCGCCGTATTTTACCTGCCATGGGCGGTATCGATTTCTCGGCGATGGTGGTGATTCTTATTCTGTATCTGTTCAACTATTTAGGTACGGATCTGCTAGGCGAGCTTTGGTTCATACTGTGAGTGCCGTCACCCGGGTGCTGGACGGGCTGGCACTCAAGCTATATATTCAGCCGAAAGCCAGCCGTGATCAGATAGTCGGTTTACATGGCGATGAACTTAAAGTCGCCATTACCGCCCCACCCGTTGATGGTCAAGCGAATGCTCATTTGGTTAAATTTATCGCTAAACAGTTCCGCGTAGCGAAAAGCCAGGTGATTATCGAAAAGGGCGAGTTGGGGCGGCATAAACAGATCAAAATAGTTGCCCCGCAACAGATCCCGCCCGAAGTAGCGACACTGCTCGAATGATAAATACTTCCCGCTAGAATTGGGCGATTGAATGAAATTCAGGACTCTTCCATGCAAAAAATAGTATTAGCCACCGGTAACCCCGGTAAAGTGCGTGAGTTGGCAAACTTGCTGGCCGACTTTGGTTTGGATGTCATCGCGCAAACCGAACTGGGTGTCGAATCTGCCGAAGAGACCGGCTTAACTTTCATTGAAAACGCCATATTAAAAGCACGCCATGCTGCACAAGTCACCGGTTTACCGGCTATCGCAGATGACTCCGGCTTAGCTGTTGATGCTTTAGGTGGCGCGCCGGGGATTTACTCCGCACGCTATGCCGGCACTGAGGCCAGTGATCAAGAAAACCTTGAGAAGCTGTTGATCGCATTGAAAGATATTTCTGATGAACAGCGCGGCGCTCAATTCCATTGTGTGCTGGTTTATATGCGCCATGCGGAAGATCCAACGCCATTGGTATTCCATGGTCAATGGCCGGGTGTGATTGCTCACCAACCTGCTGGTGCTGCTGGATTTGGTTATGACCCCATTTTCTATGTCCCAGAACTGGGTAAAACCGCAGCGGAATTGACGCGCGAAGAAAAACACGCTGTTTCCCATCGTGGTCAAGCACTGAAACTGATGCTGGATGCCTTGCGCAATGCTTAAATTACCCCCGCTCAGTCTCTACATTCACATTCCCTGGTGTGTGCAGAAATGCCCTTACTGTGACTTTAATTCTCATGCACTGAAAGGCGATGTCCCCCATCAGGAATATGTGGAGCACTTGCTAGCGGACCTTGATGCAGATGTACCTCTGGTCAGCGGCCGCGAGATTAGCACCATTTTTATTGGTGGCGGCACACCAAGCTTGCTCAGTGCCGAGGCTATGCAGCAGTTGCTCGATGGCGTTCGTGCCAGATTGCCACTCGCCATTGATGCTGAAATCACCATGGAAGCCAACCCCGGTGCCGTTGAAGCAGAGCGTTTCAGCGGCTATCAACGCGCGGGGATCAATCGTATCTCCATTGGGGTGCAAAGTTTCAGTGCCGAGAAATTAACGCGGTTGGGGCGGATACACGGGCCGGATGAGGCAAAACGGGCCGCAGAACTAGCAACCTCACTGGAGCTGCGCAGTTTTAATCTGGACTTAATGCACGGTTTGCCGGATCAGTCACTGGAAGAAGCACTGGATGATTTGCGCCAGGCCATTGCTTTAAATCCACCACACCTGTCTTGGTATCAGTTGACCATTGAGCCAAACACCGGCTTCAGTTCGCGCCCTCCGACACTGCCAGATGACGATGCGCTATGGGATATTTTCCAGCAAGGCCATCAGTTATTGAGTGCCGCCGGGTATCAGCAATATGAAACCTCGGCCTATGCCAAACCGGGCTATCAATGTCAGCATAATCTCAACTATTGGCGTTTTGGCGATTATCTGGGGATTGGCTGTGGTGCTCACGGCAAAATCACTTTTAGTGATGGGCGGATCTTACGCACTATAAAAACCAAGCATCCCCGTGGCTTTATGCAGGGCAAATATCTGGATAAGCAATATGAAGTCGAAGCCGCTGACCGGCCTTTTGAGTTCTTTATGAACCGCTTCCGTTTGCTAGAGGCTGCACCGCGCGCAGATTTCACCCATTTTACCGGGTTAGCTGAAAGCATCATTCGCCCGCAGTTGGATGAAGCATTAGCGAAAGAATATTTAATCGAAACAGAGGAATACTGGCAGACCACCGAGAAAGGAAAGTTATTCCTTAACTCGCTGTTAGAACTGTTTTTGTAAAGCTAATTGAGATTTTATAAAAATAAGTGAGAAAAACAGGTTCAGACGGCATTCCCAGTCTGAACCTGCCAAACCAGAATCACGTTATACCCAATAGATTTCGAGTTGCAGGTAGGCGGCAATAGAATGAACCCAAGGAGTTGAGATAACTCAATGACTTGGGTAAGTGATAGCGGCCAACAATCCTGCGCCTAGAAAGACGGCGAGTATATACCCAAAATAATTCGAGTTGCAGGAAGACGGCAATTGAGCAAATCCCGATGAACTTACTTAGGTAAGTGATTCGGGTGAGCGAAAGCAGCCAACGCACATGCAGCTTGAAGTATGACGGGTATATTAGTTTAATGCTTTGAGTAAGTCCTTACGCTGCTGCTCCAATGTCGTCACACGCCCACACACCTCGTGCCCAAACTGTTGGAAATCCTGCTCCTGATTATTCCATTCGTTTTGGATAGCCTGCTGTAAACCACCCAGATTGCCCATAATGGCCTGCAATGGATTATTACCGCCACTGCTGCTGGTCGCCTGCTTAACGCCCATCTCATTCAGGCTATCTTGCAACACACCGCCCATGCTTTGTTGTACCAACTGGCGGCCATCTTTTTCGACTTGATCAATAGCTTTATGGTGGAAAGCTAAACCGTCGCTGCGCTTCTCAATAATTCGGCTCATTTGTTGCTTAAGCTGGTCACTCAAGGTTGTCAGCCGGTTACGCACATTGCTGCTGGTTCCCAATTGCTGAACAATCACTTTATCCAGAGAAACCCGTGCTTTTTCCAGGTGTTGCTGCGCGCCATTTTCTATCCACGGCAAATCTTTGCGCAATGCCGTTTGATAGCGGAAAGCCTGTTGGCGTTGTGCATCGGTCACAGTTAATGTCTTGCCATTACGGGTAACATCACCGTCAGGCGAAATATGTAAATTACCGCTAGCTCCCACCACCTGCACAGATTGCGGGCTGATAATCACATCATCCTGCGGCTTTACACTGCACTGATAATCAGCTTGTGCCTGCCAGGCCGTCAGCATCAATACCGCTAGCCCCGCCGTTCGTAATGCTTTCATTTTAACTAACATAAGACTCCTGAGAAACTGTGCCATCCGGTATTTCTATGGCTATTTATAACGTGCTAATCCCCACCCTGCCAGAATTTACTTTAGACATGAAGGGGAGCTGTCCTAAAAAATGGAGCGGCCAATCCGCTGTGCCAGTAGCTCTAAGGCAGCGGTTCCGGCCAGAGAGTTCCCTGCGTGGTCTAATTCGGGTGACCAAACCGCAATACACAACTCATCGGGTACAATGGCAATAATCCCACCGCCAACACCGGACTTACCCGGCATACCCACGCGGAAGGCAAATTCACCGGCTCCATCATACATACCACTGGTAATCATCAGAGCATTAATCTGTCGCGCCTGCATCGGTGTAATCAGCGGGTCTTGCCCACTAGTACTGCGCCCCTGATTTGCCAGATAGACAAAGCAGCGGGCCAGTTCGACACAACTCATGCGCATGGCGCAATAGTGAAAATAGGTCTGAAGCACCGTCAGTACATCATTGTTGAAATTACCGAAAGACTTCATCAAATAGGCGATGGCCGCATTCCGATCGGAGTTTTCAAATTCTGATCGCGCGACGCGAGTATCGTAGCTAATGCTATCGTCATTCACTAGCTGGCGCACCACTTCCAACATTCGTTGTTTCGGTGCGCTAAGGCGGCTTTGCAACATATCGCAGACTACCAGCGCCCCTGGATTAATAAATGGGTTACGCGGTTTACCTTTTTCTAACTCTAACTGCACCAATGAGTTAAATGGCTGACCTGAGGGTTCTTTGCCAACCCGCTGCCAGACTTCCTGTTCCCCGTAACGCGATAATGCCAGAGTCAGACTTAATACTTTTGAAATCGATTGAATAGAGAAGCGCTCATCGGCATCCCCGGCCTGAAATATTGTGCCATCCAACGTACAGACCGCGATACCCAAGTTGTCAGCCGAGACTTCAGCCAAGGCGGGGATATAATCCGCCACTTTCCCCTGACCAATCAGCGGGCGTACCTGCTGCAAGATATCCGCCAACAAGGCATTATCTAAACCTGTTATCACCCCTAAAGCTGCTGCCACAATGATGCTCCCAATCAATCTCCGGTAACCGTTTCCGCTAACTACGCCTGATAAAAACAAAGGCGCCTGCTTAGGCGCCCTTATTGATTATCTACCGTTAAAACGGAAGATCAATCCCACCAGATATCAAACAGTTCACTGGTTTCTACATCTTTCAATTTGCGCGCTTCCAGCCATTTAGTCACTAACGCACGGTGTTCATCCGTGCAATGACCAATTTCTTGCAGGCAAATCAGGCCTTCCCACTGCAAATAGCCGCTGCCATCAAATGCCAGGCCGTTTGCTTCAATAACTTCATCAATGAAAGCATCGACAGTTTCGTCAATAACATCAACACTGGTCCCTTCTGGGAAGGTCCACTTTACAGAAAAACCTAATTCTTGAAACTCATCGATATGCATTTTTTTGCGTAAACGACGACTACGATTATTAGCCATTATTCTTTCCTCTCAAACATCAGATCCCAAACGCCATGTCCCAGGCGCTGGCCACGTAATTCAAATTTTGTCAGCGGACGCGAGTCCGGACGAGGCACATAATCATTCTGCTCTGACAGGTTGTGGTACCCGTTTGCACCTGACATAACCTCCAGCATATGTTCCGCATAATGCTGCCAGTCGGTCGCCATATGGAACACGCCGCCCACTTTTAATTTACTTTTTACCAATTCGACAAAAGGTGCCTGCACGATACGACGTTTATTATGGCGTGCTTTGTGCCATGGATCAGGGAAAAACAACTGAACCATATCCAATGAAGCATCCGGGATCATATTTTCCAGCACTTCGACCGCATCATGGCACATAACCCGCAAGTTACTCAGACCCGCGTCATGAGCTGAGCCCAAGCAAGCACCCACGCCCGGAGAGTGTACTTCTATCCCCAGGAAATTCTGCTGCGGATTACTGGCCGCCATAGTGACCAGCGAGGTTCCCATACCAAAGCCAATTTCCAATACCACGGGCGCTTCACGGCCAAATAAGGCTGTTAAATCAACAGGGGTTGGCTGATATTCTACGCCCATCACCGGCCAGTAGTTATCAAGCGCCAGTTGTTGGCCTTTGGTCAGGCGCCCCTGACGGCGGACAAAACTACGAATACGGCGCATAGCGCGACCGTTTTCATCAAATTCCGGAGATATGACGTCATTTATCATGGTGCTTTCTGTCTGTTGGTTGCGTATACGAACGCGCATTATGCAAAGATACGCCAGTTTATCAACTCTGGCGGTCATAAGTACAAAATTAAGCTGTAAATAATAGATTAATGCCCAAACTGGCTAATTGAATGCCGCTAACGCCGCGGTGGCGCAAGAACGAAAGCATCTCCCCCAAAGTTATTGGTGTTACAGCCAGGCAGCAAGTGAACAAATCCCGATGAGCTTACATCAAGTAAGTGATTCGGGTGAGTGAATGCCGCTAACGCCGCTGTGGCGTCAAGAATGAAGGGGGTTTACAGTCTGGGGAGTCTATGCTGCAATCCAACCCTAATTTATTTCTCTGCCGGATATCGATACCTGCTTATGATGCAAGCGCAACAATTCGCGCACGTGGTACTTGAGTGGTACCAAAGCTTTGGCCGCAAAACATTGCCATGGCAATTGGATAAAACACCTTATCAAGTCTGGCTATCAGAAGTGATGTTGCAACAAACGCAGGTTGCGACCGTCATTCCTTATTTCCAACGTTTTATACTGCGCTTCCCTGATATCCGTGCTTTGGCGGCAGCTCCGCTGGACGAAGTTTTGCATTTGTGGACTGGGTTGGGTTATTACGCCCGCGCCAGAAACCTGCATAAAGCCGCCCAAACTGTTGTTGAACGCCATCAGGGCGAATTCCCCACGACTTTTGATGACATACTCGCACTGCCCGGCATTGGCCGCTCCACTGCGGGTGCTATTTTATCACTCTCTTTGGGGCAACATTTCCCAATTTTGGACGGTAATGTGAAGCGAGTTCTAGCTCGTTGCTATGCCGTTGAGGGATGGCCGGGTAAAAAAGAGGTCGAAGGGCGACTGTGGCAAATCAGTGAAGATGTCACCCCCGCCAAGGGAGTGGGTCAGTTTAATCAGGCCATGATGGATTTAGGCGCAATTGTTTGCACCCGTTCTAAACCCAAATGCGAACTTTGCCCACTGAATATGGGGTGTCTCGCTTATGCCAACCATAGCTGGGCGCGCTATCCGGGTAAAAAACCCAAACAAACAATACCGGAAAAAACAGCCTATTTTCTGTTGCTGCAAAACGGCTCTCAGGTGTGGCTCGAACAGCGGCCTCCCGTGGGATTATGGGGCGGATTGTTTTGTTTCCCACAATTTGCGGAACAAGAGAGTCTGGATAGTTGGTTACAACAACGTGGCATGGTCGCCAGCGAATTACAGCAGTTAACTGCTTTTCGTCACACCTTCAGTCACTTCCATCTGGATATTGTCCCTATGTGGCTGAATACTGCATCAGGACATGGATGCATGGATGATGGAGCGGGTCTCTGGTATAACTTAGCACAGCCGCCGTCGGTAGGATTGGCCGCCCCTGTTGAGCGCTTATTACTTCAGTTAGCAAAAGAAGAATTAGCAAAAGAAAAGTTAGTAAAACAATAATGGGCAGCACCGCCGTCTACCCCAATAGCTGTATTTGACGATCGTCATCAAAGAGGATTTAGCATGAGCAGAACGATTTTTTGCACGTTTTTAAAAAAGGATGCTGAGGGGCAAGATTTTCAGCTGTATCCAGGCGAAATCGGCAAACGTATCTATAACGAAATCTCAAAAGAAGCTTGGTCACAATGGATAACTAAACAAACCATGCTGATTAATGAGAAAAAGCTCAGCATGATGAATGTAGAAGACCGAAAATTGCTGGAACAAGAAATGGTCAATTTCCTGTTCGAAGGGCAGGATGTTCATATTGAAGGTTATACTCCGCCGAGTCAGTAACCTATTACGGGGCCTATGCTGGCCCCGCTGTTATTTATTCCCTAACGGGGACATTCCTCATCAAGATATGGCTTGTAAGATGAAGAAAATTTTAGCTTTGTTGGTTATTGCACCATTGTTAGTGTCTTGTTCAGGCAATAAAAATCAGGCAGAAAACGAAGCCTTTGTCAAAGACACCAACGGTTTTGAAATTTTAATGGGCCAGTTTGCCCATAACATCGAAAATATTTGGGGATTAAAAGAAGTCTTAATCGCGGGCCCAAAAGATTACGTTAAGTATACAGATCAATATCAAACCCGCAGCCATATCAACTTTGATGCTGGTACCATTACAGTTGAAACTATTGCCACGACTGATCCGGCGGCTCACTTACGTCAGGCGATTATTACCACGTTATTAATGGGCGATGATCCTGGCTCGATCGACCTCTATTCTGATGCTAATGACATCCAGATCAGCAAAGAACCTTTCCTCTATGGGCAGGTACTAGATAACAACGGCGAGCCTATTCGTTGGGAATGGCGAGCTGCACATTTTGCTGATTATTTACTGCAAAACAAAATGCAAAAGCGTACCTCTGGTTTGCATGTTATCTGGTCGGTAACCTTGCAATTAGTGCCGAACCATCTGGATAAACGTGCGCATAAATATTTGCCACTGGTGCGGCAATCGGCTGAGAAATATGGCGTAGAAGAGTCATTAATTCTGGCTATTATGCAAACTGAATCAAGCTTTAACCCATATGCGGTTAGTGGCTCTGATGCACTTGGCCTGATGCAGGTTGTTCAGCATACTGCCGGGCGGGACGTCTACAAACTGAAAGGCAAAAGTGGTCAGCCGAGCCGCAGTTATCTATTTGATCCTGCTAACAATATTGATGCTGGCACAGCCTATCTATCTATTCTGCAAAATACCTATTTGGGCGGTATTCAAAATGCCACCTCGCGGCGTTATGCAGTTATTACCTCCTATAATGGCGGTGCCGGCAGTGTGTTACGGGTATTCTCTAGCGACAAAAACCAAGCGGTTAATATTATTAATAGTATGGCTCCGGGCGATGTATTCCAAACGCTAACCACCAAACACCCATCCGGTGAATCTCGCCGCTATCTGGTGAAAGTGAATAGTGCGCAGAAGAGCTACCGCCGCC
Source organism: Yersinia rochesterensis (assembly GCF_003600645.1). Classification (NCBI taxonomy): domain Bacteria; kingdom Pseudomonadati; phylum Pseudomonadota; class Gammaproteobacteria; order Enterobacterales; family Yersiniaceae; genus Yersinia; species Yersinia rochesterensis. Next base: position 3,516,178 of record NZ_CP032482.1, read on the forward strand.
ACTAATTGTCATGGGTATAAAGGGCACAGTGCGCTGTGCCCTTTTTTATGGCTAAAATTGTGACCAACTGATAACTGTTCAATTTTGAATAACAACTATTCGCAATAAAGTGTTTATAGTATTGATCATTACTCTCTTAACCACAGCTGGCAGATTGAACAAATGGACGTTGGACTTACCGTTTTCGAAATGGTGGTAATCTTCTCCACTATGGTCATTGCCTACATTATTTTTGGTATTACTGGCTTTGGTTCCGCGTTAATTGCCAGTCCGGTTTTAGCACTATTTATCCCTGTAGCAAAAATTGTCCCATTGCTAGCTATTGTTGATATGGTTGCTGCAATCACCAACGTAGCACGTCATAGCCGCCATGCAGACATTGCAGAGCTTAAGCGCTTGGTCCCATTGATGATTCTTGGGAGCCTAATAGGCGCGACAATATTGCTGCGAACCCGCCCCGATATTTTGCTATTAGCATTAGGCATATTTGTTATTTTATATGCAATTTACGCCCTCAGTCGGCGTAAACCGCAAGGGCAATTCAAATCCGCTGCCGCTATTCCTTTTGGCATAATTGGCGGTATTTTCAGTGCATTATTTGGTAGCGGTGGGTTTATATATGCTATTTATTTATCAGGGCGGATAACCAACAAAGATAATTTACGGATTACACAGACAACACTTATCGGCCTAAGCACCTTAACCCGAGTAATTTTATTTGCTCTGGCCGGAGTCTATATGGATTTGTCGATATTATGGATGGTATTGCTATTGGTGCCGGGGATGTTGGTCGGATTAGCAATTGCCAATAAAATCAGCTTAGGGATCAGCCGCGAACAACTGATTAGAATAATAAATATCTTATTGCTGATTTCCGGTACTGTTTTGTTGGTACGCTATTTCGGTTACTGACTATCCAAAGTGGGATAAAGTGACAGCCAATATTCCCATTGGCTGTCTATCTGTCCTCAGATTACTGAGTAATGACATAACCAAAAATACGCCGCCATTCTACATCACCTTTTTCGATATAAACGCCCTGCAATTCCGGGGAGAAGCCCGGCAATAAATTGATGCCCTCTTCCAGCGCCAGGAAATAACGCTGCACCGCCCCACCCCATATTTCACCCGGCACAACACACAACACGCCTGGTGGATAAGGCAAAGCCCCTTCAGCCGCAATTCGCCCTTCCGCTTCAGCAATAGGAATCAGTTCAATATTATCGCGGATAAACTGAATATTGGCATCCTGCGGGTTCATCACGACAGGTGGGAAACTGGCTTTACGGAACATATCCTTTTGCAACTGTTTAACATCATGACTGACATATAAGTTATGCATTTCCTGGCATAACTGGCGCAAAGTATAGCCACGATAGCGCTCTTCATTCTTACGATATATCGTCGGTAATACATCGCACAACAGCGCATCTTGCTCAATATAGCGCTCAAATTGGGCTAACATATCAACCAGATGAGCCATTTTTGCCGGGTTTTCAGCCGGTGTCAGCAGGAATAGGATCGAATTCAGATCGCATTTTTCCGGCACAATACCATTTTCACGAAGGAAAGTTGCCAGTATCGCTGCTGGCACACCAAATTGGGTATATTGCCCGCTGTTAGCATCAATACCTGGTGTTGTTAGCAATAATTTGCAAGGATCAACTAGGTATTGATCTTGATTATAACCTTCAAATCCATGCCAACGCTCATTAGGCACAAAATTAAAGAAGCGAGCATCATTAGCAATAATATCTGTATCGTAATCCTGCCAATTCTTACCCCCTACAGTGGGTGGAATGAATGGCCGTAACATTGAGCAGCGCTCTAATAATAATTTACGGGCCTCAATACCGAGCTTTACACAATCCATCCACATGCGGCGGCCACTGTCGCCGGAATGTATTTTGGCATTCACATCTAACGCGGCGAATAAAGGGTAAAACGGGCTGGTTGATGCATGCAGCATAAACGCATTGTTAAAACGCTTATGGTTACAGTGGCGTTTTTGCCCTTTTATATGGTTATCTTTTTTATGCACTTGAGAAGTCTGAGAGAAACCAGCCTGCTGCTTATGCACTGACTGAGTCACAATAATCCCAGGGTCATTTTCATTTAATTCTAGCAATAGTGGCGAGAAATCCTTCATCATCGGAATAAATTGCTCATAACCGACCCACGCAGAATCAAACAAAATGTAATCACATAAATGACCAATACTATCAACCACCTGACGAGCGTTATACACAGTGCCATCATAAGTGCCTAACTGAATGATTGCCAATCTGAATGGCCGTGTATCATTCACATGTTCAGGAGCCACTTCAGCGAGTTGCTGACGTAAATAACGCTCATCGAAACAGTGCGCATCGATGCCACCAATAAATCCAAATGAATTACGAGCAGTTTCTAAATAGACTGGCGTCGCCCCCGCTTGAATCAGTGCGCCATGATGGTTAGATTTATGGTTATTTCTATCAAATAACACTAAATCACCACGGGTCAATAAAGCATTAGTAACCACTTTGTTGGCCGATGAAGTCCCATTCAGTACAAAATAGGTTTTATCTGCATTAAAGACCTTAGCTGCATATTTTTGTGCATCTTTTGCCGCACCTTCATGGATAAGCAAGTCACCCAATTTGACATCGGCGTTACACATATCTGACCGGAAAATCGTCTCACCATAGAATTCAAAAAACTGACGGCCAGCAGGATGTTTACGGAAAAACTCACCACCTTGGTGCCCAGGGCAAGCAAAGGTTGAATTTTTCATCTCGACATATTTCTTTAATGTTGAGAAAAAAGGTGGTAACAGATTTTTTTGATATTCGCTGGCAGCAGCCTCAACCTGAGCATTGTAAAATGCTTTATTTGCCTCACCGAGTGTGATGACACCCTTAATAAGGGGCAAATAATCCGTAGAAACCGTCTGTTCTGCCGTAACAGCAATAAAAGTAGGAATAGCAAAACCCAAATCATTGAGCTTCGACAATATACCGGCACTCGCATCTTCCACCGACATCACCACGGCGGCAACATCTGTGAAATCGGTCTGATTGAGGTATACCACTCCCCGCTGACTTTCTACATAAGAAGCCAAACGAGCACTTGTTGCTATTTTTAACTGTGTCATGTCACTTACTCTCAAACGGTCAGGTATGAGTCTGCCACTTTGGCATATAGATGGCATCATATTGATGAATCATATGAATTACCGGCAAATTGATATCTTTAAACGCATTTTTCCCAGCAGAAATAAAAGCCAGAATAGTGAGTGAACTGGTCTCAGCATCGACCAATAGACATCAGTAAAATCAGAGGATTAGCTCTATTTTTAATAATGTCTAACAGTGAGCAACACATAGCCTTACCGCATGAAAAAGGTAAAAGACTTAACCGAAGTGAAACGGAGGAAGTGGCACATGAGGCGCTTAATATGCATTGGATAGTGTAAAACTGCCATAACCGCCCCCCTGCTTAAATTCTCAAAATTATATGGACTAGAGGAATGAATAGTAACGCTAAATTCGCGCAATAATTACATGTTTATGGGAGCGATTCAACCCTTGAAGTTCAATAAAAATTCATATTTAGTGAATATCTAAGCCATTGTTATCTAATAAACTGGAAAATAAAAAATCTATAAATCAATCAGATAAAACCGCCTATCACGATGAAAAAATATCACACCAACATTTATTAGCCACCTTTTGCATGAAAAGAGAGCAACCGATCGCCTTTATATGAGAAATTCATTGACGATTTGGTGCCAATACGGTTTAATGCGCCCCGTTGCCCGGATAGCTCAGTCGGTAGAGCAGGGGATTGAAAATCCCCGTGTCCTTGGTTCGATTCCGAGTCCGGGCACCACTTTCACTTCTCCCCACGTCTTCTGAATTCAAGTAAACTCCTTTATAATCACTATCATACTCAACATTAATCCATTTTAAGTTCCACTGAGGTCAACCTACATCAACACCAATCAAGTGATGTTTGGGGGCTTAACTGGGGGCTTATCTTGTTTAATGTGATTTAGGGGCCCCCAAATGCCACTCAATGCCAGACAAGTCGAGACTGCAAAGCCGAAAGAGAAAGATTACAAACTCACTGATGAGCGTGGCCTTTTTCTACTGGTCACCACCAACGGCCGTAAATATTGGCGCATGAAATACCGCGTATCAGGCAAAGAGAAAAAACTCTCTATTGGTGTCTACCCTGATATCTCATTAGCCGAGGCCAGGCTAAAGCGTGAAGAAGCACGAAAACTCCTCGCCGAGGGTCATGACCCCAGCGAGCAAAAACAGCGCGAGAAGCAAACCAAAAAATTCACAGTAGAAAATACCTTCCATACCCTCGCTACTGAATGGCATACCTACAAATGTACGTCATGGTCTGCAAGCTATGCAGAAAGCGTCCTGGAAGCCCTTGAGAAGGATATCTTCCCACATGTAGGGAAACGCCCTGTCACAGAGATCCTCCCGCTGGAAATGCTTCAAGTGCTGCGCCTGATAGAAAAGCGCGGTGCTCTGGAGAAAATGCGTAAAGTGCGGCAATTCTGTAATCAGATTTTCCGTTACGCTATTGCCACTGGCCGGGCAACGGTGAACCCTGTGGCAGAATTGGCCGGAGCCTTGAGTCCCCCCAAAACAGAGCACTTCCCTCATCTAATCGCCAGAGAGCTTCCTGAGTTCCTTCAGAAGTTGGCTGAATATCACGGTAGTTCCCTCACCCGCCTCGCCACTCGACTGCTTTTATTGACCGGTGTTCGCACTGTCGAATTGCGTGCTGCAGAATGGCAAGAGTTTGATTTCGACAACGCTCTGTGGACAGTACCGGAAAGTCGCATGAAAATGCGGCGTAAACATGTCGTTCCCCTGACCCGACAAGTCACTGCCATCCTGCGGGAACTTCAGAACGTAACTGGAAGCTATCGGCTGGTTTTTCCAGGACGCAACGACGTCAATAAGCCCATGAGCGAAGCCAGCATCAATATGGTGCTAAAGCGTATTGGTTATGATGGTAAAGCGACAGGACATGGTTTTCGTCACACGATGAGTACCATTTTGCATGAACAGAGCTATAACTCAGCCTGGATTGAACTCCAGCTTGCACATGCGGATAAAAATAGTATCCGGGGAACCTATAACCATGCTCTTTATCTGGAGCAACGGCGGGAAATGATGCAGTGGTATGCCGATTATATTGACTCTCTGGAACACAGATGAGTCATGCCAAAGCTACTCGAAGCGTAGTAGCTTGTCTCATAAATCCAGCAACGCCAGTAATGATACTGGCGTTGTTGGTTTCTGCTGCTGCTTATTTTTTTCATTGTTACCATAAACGTCGCTTGGTGAATAAAACACCATCAACAAGGCATTACGTTTGATGGGGTATGAGACCAAGACGGAAGTGTGTGGACATGGTTTCCTAGCGATGGCGTGCAGTGGATTGATTGAGTCGGGCTTATGGTCACGGGATGCCGTGGAGCGGCAAATGAGCCACCAGGAACGTAATGGCGTTCGGGCAGCGTACATTCATAAAGCCAGAGTTTCTGGATGAGCGCAGACTGATGCTGCAATGGTGGGCAGATTTTCTGGATACTAATCGGGAGAAAGTAGTTAGTCCGTTTGATTTTGCAAAACAGTATCTGGTGAACCTATAGCCATACTCTGTATCTGGATCAACGGAGAGAAATGATGTGATGGAATGCCAATTATATTGATGATCTTGCTGGCATGGAGTATGGACGCACTTAATAATGAAAAGACATTTAGCAAAGAAAATGGTTGGATGTCTTTTTCATTTTCACTCTGAAACTTATTTTTCGTATATACATGTTTGTTCAAGTATTCCTTTCAAAATAAAAACGAGAAAAAAGAGATATGAAACATTGAGAGAATACTGCCAGTCCCTATGATGACGCCATAGCCTGCATTGACGAGAAGCTAAATAAAAAATGGTGAGCTACTCATTACCTCTTGATTTATCACTCTATCCGACGAATACAAAATCCATGGGTTAAAGAAAACACATTAAAATCCTTATTTAGGTACTTCGATCTCCCTGTAATAAGATAATCTTCAGGATAGTAAAAATAAAAAGTTAATATTTTCACGTTATGGTCTCTGGGAGACTTAACATACCTTAATACGCCTATATATAATGCCTATTTAAGGTGAATTCATTAGTATCCATGTACAACCTGCAATCTACTGAATGTTCATTATCTTCGATGAGAATGGTTGTATTGTCCTGTGCGAATCCTATCTTGTGACTGAGGAGGTACTCAGTCACAAGATAAAGTTTGTCATTATATACTCATTACAAGTTGTAAAAATCACCACTCCAGTATCGCTCTTCCAGAATGCCCAAAAGTTTCTCTGCTACAAAATTGTTGATCTCGTGTTTTCCATGGGGAACTGATGATATTACTGAGCAAAGCTCATCAACCGAAACAAGCGCTGAACCATAAGCAATATTTTCACCCACTCTCGACATAATCTCACTTCCAATATGAGTGGCAGTTGTGCTGCAATCATTACATACAGTCGTATTCTGTACAAAATTAGGAGAGTACACATCATATAATTTTTTAGATGTACTTAATGAAAAGTCCCAGTTTCCTTTATTGGATTTTCTGACGCATTCTATTTTCAAACGTTGGCAAACAGGGCAATACCAGTCATCAGCAACTTTTTCCCATTGAGCTTTTTTCATACTTATGAGATGTCGAAGCTCTCCCTCACTGGGGGCGATAGTTATCGATCTCAGCCGGTTCATGCGCCACGATGACTTTTCACCCGCAAACTTACTGGTTTTGTATAATAATTTCTCAGGAGCATTGGGTTTAATATCAGACAACCCATGATGTTTCAAAAGAGCAGAACCAATACGATATGTTTGCCTGGCCGTTTGAATTGACGGTTGATACCAGTGTGTATTTGTAGCCCCCAATGCAGCAAATTTCTTGACAAACAGACATCGTAATTCAAATGTTTGTTTACACTCTCCCCATACTTTCATTACAGCAACATCATTTATTTGATGATCTAAATTAGGCTCAGTAATAATAAATTGCTTTATTTGCTCGGGGGAGAACGAAAATTGAGCCGGAGCAAAAACAAGTTTTTTGGCCTTAACATCAGCATTATTACAATCCGAGCATACAACAGTATTATCATAAGCCGAAAGTGCAAATGCAGTTCTTTCAACAAAACGGGCGCCCAATAAATCAGCATTAGCATGGGAGTTATTATGTGCGAATTTTGAAAATTCAGACTCAACAAAATCCTTCATATGGTCATGGTGTTCGTGTAAATGACCAGTAAGATAACCGTGCTTATTTAATCTTATAATTTCTTTTTTTTCACGATCACATGAGGGACACCGCCAGGTTGAGGGCGTCAACACCCACCAGCTATTCAAGTCCATCCCTTTTGCTGAAAAACGTTGTATCCATTCGATACATTTGTAGGAATATTCACTATCAAGCCCTACTAGCTCATTATCTTTCAGAAAACCAATCAAATCTTCTTGGGTTTTATATGGTTTCATTTTTCCGTAACTTAAATAAATAACCGGATCATTTAACAAATGAAGTGATTTTTATGTAGAAAAAGCCTCTTCTGCAATAAAGGCTAAACGTGTAAATCAGAGCACCACACTAGTCCCGAATCGATGGTCGGTAACCCAGTCAGGCCATCAACACCCCACCAGTATAACTGTGGTTTAATGCCTAATGAATCAGAGCAATTATTTTGGAAAAATCTAAAACCGCGGTCCATTTTTGTCAACTACGCCACATTGATTGTTTAAGGTTAATATGAGAGTAATAGACATGTTACTCTCATATTAAGCAATTAATTCATTATCGGATAGGAAATACCATCCGTGGTAATATTATCAAGAAGATTAAACAAGCCTTAGGAAAGGAGGTGAGGTCGCAGATAAATATCCCCCACCACTGATAGCCGCAACACCGAATAATAGGCTAGATAACTCATCCAACGGAATATTTAGTTTTTTAGAAATCACCGGCAATGTCACACCTTCAGCCTGAAGCATTGACAAAACTCTATCAATGATGAGTGATCTTTCCCTTTCTATTCCACCGGGCTCCCCATAACGGTAACCTCTGGCAGAGGCATCTCTCATCAGGCTGTTGTACTGCCACTCTGATAATCCACCCAGGTTCCGCATTCGAACGATAAGCGCGATAGCTGAGACGATCCAGTTCGATTTAAGCTGAATAATCTTATCTAATGTGGGGACAACCATTTTGACTGCCAGCACGTTCTCTTTTGGCATAAGGAATGCGGAAGCAAATGCATCAGCCTCTTTCTCGATATCAGCTCCTTGCAACACACCATGCCGATGCATGACTAAATGTCCTAGTTCGTGAGCCGCATCAAAACGACTTCTCTCACCTGTTTTTTTTGTGTTCAGGAAAATATAAGGGATACTATCCTTCCAGAATGAAAATGCATCAATATCAGCAGTGTTCTCTGACAAGAAAAATACTTTAACGCCATTCTTTTCCAGGAGATGGACCATGTTAGGAACACTTTTCTTCCCAAGATGCCACTCTTCCCTCAGCGCCTCAGCGGCAGCCTCTGGAGTGGTGCCTCTCATGTCAGGAAGACTGGAAACTGGCAAATTGAATCTGGCATCAAAATAGTTCGCGACAATAACACCGAGCCCTCCTGCACCAATTGCTGCATGCTGATCGGCAGCTTTTGTTCTTCGTAGAGATCGGAATGACACTGTAGATGGATCTATGTTCTCAAGATCATCGCCGAAGAAAAATGACTCTGGATAATTCAATGCTTTTGAGTAAGCAATTACCGTAGCTGGAGTGGGTTCATACAGGCAATATTCTTTTTCATACTCGATGACGATACGTGAAGACAACCCTGTCGCTTCGGCAAGCTCTTTCAGCGTCAATTTTCTCCTGATCCGTGCCAGCTTAAGTCTGGAAGGATTAAACAGACGCCTGCTTTCTTTATCGTTTGTATTCATTTCATTTCAATAGAAATAGAAACATCATCCGTGAAATCTTCTTCTGGGAAGATGTCTGCACCATCAAACGGTAGAGGACTGATAATTAACCTCTCGCTCCAGTAATTGACTTTCGCGAAACCATTCACCACCTTCATGCCTACAGGGAAAGAAATCTCACAGCGGATTTCTTGCTTGCCCGCATCATGGTAGTAAAGCACTATATATGTTTTAGTGCTGTCAGCAGAAGAAACTGGCATCATAGCTAGACCATCTGTTGAGTGCATAGGGTGTTCTGACGGGAACATTTCAATCGTATCGGAGTTACTGCTCACGATACTCATTGTCGCTTCACCTTTCGCATTTTTAGTCTTCGGCCATCCATCAGCTAGCCCTGTATCTTTATCCCCTGATGTAATGATCAGATTGATGCCATGCGTTGGGTTGGATACTAGCTCTATGCGATTTTGACGTACCATTGTCCACCCGCAATCTTTGGAAATCAATACGCTACGCAGTGATGCGACCAACTCACTCCAGAATCGAAAACCACCATCAATCACAGGGTGTAGTTTCGTTGTGCGACGCCTCTCGTAAAGAGCCGCGGTTAGAGCATCGATAATGTCCTGTTCATCAATCCCCATTTTCGCCAAGCAAGTCTGGGAATCCTGCTGAGAAAAGGTCCTACATTGTGGTACGTTCATAGATGAAACCCGCTGAGTTAATCACTTCATGATTTTTGCATAAAAATTATGATAAAATCAAGAAGTGAAATATTTTGTTCTTCCACTTCAGTGAAGATGCGCTTTGGAGTAAGAATTTACGGATATTTTGGAGTAAGAATTTACGGATATTGTGACGCTAAGTTGCCCAGACTATATCTGTCGTGAGGATAGGCATCACTGAAGTTAATCCTGAGTAAACCGATGGATCAATATTGAATCGTTGGTGATGATAAAAAGTCGATCACTTTTAACCCGTTGTTGATGCTTAGAGAATCAGCTTAGTTGTTCGGCGAAATTGCTTTGAATTCCTATTGTCTACTGCTACTAGAAAGGTCTAACTCAGGTGATGTCCTGTGCAGGAAATGATGTTAATGTGCTATTTAGCTACCGCTGTAACTGATAATTCATCAACGCATTCAAGCGAGTGACGTAACGAGGGGGCAACACACGTTGAGCTCTATTCCTGTAAGCAGTGATCGTCAAAGCGCTGTAAGACTTCTCGCCTGTATTGATTCGGGATCTACTGACGTCACAGATGACTCTTGGGGGCCGGACGTCGTCGCGACGTTGCATGCGCAATCGCGTTTACAGGCATTGGATTTTTGGATGCGGAACCCTGACTATCTCGCCAACGAGTTGCTCAGTGATTTCGACGTCGGTGGTGATCCGGCAACTTTGGCACTCGCGCAAAGCATTCTGGACTCACGAGAACCCGACTTACGCAGAGTGCCAATGATCCGCTACCGGTTCGGCGCTTTCGAGCCTTTGGACAACGCGCTCTCGATTCTACGTACCGTAGACTTTATCAGGATCAAGCGGCAAGGGTCTCCAGGAAAAGTTCAAGAGCACATCTACTTGCTGACCCAAAGTGGAAGGCAAGCCATGTACGAATTGGCAGAAATGGCAGAAGAAATTGCTTGGTACAAGCACAGGGCTGATGTAGTAGCTCGCCTGGCCGGTGGCGCAGGAGGCAAAGCACTCAAGGACCGCCAGTACCTTCAGGCCGAGTACGCCGATACCGAACTAAAGCACATCATCGCACCCATTACGGATCGCGTACGCCTACGTTTGGAAGTTCTGTCGCAAGGAAACTCCGCATGACAATGAGTTGGCTCGAATCAGTCGCAAAGAACACTGGGATGTCGGTAGCAGAGGCAGAAGCTCGTCTTCAAAAACGTGGGATCTATGCAGATAGACCAATTAGGCCTACGCCCAAACTCACCGTCACGGGGATTTCCTTCAAAGGTCAGAAGGTTGGCAAGAAAATCTCGGGCCCCATCGATTTCAGTTGGACGGACCTCAGCACGGGTATTTGGGCTGTCACCAGCTATGGTGGTACAAACCAATCCAACCTCGTTGGCAAGTCAAGCATTCTAGAGATCATCCTGTGGTGCTTACGAGGCGAGATCAAGGGCTTACAAGAGGACGTGCGAAGCTGGCTTTCTTGGGTGCAACTCACCTTCCAACTTGATGGACGACCTCACAACATCGAATTCGCCGTCAATGACAAGCGACCGAATGGAGAACTGAAAACTATAAGGCCAAATGGAGCCTTCGAAACCATTGACCGATTCAGTAGCGACGAGGGGTTTGCTGCAGTAATGTCTCGTTTCATGATGAATGTCTTTGATCTTCAACCCATATCCTCGCGCAAGAACAGCGATGAAGGAGGCAGTACAGTCATTCATGGTTGGTCCGCGCTATCCGGTGCACTCTATTTTGGCGGGGAACACAAATCGTTGTTGGGCGACGTTTTGATGGCCGGGCTGCCAGGGCGCATGCTACAGCTATACGTTGGGTTGCCGTGGGCGAGTACCGTGGTACAAGCTGTCACTGCCAAGAAAGAAATCGAGCAGCAACAGGCATATGCCGCTCGTGGTCACTCGTCTAGAATGAAGCAAGAACAAGGGACGATAGCACGAGTGTCGACTCAACTCGAGCAGGCGCGTCGTGATCTCGTTGATATCAGTGACAAGCGCGTGAGTGCTACCTCACTCGACGAACTCACGGCAACTGTCCGAGCGCTTGCTACACAAACTTTTACTCTTGAGCAGACTGCTGCCAGAACATCTGCCGAAATGACAGTGCTTCGAAGCGCATCAGATGAAGATAAAAGAGCGCTCCGTGATCTTCGGGAAAATCTAGTTACCGCAGCTTTTTTCACTGGACTCCAGCCGAGCTGCTGCCCGCGATGCGAAAAGGCCGTGCCCAAGGAGCGAATCAAGTTAGAGAGTGTCGAGCAGAGCTGTTCACTCTGCTCGGAGCCGATTAGCCTGAATGATCTGGACGAAAGCAAGGAAATGCTTGAGGCAGCGCAGGAACGTGTAGATGCATCGCAAGCAGCCTACGAGGCAGCCAAGTTATTGCATAAACAAACCGAATATCAAGCCGCAGCAACCTTGACAGAGCTCTCGCAGGTACAAGATGCTCTCATAGCTGCAAGTAATAGCGCGAGCTACCAGGAGCAGCGTGAAGCCGAACTTCTTGTTGCGCGACTCGAAGGCGAGCTACAAGCACACAGCAAACCCAGCACCACGCTGCAAGCACCCGAGGACTCGGAGCTTGTTGAAACTGCTCACAAAGAAGCGAAGAAAGCATTTGATGGAGGCAAGGGTGAGCTGATGGGTCAGCTCAATGAAGAAATTCTCCGGTTGGCTAATGACTTTGGTGCCCTCGGTCTCGAATCAATTGAACTCAGTTCAGACGCAAAGATGACGGTCCACAAAGGAAATCAGAAGTCGCCATTCAGCAAGCTGACTCCTGGTGAGCGACTCAGGCTGCGGATTGCTACCGCCATTGCATTGTTACGAATCGGAAAGGAGCTTGGCGTTGGTCGGCATCCTGGGTTGCTAATCATTGATTCTCCCGGCTCTGAGGAAACAAATGAAGGTGATCTGGCTAAACTGCTCACCGAGCTTCGTCATGTAGCTACAGAGACAGAAGGTCTCCAGATATTCATTGCAAGCGCCAATGCAACCACAGTGCTTAGTGCTTTAGGCAATGAACACTGCAGAGTAGCTCCAGAAGGCGGCTATGTCTGGTAATAATTCTCCTTGCTTGATAGCTCTCATTGAAAGGCACTTTCAAGACAATACACCTTTGACCATTGAGTCACTCGGTGGCGTTTCAGCTCTGACAGCTCAGGTAAATTCGCTGGCACCATCGCCTTTCCTCGATGTGCTTGCTGAGCTTGCTGTGGATGCGCTGCCAACAGAAGTTGCGGAAATGGATAGAATTCTTCTGGAAGGATTTGCGAAGTGCCAGACCCCTACTACTGTTCGCTCTGCGATCGATGTGGTCATGCACAACATGCATTTGCGTCAACGGATTAGCACTAGACTTGCCATTACACTAGAGCTACGTGTTGACGCTCAAGCTACTGATACGGAGTCACTCACTGCCGCTTATGCACTTGAAGGTCTGATCCGTCTTGCACTGTCCTCCAGCATCAAGAAGTTTATTCCACTCAAGGCCCTAACCTGTAATAGGCCCAACGCTAATGGACTATATGCCCAACATGCTGCGAAACTGGCAGGTATCGCTTATACCACCTGGCCTGAGCCCGACCTGAAAGACACTTTGAAAGAGCTGAGCCAGATTGAAGATGCAGAGGGAGAAGCGTATTTTGAACTTGCTCTGGTTACCCTCTCCGAAGCGCTGAACGCTGGCTCCGTTGAAGAAATCCAGCGGTACCTAGAACTGACCAGCTTGTATTTGCGAGATGCTCGGGCAACTGATGAGAACAGGGCTGATGCGACAGCATACGCCGCTATAGTTGACATTATCCAGGGCTTCCATGTTGGCGCAGATATCGCATTCATTGATGAACAAGCAGAAGCTCTTTTAAACGCTGTTCGGGACCGCGCTATGTTCTTAGGGGGACGGTATCTTCCTGAATGGCTTCTTCCCCGAGCCGACAGGGAGATTCAATGGACAAGGCTGGTTAGGTCGGTGCAACAGGCATGCAAAGACCTAGCACGCCCAAGCTGGCTGAGAGCCAATGCTGTAATGGAAAATTTGCTGTCAGTCTTCGATGCCGACCGCTCATTTGAGACTAGGGGCGGACTTGGGCAGCTCTTAAGACCCCGCATCGAAGCCAGCTTTATCAGGGAACGCGGTCTGCTAGCGCATCTTGACGAATTGCTAGAGGAGTCAGACTGGAATCAAGATCAAGAACAAACAGCCCTTTTTTTACGCGCACGTATAGCCGAGATATCTACCAGCGAGGTGCGGCTGGGAAAGCCATTACCTGAGGAGCAGTTCCCTGAGCTCCAACAAGTCCTCGGGATCCTGGATTTGCCGCAAGACTTTTCGCCTGAGGTACTGCAGCGCCTAGAAACGGCATTAGCTAACCGACAAGTCTCTTCGCTAAACTTTTTTGCCAATCCAGTGATGCATCGTTTACAGACCGAACTAACCCTTCAGCTCAAGGCCTGTCACGATTATACAGGTAAAATCAAGGAACACTTCAATGAGCTCCTGGCACAAGTGGTTACGTTTTGTAAAACGCGGCAAGATGGTGGATTAAAACAACTCGGCAATCGCGGTAGCTACTTGCGAAATCCCGATGCCACGGAATTCGATCTTCAGTTGGATCTTTGGCAATGGCTCTCTGGCAACTATAGAGGATGTGAAGTTTTGGATGAAGTAGAAGGTATTGGTACTGGCAGAGCGGACTTGTTCGCCGGATTTGGTGGCCACCGGTTTGTATTGGAGATGAAACGTCATTATGGACATTTGGATCGAGCTGCAGCAAGGAAGTACTGTAATCAAGCAGCGACCTACCAGAACACCAATGTCAAATTTGGGTTTCTTGGAGTGTTGGAGTTATCGAGCCGTTCCGGCCCTCCGCCTAGTCTGGAAGAATGCATATGGCACGAGATCGTCCTCCCAGAGAACAGCAGCGTCGTGCGTCATTTGATTGTATTCAGAGTTCCGGGCAATCTCAACTCACCATCGTCTATGTCAACGAAGACGACTAGATCGAAAAAGAGCACTCATTCAAAAAAGTAGTCCAATGCGTAACCACCCATCTTGGGAGTATTAGAAATTCTGTGTCATTCCGCTAAAGTATTTAGAAGGAGGAATAACATATAACTCAACCTTTCGATTTTGAAAAAGCACTCAAAGCTCTCCAGTCAGGTCAATCATTGACCGGTAAAGATGGCATCTTAACACCACTAATCAAACAGTTAACTAAAGCTGCATTAACCGCCGAACTGGACTCCCATCTGGCGAATGATATTGATGCTAACCGTAAAAATGGCTCACCTAAAAAAATATCAAAACTCCGACCGGCAGCTTTGAACTGGCCACTCCCCGTGACCGTAACGGTTCTTTTGAACCGCAACTGGTTAAAAAGTATCAGACTACGCTCTCCGATGAGATTGAGCAGAAAATCATTCGGATGTTCGCACTCGGCATGAGCTACGCCGATATGGAACACCACTGACCCTGTGGGTCGTCGTTTATTTACGGCCAGCCTTAAGGCCCGGACAGTCAAGTCGCTGTCCGGTTTGTCTGAGAAGGCCCAACTCACTATTTTTCTTGAACATAAGTCCATCACGATAGCCAGATATAACCAGCCCTGAACGGTACGCAGATAGGTAATATCACCTGACCACCAGGTATTCAATGTCTCTGGATTAAACTGCCGGTTCAACAGATTAGCGGCCACGACAGCGGGTTTTCCACCGCGTGGATAGCGATGACGCCCAGGCTGTTTAGCTATCAGTAATAAGTTTTTCATTATCTGCCGAACGCGGTATCTGCCCACGTTAAAACCTTGTTCCCGTAACTCGATGCACATGCGCCGGCTGCCATATGTGGCATCCATTTCCGCGTGAACATGCTTAGCCGCCGCGTGCAACATCAGAACATCGGGCTTGATCATTAGCCGACGACTACGGGCATAAAATACGCTGCGCGTGAGCGATAAGCAGCGGCATACCTGTTGGATGTTTGCACCGACCTTCTTCAGCTTCACCGCGACTTTTTGTCGTTGTTCATTTCCATGGCGAAGAAGGCCGAAGCCTTTTTTAACAGGTCATTGTCGCTCTGCAACTGCCGTACCTGCTTTTCAAGTTCTTGTATTCGCCGTTGTTCCGGTGTTATAGCACTGGCTATCGGTGTGTTTCCGCGGATCTCTCCGCGATACTGCCTTAGCCAGCGTTGTAAGGTTGAAAGGCCAATATTCATTGTTTCAGCAGCCTGGGTCACCGGGTACTTATGCTGAAGAACCAGATTGACGCACTCCTGTTTAAACTCATGAGTAAATGATTTTTTTCGCATTCTCACCTTGTTAGTGTTGCTCATTATATCTCTAACAAAGTGTCCGGAATGATTAGACCATTACACTACTATTTGGAACAGCTATTTAGCTAATGTGGCTGACATAAAAATATCTGAAACATTGAGGCCGGATATATATTCATCAGCAGAAACACTTGGCTGTTGGGATCCTGAAACTCAGTCTGTGGTAATAGCTAGAAAATGTCTTTCTTCTCTCGATATCTTTGCCGGTGTACTGATACATGAGCTTATTCATGCTAAAACAGGTTTCAGCGATGTAAGCAGGGATTTTGAAAATTCACTAACAGATTCAATCGGGGCGTTATGTGCAATAATACTTGAGAATGAAAAAAATCATTCTCAGCCCCTTATTCATCAGATGCCGAATGAAGCCGTGAAGAAAACTAAGCTAAGGTATAGGCCGTGGTATAAGTTCTGGTGAGGATATAATATCTGAGAGTAAAATCTTACCTCTGTACTAACAAATCGTGGTAATCATCCCATGCCCCGATCAAACTAGATCGGTACATGGGAATAGTCGGATCTCAAAAAGAAAGACTAATTCAATAAAACTACGCCATAGAAAGCAGCCACGGCAGCGCCACCCAGCAGATAGACCGGCAGCATCACCACATCTGCAGCTACCGCTACCGGATAAAGGGCCCTCTTAGCAGAAGAGGCATTTTTGCTATAAAAATTCACCCGTAAAGGATGCTCAAAACGGAAAATATCGGACGGTGTAGCACCTTTTCTATGAATAGTGCCAACCAGATTATCCAGGCTAATGTTGCAAACACCTGTTGTTTCAGTATTGCTTGAGCAATTCCAGTCAGTACTCTTTATCAACAACTTTATTTTATCTCTCTCTACCGCAGTCTGATAAATATACTTCAGTTCAATATTACCTATGAACCTATCTTTTTTATCATTAAGTCTAAAGCTACCATCCCTGACGACCTGAATTCTTTTTTTATCAATCTGTCTGGTAACTAATAGTGTTGATAATTCGTCGACTCCCGATGACAACACATAATCGAAATGCGTACCAACAAACGCCCAGTTTTTATTACTACCTTGCTGAGCCAAAGACATTCCGATAATGACATCATCATTATAATGAGTATAGCCTGTTTCATGCCCCTTGATATCAGCCGAAAGCTGCTTAGTTACGCAGGCCGAAAGAAAAAATGGTAACATAAATATTGCCACCAATTTACACGTTAATTTAAAAATATCAATCACACTTACTCCTTATTGTATTCTTATTTTTCCAGACCATTTTTTTCCTATAAGACATATTTTATAGGTTTACCATTCCAGTATTATAGACGTTTCTGATAAGCACTAGAGAAAAGTCTCCAATAATGATTCGGGAAGTATTCATTGAATGTGTAGGATAGGTAGGACGTCAGAAATATATTTCGCAGTATTTCATAAGCCCTCCATTTCCAGGCCCGATAATAAATACTTACCCATTACAATAAGCTATCTGGCTCTTCATTAGATTGAATCGGTACGACTCTGTAACGGATTCGTCAGTTAGATGACGTAGTTATATCTAGGCCAAACCAACAGTACATACAGGAAATTCTAACTAAGAGTATTCTTGCTTCCACCTGGCATATTGTTACGTTTTCTTAATCTTTCTTTCGCCTTTTCAATCGCTAACTTTGTACGATTTGGAAATAATACCGTCATCTCGGAGGGGAACAAGTGAAGGTTCTTCTCCAACAAGCGCCACTCGTCATCAGTCCAGCGCTGAACGGGAGTCTCACGCACTTTGAGTCTCGTGTATTTCAGGCCCAGTTGGCTTGCCTTGATTTTGATCGACTCAACACTTCTGCGAGGCAGTTTTTGAACCACTTTAGTGCCCATTTTGGGGTAAAACTGCGTCAAAATACAGACTTCATTTTTCTGCCAGCTTCGGAGACTTTTGACCCCCATTTTTTTTGCCATGGCAAAAATGGTTTTCCGCGTTCTCCCCGGCAATAACTGACCGACAAAGGTTATCCCCTCGCCATCGGCATAATGTGTCCGGATGACCTCTTTTTCCTCTTCAGTCCAAGGAACCGCATGCACCTTACAAAGCCCTAACTCCTGGGCTGCCAATCTTATTGCGGTCAGGGTACGGCCCAAATGGGTGGCTATCTCCGTAGTGGGTATCTTCCCATAGTGGGTTTCCACAAACGTCAATTCGCCTAAGGTCCACGCGGTACGATGGTTTCTGTATTCTTCACTCATCGCAGCTTCCTGATGCAATATCCCTGGTCAACCTTTCCTGGCACGGCATTAAATCTTTTGTCCAAGCGGTGTGCATGGCCAGTCACGCATCACCTACGGCGATGCCGTTTCGGGCAACGTGAGTAACGCATACCGGTTCAGCAGTTGAGTAAACCGGCTGTCAATCTGTTGGCGCAGTGCTGAAGATGGAGTTTGCCCTGACTCGGACTGTGCCTGATACTGACGCAACAACTCTTCCAACGGTAATGTTTGTGCCAGCGGTTGTTGAATCGCAAAGACCACCGATTTCAGCTCAGAGACCGTCATATAGCGCCCCTTTTTCTCATCCAATCCATTTAGGCGATCGGCCAGTTGCCGTAGGCGCTCTTGCGCCAGTGCATAGTATTTCAACTCCCCCAGCGGGGCGGCTCCAGCCTCTCGCTGTTGCTGCCACAATGTGCTCAAACGCTTAACGTCTTGGCTGGCGGGCCACAATTGTTGTGCTTGTGATAACAGTGCATCACCCCGTATTTGCGCCCATAACGGCGGCAATATCGCCAATTGTTCTAACTGTGAGCCACTGGCTTGCAGCACGGGTTCAGTCAAACGTCCCAGTGCGGCGTCTGAGGTTTGCTGTTTCAGCTCATCAATTGATTTAGCGGCCAGCGGTGTGGGTAGAGGGCTGGCATTGGCGAGTAATGCCTCCCGTAACGGATCGGATGAGAGTGATTGCCAGATAGCGAAACCGCCCGTCATCAGCACC
The DNA here is from genome assembly GCF_003600645.1 of Yersinia rochesterensis. Lineage (NCBI taxonomy): Bacteria > Pseudomonadati > Pseudomonadota > Gammaproteobacteria > Enterobacterales > Yersiniaceae > Yersinia > Yersinia rochesterensis. Next base: position 3,535,177 of record NZ_CP032482.1, read on the forward strand.
GCCATCAGTGATAACCCGGCGATAAAACCGTGCCCGGCCTTCCAGCGCGGGGGGGGTGGCGGCTCAGTTGGAGCGAAAGCCACCTGCACACTCGGCGGAGCCGGTTCGTTGACAATATAGACCAGCGGAGCACTGGCTGTGATCGGCGCGAAGGTGGGTTGTGATTGTTGCTGTGGTTCCGAGCGCGCGGCGTGCCGCATTGGTACAGTCAATCGGTCGGGTGTATCAGCGTCCGCTTCAGCACTCTCCAGCCGCAATGCGGCGTTATGTAACATGAGGCGAACACCGTCCAGTTTACTCAGATGCTTGAGTTCCAGCGTTTGCAGTTGCGTGCAGAGTTGTTCCAGCACCTGTTCAGCGCGGTAAACCAGCGCCAGATCACCGTAGCACAGGGTCATGGTGCGCCAGACCTGTTGCAATCGGTCACTCAACCAAGCCAGTAACTCCACCCGCGCATGGGTTTGCGGTGGCCACAAGGCGCTCCATTGATGAGAGATTAATCCCGCCAGCAGCTCCAACCCTTCACACAACCCGGCCAGCCCGGCAATTTGCGTCCGAGCCAGGGTAAAATCAACGGTGGTCTGTAGCTCAACACCATTCTGGCGAAACAGCGCTAAACAAAGCTGCTCGACCCGCGCCCAGTCAACATCCGGGCGGGCGGGATGATGTAATTTACCGATTTCGTTACGTAAGGCGCTGAATTCAGCAAAATAACGCGGGTCGCCGCCGGTTTTCAGGTGGCGTTCAGGTAAGTGTGTCATGGTAATAACTCAAGAAGGGTAAAAGTATCCGATGGTCAGTACAATGACACTCGGGGATCACGATACTGTGGCTATCTGGGGTATCGAAGTCATACCCAGCCTAGTATCTGTCGATGATATTCAGTGAGTCATTTCTCTTCCTGTAGACCTGTCCAAGCATCGCTCTGTAACAGGCTCCCAATACGCATTGAGATCCTTACTGTTTGCGCATTGTGTCCTCACATGCTGCGGTGGTGGAGAAACCGCAGGTAATACAGGACTGTTGGCCTTTCGTTCGTTCATCGGTCTCCCACTTTCCGCTGTTCTTGTTCCGTTCTCTTTTTTCTCAGAACGTGACTTTGCTTTTTTAACCGGGGTTGGCGCTGCATCCTGGCCAACATAATCAACCTGCCGACTTTGACCACCATGACAGTGATACTCACCCGTTTTGCGATTACTATGACAGCCCTCTGCGTTGGTTCGCCCGGAATGTGCCATTGATGGCGTGTTGATAATGATACTGAGCAGTAGCGCCAGCCTGATGCCGGTGTGCAGTTTCATCGAAATATCCTTATCAAAAACAGAAATAAAGAGTGGGGACTCCGGAGTTCAGAACCCGATAATGCACTTCAGACTCCCGTTGTTCTATCAAGATACTGTTGTTTCATGTGCCGTATCAACACCCGCCCTTCCGGCATAAACGCGGTGCCAAAATGCACCAGTCCGAGCTCTTTCAGCTCGGCATCAATTCCATATTCCAAATGCCCCGGAGCGGATTGTGGCAGTAGCACCACGTTGATACTTTTCAGCCGTGGCTCATATTTTAGCAACGTGGCTGAGAGCGTAGTCAGCAGTGAATGTGCGGTTCCTGGCATTCCCTGCAAGATTTTGCTCATGTCTGGCAGGCCGTAATCCGGCAGATGGCTGAGCGTACCGGCGCGGCAGTTAAGAATGCGCTGCATATTATCGAGCACCGACAGGACGACCTGATTGGTTTCGCTCACCTGATGCAGGTCAAGCTCACCCGCTACGTTGCCGAACAGCATTTCATAGAGAGAAGGCTGGGGCATATTACTTATCCTTCAAGGGTAAAAGAATCATCCCATGATTATTCAGTTCAATCTGACGAGCCTTATCGGGGTCGAGGTCGTCACGGTTCAACACCACCCGCCAGGTGTTGTTAGCGATATCAGGTGCCAGAAACATACCCGCGACTGCCACATACTGCGCTTTTTCGTCCAGCGGCATATCGATGGACACCGCAGCACCCGGACGAATACGGATATCTTTTTCAGCCAGCAGATCGGCTTTGATGGCCTGGCTGTCCTCGGCAAATAATGAGGGATAATCGGTACCGTCAAACGTTTTGCGGTCTTGTAGCTGATAGATGCGCACCACCGTGGCCAGTGGGGCACCGGTCGCGTTGTTGTTTACCGCATCCCGCGCCTGTATATCCAGATGCAGGGTTTTCACCTGCTTATAAAAAATGGATTTTGTCACCGCGACGGTGCCGTCACTCACTTTCTGAGTCAGTCCACATCCGCTCAGAGTGGATACCATGACCAGCATCAGTAATGCAAAACGTGTTTTACCAGCGGTAATCGCCATATTCATCGGTGTCCCTTCGGTGAAGATTTTCCTGAACACGCTGATAGCGGCCCAGATTAATTGTGATCATTTCAGTGTCGGTGGGTGTGGTTGACGCGACGCGCTGTGTCCGCATTACGGCGGTTCTGCCTAACAGAATCCCGGTGCTTTTCGGCTGGCAAGAGAGCTGTGCGTCAGGCAGTAGCGCGCGTAACACCGTCAGTTGTAAACGCACATGCAGCCGCGACCCCAGATACACATGCAACAACGCCATCAAATCCGTGTGTAACTGCCCGCCGGGCAACCACTCTCGGGCTTCATCGGGGTTATCGGTTTTCAATTGCAGTAATACCTGACTGTTAACATCCACCGCGTGACTGCCCATTACCGGGCTGTTACTCATGCTGATGGGGTGACGTGCGCTCAGGGCCAGTGGATTGCGCAAGGGGATACGGCAGCGGTCATGCGCTATCACGTGGGCATCGGTTTCCGGTGCCAGCAACTGAACTAACGCAATAATGCCTTCACTGGTGCGCGTGGGCAGGCGCATCATGCCAGTCAGTGCCAGAAAACGAGACACCGGCGTGGCGATATTCTGTGCACATCCCTCAATACCCAGACCACAGAGGCTCAGCAGATACCGAGAGGTTTTATCGGTGCCGCCGGGCGAAAAGCTGGCCGGATAAGAGTACTTCCGCCAGACGCGGTAGTACTGCGTGATCAATCGGTGATTGAAAATGTCCAGAAAGTCGCTGACTGCCTCATGCCCTTCCCGGCGCTGGGTAATATCGTCGATATACGCAGTAGGCAGTGGCGACTCCACGCCATACAGTCCCATAAAGGTGGTGCGGATGGTCGGTGGGAGGTGTGCATGCGCGGGTATTTCCACCCGTTTAAATTCACTGGCCGGAAACCCCATGCCCGGATGGGGGCGAAAACGCACCGGATCGTGCCTAACCTGCCAGTGACTACCCAATGGCGGGGCATCCGGCTGGCTTTGCTCCAGTAACTGACAGAAGCGATAAAACTGGGTATACGGCAGTTTATCCCACAGTTGTTCGATTAGCCGGGCAGGCGCTGATTGTGATTCTCTTTCCATCGGATACATTTCCCGGCAGGCTGAACGATAAGGGTGAGCTGATTGAACAAATGGATGTCAGCGTAAAGGGCAAAGAAACGGTTGAGCATCTCGCCAAACAGATGAATGTCGCCTTCGCCGGTAAAGCCGTTGCCATCCAGTGTCACTTCAATGTCGATACCCCGTAACAGAAAGCCCTTTTCAAACCGCTGCGTCTGGTGGTGCTGCACCTGTTGAATGGCATCAAGACGGCGATTATTCAGTTCATCCCCCTGCCAGTTGTACAGCTCCAGCGTCCCGCGTAGCACCTGTGCGCTGCTCATCAGGTTGAGGTAACTTGAGCCCAGATGGCTCAGTACCCGCCACTGAAAGTGGTCTTCCGCCGGGGGATAAGAGGGTAACGTAGGCTTGCAGAGATTGCGTACTTTCAGCGGCGTCTGTAACACTGCTTCGCAGCGGTCCAACAACGTGCTCTGTAACGCTTTGCGCGGGAGCTGACCATTGGTACCGGTAATTTTCAGCGACACCGCCTCGCGGGTAAACAATCGGTCCGCTTCCCATTGCTGGCCGCCGAGGATCAACCAGGTATCATGCAGCCCGGTCACCCCTCGTTTTACGCGGGTATGGTAATAGCGTTCCGGCGCATGACGTCGCTGCATTCCGCCGCGATGGCGAAAACTGGTAAAAGGAACATAGGTGGCATCGGATGTCCGTTGCGAACCGGTCACAGCGTCGACGGAGTAAATTTCGGTATGCCCATCCTGCAAGCGGCGCGGGCGCAGCATATACTCACTTTCCAGCCCATTGATGGTTAACGGGTCAGCTTCCAGCGAGAACAGGTTAATCACCGGTACACAATGCAGGTTAAGCGCGTCATCCCTGACCGGCAGATCACTTTGCCACTGACAATCAAACACCACTTCGATATCAAACCAGGCAATACCCGCCGGCAGCGTCACGGTTTCCAGCCCGTTCAGATGCACGAACATAAACTTCTCGCGGAAAGTGAAATACTCCAGTAATAGCTGATAACCGCTGAAGGCGCTGTCGCCTTTGGGCCACAGCAGGTCTTGGTCTGCAAAGCCACCGGGCGAAAACCAACCATCCAGTTTTATCCGATCAACCTGATTGGGCAGACGCAAATAGAGCGCGGCCTGCCGCCGGGTGAGGGCCAGATGTAACGCACTGCTGACCGCCGCCTCTCCCGCCAGATAAAAACACAAGCGACGTAAGTCCACCTGCGACCAGTCAGCTTGTGGGCTGCAGGCCAGTCGCAGGCGCAGCACCGAACGGCCGTCTGGTTCGGTCGCCATCACCACGGTTGAGACGGCGAGCGGGTTGAGTACCATATCGCGGGTAGTGCGGTACTGGCAAACGGTATTCTTCGGCCCAATGGGGCGGGAATAGATTTCCATGCCTTCGGGCACGATTTCAGCCATTTTCATCGCCGGAACATCCGGGGTCAGCGCCACCACCGACAGCGAGGGAATGGTGCGTAGATAGTGCGGCCACAACATGCTCACCAGCCCTTCGGTGAACTCCGGCAGGTCGTCATCAATTTTTTCGCGCAATCGCCCCATGGAGAAGGCAAAGCCTTCAAACAGGCGTTCGACGTAAGGGTCAGGCGTACCGGGTTTATCCAGATCTAACATCGCTGCCCGGTCAGGGTGAGTTTGGGCAAACTCTTTAGCTGCATCGCGCAGATAGCGCATTTCGGCGTCGTAATAACGCAGGGTAAGGTCTTTCATGGTTTTCTTTTTATCAGGATAGGGTTATCGATTAACCACACAGCACCGCAGCCCGTGCCGGGTCGAGGGCCACTAATCCGGCGAGCAGGTTTTCCATCTCGCCATGCAGCCGTGATTTGTCCGACTCGGTTCGGCTGGCTTTCATGCGCAGCAATTTCAGGCGACGGGCTTTCACTTCAAACAGTAATTCCGGCTCCCATTGGGTGAGCGTCATCAAGGTCGCGTTCCCCTCCAGCTCACCCAGCAAATGCAATGCCATGTCGTTTTTTCCGTACTGCTCGGCGACCCGCGCCATCAGCAGGCGGATTAGCCACTGATGGCGAGAGGTGCGGGTACCCGGACGGTTTTGCAGCCAGTTCAGTGCCGCTTCCACGCCTTCGCTGTCGGCTTGCGCCAGCGCTTCCGGCTCCAGTTGCAAAATATCGTCATCACCCGCCGTACTGGCGGAGGCTGCCGGTTCACTGCCCCAACTTTCTGCTGCCATGACGTGCTGGTTTATCCAGTGCAAGGTCACCTCATCAGCAAAAGGTGTTCCATCACTGAATGCCAGACCTTCGAGCCCGGGCAAGCGGGTCAGCAGACCATTCAAATCCTGCTGAATGATGTCAGCCCAACGCTCATGCTGCCCACCTGTTTTCAGCAGTGCCTGATGGGTATACCACTGGAGATCCAGCCACAGGTGATTAACGCCCTGAGCAAACAGGATGTCGGTTTGCTCCAGCAGTTCCAGCCAGCTTTGTTGCAGATAAAGACGTTTCAGCAGTGCGCGGTTCTCCAGCTTCGGCGGAGCCAGACGGGTACATCCGTCAGCTGCCAGTGGCGGCAGTTCATGCAGGGTGTCCAGACGAATGCTTTTCATCAGATGATGCCCCGACAGCCAGCCGTTCGGCTGGTCGCGCAAAAAAACCGCCAGCAGTTTTGCCTGATCGAGCAAATCACGCCCGGAGCTGACGGCTTTCAACGCAGGAGCATCAGGCGCAGAGTGACGAGGGAGACTGCTGTTTTGTGGGATAACGGCATCAGGGCCGCCGGACTGCATTAGCCGGTTTTCCAATGCCGCGTAAAGGGCAGCGAGCTGAGGGCGGGTGGATTCATCCCAACCACCAACACTTTCCTCGGTTAACACCAATGCACCCACAATGCGTTCAAAGTCAGCTTTTGTAACTTCGGGGTACAGTGACAGGCTATCCAGCACCCGGCTACCTGCCAACCATTCCAGTGCCAGTTTGCGGCTGTTGCCACGTTGCGGATGCAGTGCATCACCAAAGCGTTGGATCAACCCGGCCAGCAAGGCCAGACCATCCGCTAGCCCGCTTTCGCCATCGATGTGCAGCCGCGCCCAGATATAGTAGGTCGCGATGCGCACATCCTTGCTCACCCCGGTCAGCAGTTTCTCTGCCAGTGCACAGACCAAACCGGTGTCTGCGCCGGACAGTTTGTTCACCTCTTCACGCATCTGCTGGAAGTCATCGTCATAACCGGGGTCATCACCCACCAGTGAGTCCGGGGCAATGGGAACCAACCATTTTTCCCAGAGCAAGATCTGCTGCTGTACCGGTTGCGAAAGCGCCTGCGGTTCGGCATGGCAGGCGCTGAGTAAGGTGTGCAACGTAGCCATCAGTATCCCTCTTCTGTTGCGGTATCCGTTTTCTGAGCGCCACCGGTGGCATCCACGCTGAATATTTGCGTCGGTAAAACAAAATTACGCAGTTTCAGTAACGCCAGCGGACCTTCTCCGGCCTCGGTTCGTAGGGTGTAATTCAGCGGCCTGCCATCTGGCGCTTTCCAGGTAAGATTAAAGCTGCTGCTGACCCCCTGATACGGTGTGACCTGAGCCTTGTCCAGTAAACGGATCCACCCCCAGGCCCCAGAGAGATCAGCAAACTGTCGGGTACCGGCCTGCGTACTTATCCAGCTCAGGCTGGCACCAGGCGCTTCGGTATCATGGGGCCAGGTGAGACGTTTCCAGACTGGCAACTGGTTGTAATAGCTGAGCTTCTGGCTGTCGATCACCAGATCAGTTTGCATCACATCTTTAGCGGTTCCGGGGCGCAGTTCAAAGCGGATGCCCGCTTCACCATCGGCAAACACCACATCAGACAAATAACTCAACTGATCTACGGCTTTCAGGAACGCCGGGTTAAATGTCAACCCCTGAGCATTGATGCTGTCCGGTACCCAATGGCTGCCCTCTTTGTGCAGCACGCCATTCAACCGAGTTTGCAGGAAGCGGGCGATACGGCCACTGTCGCTGTTGAGATAACGTGCCAGCAGCGGAAGTGATACTTCACTGCTGGTATCTTTTAACGGATAACGCCCGCCGAAGGTACTGTTCCAGTCATCGACAATAGATGCCTGCCACTGGGCATTCAGACTCTGGGCCGCAGGGGTTAATACCTGCTGCCACGCCTGTTCCATCGGCTGGACAAATACCGTCTGGCCAAATCCACTCCACTCCTGACCGAGGCTGGCGGCAACCAGGCTGCCGTAATCACGGGTTTCGGTCAGATCAACCGCTTTGCCCTGAAATACCGTCTGCGCCAGAGTCTGAGTCATGGCCTGAGGATCGGCGGCATTCACCACCTGCTGAAGTTTAAGCCGTACTTGGGTAACACGGGTCAGGAAGGTTTGTAGGCTGAGGTGGGTATTGCCCTGTCCGCCTGCCTTGACATCCATCAGCGCCAGTACTGGACCGAAAGTGGCATCCAGCGGCCCCTGTGCCCCCGCTTGCTGATCAATGGCGGGCTGCCCATCGCGGTTTAACAGATTTTTGGCCGATTTCACCAACGAGTCAGACAACGCCTCACCGGTTTGCCCGGTTTTACCCTGTACGCTCAGGGTGTTCATTAACGCCACCAGAGGGGACTGACGCACGTCGGCCATCAGGGTGAGCTGGTCGATGGAGTCCGATAGCGTCTGTGCCTGCTGCCAGTGCAGACTGTTGAGAAAATCCAGCCAACGGGTGGAAAAGTCAGCGAAATAGCGCGCCTTCAAACGTGCCTGTAGGGCTTCGGGAGAATCCTGCTGCAACGCGGTATTTTTACTGTCACTCAGCACCCAGTCCATCTCTTCCCGACGCTCACTGGCCACTTTTTCAATCGCCGGTTTTACCGCATCATCCCAGGCTTTACGGGTGAACATGCCCGGCACGACGGCATCTGTGGTAAAGATCCGTTCAGCATCGGTATCGCCCGTCATATCAGACAGGCGCAGATCAGCATACTGATTCGCCACCTGAGCCAGCATCTTCTGATAGAGCGAAGATTCACTGTTACGCGCCCCCATCTGACGGATCAGCCGGGTACGTACCTGACTGACCCGATTTTCATCCAACTTCAGACGCCAGGCTGGATGCTGGGAAAGATTACGGGCATAAAAATCCAGCAGCGCCGGACCGCTGCCCTGCCAGAGACTGTCCGGCACACCACTGCGCTGTGGCCAGTCATGAAGCAGCGTGGTGCTAAACCATGGCGCATCCATTTTCTCCGGACGCGCCAGCATCAAATAGAGTTTTAACTGCTCATACGCGGGTTTCACCAGCGTGTCGCGCAGCGGAGAGTCAGGGGGAAGCTGCGCCATGGTGATGAGTTGTTTTTCAAGGTGACGAGCGGCGGCATCACGCAGCAGAGGGGTGGCGCTGGCCCAATAATGTGGCCAGAGTGCGGCCAGCAAAGCATCATTCTGGCTCAGACCAAACCGGCTGTACCACGGTGCGCCCTGTTGCTGGCGATACTGCAATCTGTCTAACGTGTGTTGCATATCCAGTTGCGCTTGCAGACGGGCCGGAAGAGGCTGCTGCACGTTAGCCGCCCGTTTGACCTGAGATTCACTGGCATTAATCGTGTCTCGGTTGACCAGGAATGACATCACCATGCCCACGCCCCACAACACCATGATGCCCGCCAGCACCATCGCCAGCGTTTTACGCCAGGCAAACCCCAGCTTTTTCGCGGCTAAGCCTGCGGGCAATAATGGCAGTGAATCAATCAACACATCCCAGCGGTTATCCTTGCCCCAGTGGTGCTTCACGCTGCGTTTTGCATCGACGGATGCCGGGCTGAAGATAACCCCCGCCAGCGGTGAAGGGCGATACGGGTTCAGCAGCGTCGCAAGAGGGCCCGCGACAGAATCTGGCTGACGCGCTAACTGATCGGCCAGTTGCAACAAGAATGGGTGCTGCGTGTTGCTGCTAATCTGTTGTGTACCCTGCTCAATCAGCGACGGCAACAACCCAGCAAGTTGCGTACTCAGTTCGTCCGGTTTACACCCTACCGGCAGCAAACAACCCACGGATTGCGTGATGCGATCAGCCCCGCCATCGGCATGCAATGACCAGACATACAGCGGTAGCCGCCAGCCGAGGAGTTCATAGCGTGAAGCGAACGCCTGCGCCACGCTGTCCATCATATCGGTCGTGAGTGTTGTTTTAGATTCTTTCTGACCTAGCGCAGTGCGTTGAGCCAAGGCTGAGGTCACCCAGACCACGCCATCCAGCGGCCGGCGGCGCAACTTACGCAAGGCACTCAGCCAGGCGCTATCGGCCTGCGCCCCCAGATCGCCGCCCCACAACAGCACGGTGCCACGGTCTTCCTGCCAGTATTGCGACGTCAGGCCGGGGGTGAGTTGTTCAACATCCGCCGCACTACCGGTGAGTAGCAGGATGCGTACTTTGCGGGGCCAGAAGCGGCCGTAGGTATGGTGCAGGGCTTGTTGTAATTCAGCGACCGTGACATGACGGGGCGGTGTTTGGAGCAGGCGATCTTCACTGCCCGGCAATGCACGACTCTGCTGCGCCTTCCTACGGTGGAATTTTTCCTGAACGCTGCGAGCCATCACTGGAGAATAGCGTAGGAGAACCAGCACTATGCAAATGATAGTCAACGCCAGTATCTGCTTTCCTGGAGTATCAATCCCAGCCAGTCGGCCATAGCGTATAATCAACCACCCAATGGCGGTGATCACGGCTAGCACGATACCCACTCGTCCCAGACGACCGAACAGACTACCTGATGTGTTCATCTTCGTTTCCTGATGTGACAGTACTGATAAAATGCTCTTCTCCTGAGGAGAACAGTGTTAGCAATGACTCTTTACGGAGACTGACAAGTTCTACAGCCAGCGCGGTCAAAATCCAGGGTGCCAACGGTCCCGGAACACCACACCATTTTTCCAGCATCCCTCTTTCGGCGGGTTGCCAGACGGCACCGTGCGCAGCGCCGACGGTCATCAATGGTGCGGAAAATGTTTCCCAGAACAAAGCATCGCCGAGCACACGGGCGCTGCCGCTGGCCGCAGTCTGAGTTGCCAAAAACAAGCTGATATCCTGCTCGAACGCAGTCATATCCAGAGGCATAGGTCGCAGCAGACGTGCCAAATGCGGCAGATGATATTTCTGCGCCACGTCATCACTGGTCAACAGCAATGCCGCCAGCCCATCGGAATATGTTTCATTACCCCTCAACTGCATCACCAGGATCAGATCGACCGTCAACACTGACTGTTTCAACCGTTCTTCCACATAGTTCAGGGACAAGGTATCCGTGACGGTGATGTCATTCGGAACCCTTCGCTCAGGAAATAACGTTGACCAGACCGCAGAAAAGGTTTCGACAAGGCAACCAGTGGGTAAATCAGTCACAATAGTGACACTGAGGGGGAGATCTTGCGGCAGATCCTGTAGCGTTTTCTGTACGCCACTCAAACAGTATTTAACTGGCGTGCTAGTGTCTGATATCCGCCGAGTCAGCGTGCCTCGGGAAGGAAGACTGTCACCTGTCGCCCCCAGAATAGCGTCTGCGGTTACGCCGTCCGGTAACAGAATGCCGCTTCCCAGAATAGCGAGATGACGCTCCGCCCAAACTTCCCATTGTTTCTGACCAAGATCGGCCTCTTTTTGCAGGAACGCATGTTCATCCACTTCTCGTCCCCACAGCCAGCCTCGCAGGCAGAACAGAAACAACCAGATACCCAGTGGGGTCAGTGAAATCCACCAGATATTGAATTCAGAAAGTGTCTTTACCGTTCCTGAGGCATGAAGGATAAACAACAGTACGCCCACGATCATCATCATGGCCCCTGCCAGCAGCCACCGTATCAGTGAAGGTGGCGGTGACAGTTCCGAGGTTAATGCTTTAGTTCGTTCCCAGCCCATTGATTATCCTATCGTGCTGTTTGACGCACTAGAGATCACCTGACAACCGCACTGACATTTGCAGCCATCAATAACGACGGCACGGCCTCCACAGGTTCGTTGCGGCATACCTTCAACGATCGGGTTTGTACCGTGCCCTTCAACTGGGCAGCTCACCATATCGCCTACTAATGCGGCCTTCTTGCCATTCACTGTAATTGTGGAAGAGGCGGAAATAACTGAACCGCCATGCGTTGTTTTATCACCGAGTAAAACGAGTCCTCTGGACATAATTAATTTCCAGGTAAATTAAATTTTTTAAATAGAATGGCGTTTAACTTTTATTTCATTCAGCCAGTTAAAACAAAAAAGGAATGGTATTTTGTGGATACAATATTTTTAATGGAACATACCTCATAGATGATTTCAACTTTTACCTCCGTGATATATAAGAAGCAGGCAGTCCTATGTGTGGATTTTTTAATAACTATTTCATTGAGAGCAGTTTTTCATAATCAGGTACTCTCGTACGTTCATGTCCAATTGTTCCATCAGGATAGATTATTGTCATATTTGCAGGTTCATCTTTGTTTTTTGAACTTTCAAGCTTTACAACCTGTTGAATATGTAATGTAGGTTCAATAATTATATTTTTAGTATTGTAAACTCTGTAATGTCTGCTCCACTTTTCGTTTTTCACACTCCCTCCAAACATCTCAATATAGGTTTCGTTAAATGTATGGTTGATATATATCATGGGGAAAAAATCGGTATTTATATTAAGATTACCGCGTACATCTTTCTTTAGTCCTGGCAATCCTCCTCCGCTATAAAATTCATCATCAAAAGCAAATACATAGCTTGTAGACGTTATATCTTTCCCTTTTGTCAGGGAGGTATTATTAATAAGTTGTAGATCAACTCTGACAGTACTCAGTTTCCATTCACACCTACCACCGCCATCTAGAGCAATACGAGCCTCCCAGATATCACCTCTTCCTTGCTGCGTCATCCTTTCGACTCGAGGGTTAAACCCCCGTTCTTTACGGATATGTGATTCAGTGGTGCTGTCATAATCCTCTCGCTGGCATTTATCCGAGCGGTACAGGACATCCATGGGCGTGACTTCCGTTTGCGATGGCAACTTAACGGTCACGGTCACCCACTCAGAACTGGCAGGAGGGTTGAGGGTATAATCCGGCCGACTGGCACAACCGCTCAGAGGAAGTATTAGTGCTAACAGACTAAGGCAATTAGATAATTTCAATTTCATCCTCCGTGATATATAAGAAGCGGGCAGCCCTATGTGTATATTTTTTAATAACTACTTCATTGAGAGCAATTTTTCATAATCTGGATTGACATGAGGAATCTCCTCTTTACTGCCGTCAGGGTAGGTCGCAGTAATATTTCCCGGTGGAGATGTAAGTATCCCAGCTTTAGTTCCACGCACTTTTTGAGATTTCCGGGTTTTCAGCCATCAGCCGGTATTCTTCCGGTGTCAGGTTATTCAGGGATTCATGGGGCCGCTCACTGTTATATTCATTCAGCCAACGTTCCGTAATTTCCCGTGCTTCGTTCAACGTTCTAAACAGGTAAAAATCCAGTATTTCTGTCCGGTACGTCCTGTTAAACCGTTCGATAAATGCGTTTTGCGTCGGTTTGCCCGGCTTGATAAATTCCAGCATCACGCCATGCTCTTCGGCCCATTGCGCCAGAGCCAGTGATATCAGTTCTGGCCCATTATCCATCCGCATCTTCAGCGGATATCCACGGTTTGCTACTATCCTGTCCAGCACTCGGACGACACGCTGTGCCGGGATATTTAGGTCAATTTCGATAGCCAGAGCTTCACGGTTAAAATCATCGACGACATTGAAGGTCCGAAAACGTCGGCCACATGTCAGCGCGTCGTGCATAAAATCAATCGACCAACTTTGGTTCAGGGCTTCCGGCGTTGCCAGCGGAGCCGGATTGCGCACCGGCAGGCGTTGTTTACCCTTACGACGAAAATTCAGTTTTAACAGACAGTAAATCCGGTGTACGCGCTTGTGATTCCAGACGTGCCCCTGCCTGCGAAGCACCTGAAAAAGCTTCTTAAAACCGTAGCGGGGATAGCGCTCGGCCACCTCTGTCAGCATTTGGATCACCGGTTCATCACGTCGCGTATCCGGTTGGTAACGAAACACCGTCCTGCTCAGCGATAACGTCCTGCATGCCTGGCGTACGCTCATCGTAAACTGCGCGGTCAAATAGTTGACGAGCTCACGCTTTATCGCTGGTTTTAAAGCTTTTTTTCGATGACGTCTTTCAGCGCCCGGCATTCCAGACTCAGATCGGCAAACATCTGCTTCAGACGACGATTCTCGTCTTCAAGATCTTTGATTTTTTTGATATCAGCGGCTTCCATTCCGCCATATTTCGCCTTCCAGTTGTAGTAGCTGGCTTCGGAAATAGCAGCCTCACGGCACACATCTTTGACGGTCCTACCCGCTTCGACTGATTTCAGTACGGCGATGATCTGGTGCTCGGTGAATCGGATCTTACGCATAGTGATCTCCTCAGATGACATAATCAGTATGTCGGAAGATCTCTAAAAGTGAATGGGCCGTTTTGAGGGGATACTTACAGAGATACGGGACTTTCAAGCACAACAATCTTATTTATATGCAGATTAGGCTCTATAAATATCTTTTTCCCATTGTAAATTCTGTAATGCCGGCTCAATTGCTCATACCTCACATCTCCTCCGAATAATTTCAAAGTGGTTTTATTGAAAGCATGATTAATAAATACCAGAGGGAATAAATCTGTTTTAAAAAGTAGATCACCATTAGTGTTTTTTACCTTTCCGGCATCGAACCCACTGCCATAACCATCGTTATCAAAATCGAAAACATAATTTGTTTCGATAATACTTTTACCCTGAGCCAAAGAATTGCTACTTGCTAACTTAATTCCAACTCTGACAGTACTCAGTTTCCATTCGCACTTTCCACCGCCATCTAGAGCAATACGAGCCTCCCAGATATCACCTCTTCCTTGCTGCGTCATCCTTTCGACTCGAGGGTTAAACCCCCGTTCTTTACGGATATGTGATTCAGTGGTGCTGTCATAATCCTCTCGCTGGCATTTGTCCGAGCGGTACAGGACATCCATGGGCGTGACTTCCGTTTGCGGTGGAAGCTTAACGGTTACGGTCACCCACTCAGAACTGGCAGGAGGGTTGAGGGTATAATCCGGCCGACTGGCACAACCGCTCAGAGGAAGTATTAGTGCGAATAGACTAAGGAAATTAGATAATTTCAATTTCATCCTCCGTGATATATAAGAAGCGGCAGCCCTATGTGTATATTTTTTAATAACTATTTCATTGAGAGCAATTTTTCATAATCAGGGATAATCGTACGTTCATGTGCAATTTTTCCATTTGGATAAGTTATCGTCATTCCTGCAGGTTCGCTTTTGCTTTTGGGACTTTCAAGTACAACAACTTTATTCATATACACAACAGGTTCTATAAATATATTTTTAGTACCATAACTCCTGTAATGCCTACTCCATTTTTTATATCCCGTATCCCCTCCAAACATCTCAATAGAGGTCTCATGAAACATGTTGTTAATCACAATCATCGGAAATAATTCTGTTTTTAAATGTAAGTTATCATTAACATCTTGCGCCTTGCCAACTCCAAACCCTCCGCTATAGCCTTGATTATCAAAATCAAAAACATAGTTTGTTGCAATAATACTTTTTCCTTGGGTCAAAGAGTTGCTACTGGTCAATTTAACCCCAATTCGCATAGCGCTAAGTTGCCATTCGCACTTTCCACCGCCATCTAGAGCAATACGAGCCTCCCAGATATCACCTCTTCCTTGCTGCGTCATCCTTTCGACTCGAGGGTTAAACCCCCGTTCTTTACGGATATGTGATTCAGTGGTGCTGTCATAATCCTCTCGCTGGCATTTATCCGAGCGGTACAGGACATCCATGGGCGTGACTTCCGTTTGCGATGGCAACTTAACGGTCACGGTCACCCACTCAGAACTGGCAGGAGGGTTGAGGGTATAATCCGGCCGACTGGCACAACCGCTCAGAGGAAGTATTAGTGCTAACAGACTAAGGCAATTAGATAATTTCAACTTCTTCTCCCACAACGGATTTAAAACGAATAAGTGCATTCTCACCACCAGGTGTCTTCTTAGTGATATCCAGTGCGCTACCCAACATTTTCTGTAGAGCCAGAAACATCCGGTTACGTGTCAACTCTTCCACAGGCGTACTGTCGACATACTGATTCATTTGTAGTTGAAACGCATCTCGCCTGGTCTTACGCTGCATTGCCAACTCTGGCCAGGCAGACTCCAGTAGCTGGTTATTAAGAAATGGCAGATATTCACTTGCCATCGAATGACGCATGGGGTTCGTCATATGGTCAAACTTAGGGTTAGTATTCCGTGGGAAAATTCGCTGCATATCCTCTCCGGGGTATTCACGAACAAACGCTTCCTGCGCTTCTTTGGCCTCTTCATTCTCAGTTTCTGACAGGGAAGGTACCAGGAATAACTTGGCCTTACGTGGCAGACTGTAGCTAAGGCGGCGGCAGGTATTGGGGTTCATCATCACCTGACACTCTTCAGATGAGTGGGTCTGAGTTGTGCGGAAGAACACCACCGGTTTTCCGTGGTGCCAGTAATGTTCCCCAACGTAAGCACCGACCATCTGAGCGGGCAGTTCCGCAAGCAGCGTCCAGAAAAAACCCAACGTGCTACCGAGAGGGCCAAATTTTCCATACAACCAGTTATCCATATCTGCATCAAACGGCACGCTGGTAATGGTGTCAGTATCATTTACATGTCGATAGTGAGTTATTTGATACAAACTCCCCACGGCATCAGCGGTAAAGGTCCGCGGCATACCGTAGGTATAAAGAAGAGGCCCTATAGCCTTCATCTCGGCAGCATAAGTTAGCCCCAGAGCTCCCCCCAGGCTGTGGCCGCAAATAAACAATTTTTTCTTTCCATTGGCTTCTGCCAGAGAAGTTTTTATCTGTCCAAATTCTTTTTCAAATGTCTGTTTAGCCAAATGGTATGCATCAAGGAAACCTCCATGAATGCATCCGGTATTTGCCAGTTCAGTCGGGCAAGGTTGAGGGGAAAATGCACCATCAGTTAACCAGTCGGGAACCTCTTGTGTACCGCGCCAGGCAACGGCCAAATGTTCTTCGCACTCCACATAAAAAAATTGAGTACTGTCAAGCAGAGGCTTGGATGACCCTGGAGTATTAACACTCTTAGAGTCCAAAAATTCGGCAGTGATATAGCGCTGGCTGAATGGCACATCTACAGCAAGTGCGTACGGATATGCAGGTGACTCTTCATGTCTTGGCGTAGTGGACAAATCCAAACATTTTTCAAGGAAAAAGGATTCTACGATACGTTTTTCCGTATAAGCCATATTAGCCATTAAGCCAAGGTTATAGCCGTTAGCCAGGGAATACTCTTTTGTATCATGCAGTGCCAGCACCCACGCCCGGAACGGACAAATTTCAATAACGTGCCGCTTCTCAAGATGTTCTCGGCCAATCTCCAGACCTTTCAGCGACTTGTCCGGCGGAAAATGGAATCGGGGTAGTGTTTCATCTTTCCATCCTTTAATTTCCGGCGCGCAGTCACAAAGCTCTCCAATCGTGGCGTAATGGTACAGATATCCTTGCTGCTCTGAGCTTATCTGCACATTTGAGCGCCAATCGGAACTGTCTTTCTTATTGACTGTTTGCCTGCTACGGGGATTACGGGTAATACCCAGCGGGCGCGTCTCCATTTCATCCGCCAGCTTCTGGGCATCTATTGTCAGGGTCAAATCAAGCCAGTGAAGTTGCTCTATTCTGATGAGCCCATTACTGTCGCTTTGGCCTTCATTACTGCTCGAATATTTACACCGGGTTGCATCGTTTTCAACTTTGTAAGGCATGCCAGCAACGGGTTTACCAAGCTCGTCAACGAGCTGAATTTCCACCCAATATTTTTTTTGCTTGCCGGTAAACGCATCCGGGCTCTTAGGGCATATTGAAGTAAATGCCGTCGAGTTAGTCATCATAAATTCCCTTTATTGAGCATTCTCAGCCGTTCTCGTCAAAGCAAAAGAACTAAATTTCAGTAATTCAGAGATAATAAGGACAGTGATAAAAAGTAAGATGCCGTTGGCATGCAGTTGTTTTAACAGCCAGGGGGCGAATGAAAGTGAGGGAACAACTAATAATAAACGAAGTGGGATCTGTGCGAAAACCAATAAGCGAACCCTTCCCCAGCCGACAAGAAGTAATACAGCAGAAAATATGATGGAAATAGTTAATAAGAGCGATAGCGTAAACATCACAAGCGCTGACATTCCCTGTTGAGGCAGTAATTGGCTGAAACTGGCAATATCATCAATGAGTGGAATGCGGCCCTGCTCTACATTAAGCCAGGTAAATCTAACAATATAAAAAACATCCAGCACACCCCAAAATAAACATACTTTCCTGAAATTCAATTTCATGTTCAGTCCTTTTTCTCATACACGTCATCAGCAACTACAGGCATCCAGTGCCACGATTTTCCACCGACAGCCCAACCATCATCTCCCTCCAGGAATGTTTGCGTAATCTTTCTTTGCGCACCATACCGATGAATAGCCGAAGTATTCGTTATCTCTTCTGTTGCATTAGAAGGCAAAGATCGCCATTCCTGGATTTTATCCCTCTTCGTATTCATGTAGTCTTTTCCATCAGAGCCAAACACTCGCCCTTCATCGCCCATTGATGTCAGTCGATTGATGGCCATAATTGCCGTATTTTTTAACCCATGGTAATCATGATCTAACGTGATCCAGAATCCGGGACCTTCTGCTGGCAATTCATCGGGAAAATCTATCTGAACACTGGCTGGCATTGCGGTATGGATTGGTAGGGTTTTGCCTACAGCATCCGAGGCACCTTCAAACACATCACCCTCACCGGTGGTGATCTTGTATCGGGTAAAAGGTTTTATCTCACCTGACGCTGGATCTTTGAGGGTAAAATTCTCCTTATAACCTTTAGGGAAAGTGACAGGTGGGGTGTCCAGTGTCGCGGGACCAGTCTGGTCAACGTTTGCAGCTTTAAGCAAGATATTCCCCGGACAGCCCAGTTCGATGTTTCCACCGCTGATTTTTATGTACGCCCCACCACAACTGAGGGTCAGCTCCTTACTGGCATTAACCTTCACGCTGCCTTCTGAACTACTGATGGTGACATCTTGCAACGCTGATGCATTGAGCACATCACCCTGAGCCTGAATATCCACTTTTCCGGCTCCGGCATACAACTGCATCCCAGCCCCCTGAGCAAAGAGGCTGACGGTATCACTGGCAGCCACGGTAAATGACTTGCCAGCGCTGATATCCGTATTTTTGCCTGACATAAAACCAATACTTTCACCACCAGAGGCGAGACGAATCGCTTTCGGGCTGACAATACCAATGCCTTCCGGTGCATGCGCCAATATTCCGGCCTCACTCAGCTCTTCCAATGCGTTGTTCAGTTGTAACTGGCTGTCTGTTTCCCCCGGAGTAGCTTGTACCGCCTGAGCTGCTTTGTTTAGGCTTTTTGCCAGTGACAGTGCCTGCTCCAACTGCCGGATAGCCCCTTGCATATCAAGCATCTGCCCTTGTGTCTGAGGCTGTTTATCCGCACTGATAAACACCCCTTTCCCACCGCGGATGCTAACCCAATCATCGGTACGCAACTCTGCACCTTCACCGCGAAGAACTCGTTGCGCATCTACATTGTGCCCAAGGTTCAACTGGGTCTTGCCGCCGTACTCGGTGCTGAGCTTGATGTGCTCTTCGCCGCGTTTGTCTTCCATGCGTAGCTTGTTGAAAGCAGGGGTACGGATCACGTTGCGGGTGTTATTTTTTTCGGTCACATGGTCGGTATGACGCGAGTCATGCAGGGCATGGGCGATATACGGGCGGTCTGGGTCACCGTCGTGAAACGCGATGGCCACTTCGGTGCCCTGTATCAGCGGAAAGTGAATGCCATACACATCACCACCGTAAGGTTTGGCGAGTCGCACCGGCATACTCTCCTGACCTTGTGCTTTATCGTCCTGGTCTGCATCAAATTTCACCCGATACAAGCCGGAGGTATCCTGCCAGGCATAGATATCGTTGGCCTTCGCGCTGGTCACCCGCGCCATCATGGTGCCGCTGACTTTTGGACGGGGCAGCAATGCCGGGCGCCAGCACAGAGTTTCACTGTAGGGTACCGCCATCCAGTTCACCACTAATGCATCCTTGCGGCTGGCACTAAAAAAGGTGCCGGTGATGACGACGCCGTTGTCCATAACGGTGGGAAGCGTCGGAACAATCACAGTTTCGGTTATCGTCAGTACCTGCCCTGGGCTGAGGGTAGCATCATTACCCAAGCCAACAATCGTTGTCTGTGCTGATAAAAAACGCTCATGGTCGAGGCGTGCTAGGAAGTTGGCGGTTTCAGCTGTGGGGTCGATTTTATCGCCGGTATCCAGATGGCGGGGTTTGTAGTGATACACGTCGCCGTAGGTCACCCCTTCACTCTCGCCGCGCGTCATATCGGTTCTGCCAGACTGAAGTACTTTCTGTGCTTCACGGTGGTTATAATCTTTGGTGGTCACGTTAGCCTGCACCACATTGTGCTGTACACTCACGCCCCAAACCGACTCCGCACCACTGTCACTCATACCTGAAGGGCTGTTCAACGGCAGGTCTTTACCAAACTTATAGGCACTCTGCTTATCGGCAAAATGCACCACTTCAGTCTGGGTGTCCGGCTGCAAGCTGAAGAAGTAAAATATCCCCATCTCTGAGAGCAATCGTTCAATGAATTCCAGGTCGCTTTCCTGGTACTGATTTATTTGTTCACGTTTCGGATAGGTCTGTTTCAGGACAAACTCATATTCCCAGTCCTTAAAGCCATGCTCCTGAAGTATCTGCTCCACCACTTCCGGTACCGATTTGTTGACAAAGAAACGGTGGGTGCGGAATTGATTGCGCAGCAGTGCCAGAAATGGTGATAGCGTTATCTGATACACGGTCTGGTCTTTTGAGCCACTGACTCGCTCAAAACTCGTCACTACCCCATGCACCACCTTTTGCTCCGAGAGGCTCTGCAACAAACCAGCCCCCATTATCAAACTGGCTGGTTTACGCAGCAACTGACTGGCATCAATGTCTTTGTCAGTACTGGTGAAATGAACTGTGTAGCAATACAATTCACTCATCGCTTCCGTCCCCACAAAATCCTCCACATCCAGAGGAGAGGAGCAGGAAGGAATATCAAGGCAGTAACGATTCAGGGTGGTTTGGGTGATAGCTGACAGCGTATTTTGAAGCGTATCAATAATACTCATGGGTTTTACTCCGTGGTAACAACCTGTATTCCATGGGTTTGTACACCGCATAGCCAGTTAACAGCCGACAGGTTTATTTGAAGGGGGAGGTTATTTCCGGTTCAGTTATAGAGCCAATGTCCAGCTTTGGCTGATTCAATAAACATCCCAACCGTTAATGGTATTTTGTTTTGATTAAGGGCTTTTCGTGAAAATACGGATTTAACCTTCCAGGGGTAATAGTTACTGAGAGAAAATTCGGCAGGCTGAACATTAAAATGTGAGAAAAATCTTTCTGTCATCTCAGCGACATCATCTGCTTCATGCAGATTCTGTAAGGGGGTGTCATCGTCAATATCAATTTTTTTCATGAACAGGCTGGTCACCAGCGGTAGCTCGCTTTTGACAAATTCTCTGACGCGGTCTTCGATTGTCATGTTCACCAGATTTTATCCTCCGCTCGTGCGATGGTATTATACTTGCTGACGGTTTTGAAACTTATCGTAGCCACATCAGTTGCCAGTATAATCCACCCTAAAACGGGAACCGCTCTTCCTGCAAATGCCCCCAGATTATTAACCCAAAACACCTTGACACCACTTAACGAAAAGGATTTTTTTGTCAATGTCGGCAGGATACGTTTTTTGAATTTGTAGCTGAGATGCTTGCGGAAAAACAGTGACGCATGCGATGTACCTTTCGTTGCTGTATTGGGTTTTCCGAGTACATCGACACTATTATTACCGAGGATCACAAAAGCCACACCTACGATATCCTTGATGCCCAGTTGATTTTCAGTTTCATCCACCAATATCCAAAACAGCAACTCATAAGCCGTCAGATTATTTAATCCATTAAAAAAATAAGTACCGTTAAGTTCTTCAACCGTATCCATAGGTGTAATTCTCCTGGGCAATAAACGAGCAACGCTGGCTACGTTCCCTATCTTTTAGGGGTTACTATTTTCTTGGTTAGATAAGGTTTAGCCTTTTATCACTAAACTCCAGCGTGATCCCTTCGGCTTCATCCCAGCCCAACGTCAACGAGGTAGTGCGCTGTTGCTCGCTCATACGGCTTAACAGTTGCTGGCTCAGCACCGGCAAAATTTGCTGATTCAGCAGGCTGTCGATGTTGCGCGCGCCGGTGTCTGGCAGCAGGCAGGCGGCGACCAGCGTGTCGTACAGGCTTTCTTCAATAGTGCATTGCAGGCCGTAATGTTTGTTCAGGCGTTTAGCGACCTGTGCCAGTTTCATTTCAACGATGGTGCGCAACGCGGTGGCATCCAGTGGGCGGTAGATCAGGGTCTGGAAGCGGGCCAGCAAGGCGGGCTGGAAGTGGTCGCGCAGGATCGGGCGCAGCAGTTCGTGCAAATCACTGTGAGTCGCTTCCGGTTGTTCATCGAGCAATTGCATAAGATGATCACTGCCCAGATTGGCAGTCATCAGGATCACGGTGTTACGAAAATCAATTTCGCGCCCTTCACCGTCGCGCATAAAGCCACGGTCAAACACCTGATAGAACAGGTTGATGACATCAGCGTGCGCTTTCTCAACTTCATCAAGCAGCACCACGCTGTACGGGCGCTTACGCACTGCTTCGGTCAGAATGCCACCCTGACCGTAACCGACATAGCCCGGTGGCGAGCCTTTGAGCTGGGAAACGGTGTGCGCCTCCTGATATTCGGACATGTTGATGGTGATCAGCGATTTCTCGCCACCGAACAGTGTGTCGGCCAGCGCCAGCGCGGTTTCGGTTTTACCCACTCCACTTGGCCCGACCAGCAGGAACACCCCCAGTGGGCCATTTTCGGACGTCAGACCGGTTTTGGCGGCGCGCAGGCGTTGCGCCATCTCAACCAGCGCTGCATCCTGACCGACCACGCGGGTCGCGAGGTGGTTTTCCAGTTGCAACAAATCGGTCTGTTCATCTTTCAGCAGGCTGCTTAGCGGCACGCCGGTCCAGTCAGCGATAACCGTTGCCACCGTGCGCACATCAACATCCAGCGACAGCAGCGGCGCATTGCCCTGAATCTGACTTAACTCTTCCTGCAACGTGGCCAGATGTGCCGCGTTGGCGATATCCTGACGCGCGTCGATAATCAGGGTGGTGAGGCGTTGCTCTGCTTCATATTGCTGTGCAAGCTGCTGTTGTCCAACGACCAGTTCTGTGCGGTGTTGGTCAATCTCAGATAAGCGCGTTGAACCGATGTTCGGCAGCAGGAGTAAGTCCTGTTCGATGGCCTGTTGCTCCATCGCCAATGCAGCCAGTTCGGCGTTAATTTCCATCAGCGCGACCGGTAGCGTGTCGATGCTCATCCGCACCCGGGCACCAGCAGTGTCGAGCAGGTCAACCGCTTTATCCGGCAGTTGGCGGCCCGTCAGGAAGCGCCGCGACAGGGTGACCGCAGCGGTAATAGCAGAATCCAGAATGTGCACGCCGTGGTGCTGGGCGTAACGGCCTTTTAAGCCGCGCAGCATCAGGCTGGCTTTGGCATCGTCCGGCTCGTCAACTTTCACCATCTGGAAGCGGCGTTCCAATGCGGCATCCCGTTCAAAATACTGCTTGTACTCCGACCAGGTAGTGGCAGCAATGGTGCGCAGTTCACCACGCGCCAGTGCGGGTTTCAGCAGGTTGGCGGCATCTGCGCCACCGGCCTGATTACCGGCACCGATGATGGTATGGGCTTCGTCGATAAACAGCAGCACTGGCGTCGGTGATTGTTGCACTGCTTCAATAACATTTTTCAGGCGCTGTTCGAACTCGCCTTTGACCCCCGCCCCGGCTTGCAACAGGCCCAAGTCCAGGGTGCGCAGGCTGACGGTTTTCAGGCTATCCGGTACGTTACCTTCGGCAATTCGCAGCGCCAGCCCTTCAACCAGCGCGGTTTTACCCACACCCGGTTCACCGACCAGAATCGGGTTATTTTTACGGCGGCGCGATAGGATGTCGACCATCTGGCGGATCTCGGTATCGCGACCAAAAATCGGGTCAATCTGCCCGGTTTTCGCTTTGGCGGTGACGTCCAACGTAAATTTATCCAGCGCCGCTTGCAGGGCGTCATTGAGTTGCTGCTGACCGCGGGTAGAGGGAGTAGCCGCGGCCTCATTGGTCAGATTGACCGGGCTGTCTGCCAGTGCCGCAGCCTGCTGAACCTCGGGACGTTCGTCGGATTGGCTGTCCAGCAACGGTAACAGGCGGTGTAACTGGGTGGTGCTCAGGCTGAGCAACGGCCATCCCGCCTCTGCGGTCAATAATGATGGCGAATTTATCAGGGCAGATAACAGATGAACCGAGCGCACCGCATCAGCATTTTCCTGCAACGAGGCATCTAGCCAGGCACTTTTGATCAGTTGCTGTAACGCGGCTGACAACTGAGGTTTGCCCTGCACCGTGCGCGGCAACGTATCCAGATGGGCCAGCAACCCCTGCCACAGACTGTCCATGTCCCACTCATAACGACGGGCAATCACCGTGATATCGCCTTCACCCTGTTCCAGCAATTTCAACAACCAATGTTCAACGGTTATCTCGGCATGGGCACGGGTCTGACACAGGGTTGCAGCACCGGCCAGTGCCTGCGCGCAATAGGGATTTAACCGACGTAATAAGTGTGCTGAATGCGTTGTCATAAATTCTCTTCCTTGTATGCGAAACCTAATACGTTAGCCGGTTTCAACTGGCATTATTGTCGCCGTCAGTTTGCACACGGACTGCGCGCAAGGCCTGGAGCGTACACGCAGTACGTGACGGCGCCGAACACTGCCCAGGTGCAAAATGGCAAGTAAAATAGCCAGATGAAGCTGGTGTCGGGCACGCTACCGCCCATAGCCGTCAACCAAGGCCCATAAGGTCATCTGATAAAATGTGTGTGCGCTTAGCGAAATACCGATGCCCCGATGCTCAGCTAAAAACACAAAAATAGCAGACGGCGAACCGCCTGCTTCTGGGGTTACCCTAAATAATTCGTGTTGCAGGCAGGCGGCAAGTGAACGCCCCTCTGGTCACATAGATAACTATGTGACCAGGGTGAGCGAACGTCGCCAATGCACCTGCGGCACGAAGAATGACGGGTAATTACGCGGTAGTACGCTCGTTCCAAGAATCGGAATGAATGATGTTGCCGTCTTTGTAAGTCCAGGTGATTTTTTCGTAACGCAGCTCAATGGCTTCGAGGTGATTGTGTTTCTCTTTGGCCGGATCCTTGATGTCGTGCATCTTCGGTGCCACTTTCACCAGCTTCACGTTCTCAAGCTTGGTATTGAAATACTCCACTTCCTGACCCGCATCGTTAATGCGATACCATTTGAACTCAGCGGATTTCAGGGTCTGGCCGGTGGTTACCGCTTTGTACAGGTACGGGCTGGAAGAATCGATTTCCTTGGTGAACAGGAACGGGGTATGGATACGGGTGCCGGTCAGCTTGCCCGTGTTGTTGTCTGTCGGGATATACAGGTTATGTTCCTGCGCCACGATCTCAATGCTGCCTTCGCGATCTTTAACATCTACGGAACCTTTAATGTCCGCACCGCCATCATCTTTCAGCCACAGATAGACTGGAATTGCCATGGTTTACTTCTCCATTTCTTGAGTTGAGACGTCACTTTCATCCTGTGACGCTGTTTTTACGCCTGGCAGGCGACAGGCATCGGCCTGCGGTACCAGACTGATTTCGACACGGCGGTTGAGCGCACGGCCCGCTTCCGTATCGTTAGATTTCAGAGGACGACTCTGGCCATAGCCCTGGACGGCAAAGCAGCTTTCTGGAATATCCCCGGTATCGCGCATCCAGTTGCGTACCGATTCCGCCCGCTTAAGTGACAGAGCCTGATTCGACTTATCATCACCCGTGATATCGGTGTGCCCCGCCACCACGATCAACCAACCCGGTTTTGCTTTAATCCCGACCAGCGCATTGATAAGCACTTTGGTGGAGCCAGATTTAAGCATTGATTGACCCACGTCAAAGAGCGACAGACTATCCAGACGGAGGGTTTGGGATCCCTGAACAATTTGATTAATCACTGGTGGCGGTGGCGGTGGTGGTGGTGGAGTCCAGCTATTGATAGCGATATCAAGCGGAGCCCTAAGCCGCAGCCCTTGATACAAACCCAGTGACAAACGCATGGGCGCACCGCGACGTAACCAGTCATCCAGCAGATGTGCATCCGCCCGTAGTTGCTGTTGGGCCAGAGCTTTAGGGGCTGGAGGCGTGCCAGTGAGCCGGTTATACTGCGACAGATGATCATCAACGCTCTGGACCAGGCGCTGGTTATTGATGAAAGAGGCCAGCAGGGCAAACAGTAAAAATACCCCGCACAGCACGCCAGCCATCTGCCAAACCTGCATCAGGCGGGAGACGCCGCGGCGGCGAGGCAGATAAGGTAGCAGCACTTCTGGCAACGGCAGGCACTCTTGCTCAGGGGTCGCCACCGGCATCAGCGTAGTGACTCCATTGATGTGTGTCTGCCACAAATTGTTCTGACGCCCCGCGACCGGTGTAAAACAGCAGCCCCATGCGCACAGGGTAAGTGCAGGGACATCTCCTTGCCGCTGTGTCAGGATGCTCAGGACATGTTCATCAAGCCAGGACAGAAGACTTTCCATCCAGAATACAGCGCTCAACCTTCCCTCACCGTTGCAGGACTCTTGAGGCTGGCTCCATTCAACCAGCGGTATGACGCCTGCCCCCACCTCCTGAACCTGAATGCCTTTCTGCCCCGGAGTGACCGTATACCACCGTTCGGCCTGCGCAGATGAAGCCACAGGTGGTGAAAGCCAGGTGCCTAACCAGACTGGAGGGATCCCCGCAAGCCATCCTTTGCACTGCACGATAGCCCGTTGCCAGGCACGCAGGAATTGTGAAAAATCATCCAGGCTCTGATGTTGCTCTGGCACGATAGCCAGTAATACCGAGATCTGCGCAATCAGCGCCGGGCGTTCAGCCGCCAGATGTTGCGCGAGTATTGGCAGTTGTTCTGGTAGCTTCACTGCCAGATACCAACCCTGACGCGTTTCACGAAAAGATGCCAAGGGGGAAAACAGGGCATCGCTGTCACCACAAACCAGTACTACCGCGCCCTGAAAATCTTCAGGTGGCAGTGTTGAATCGGCAATGGATTGGTGAGCCACTTTATTGCCGTTGTACTTGCGCCACTGAAAGTAACCGACCGCAGCACAGAGGATGACAACCAACATGCTCAGTGCCACACGACTGCCCGTGCCCAGCGGCCAGAAACCCAGGATAAGCCACAGTGCCAGGCACGCCCCCAGCAGCAACAGAAGTAACTGTGTTAATCCGCGCATCCGCTAGTGCATCCCTGTCAGTTGAGACACCATGTGCGTCAACCGAGTGGACAACGTGAACCACAGAGCAACCAGTATGACGACGCCCGCCCCCCAAAAGAGCCAATAGGTCTTGCGCCCAGAGCGCAAACGCAATGAGCGTGAGACCACCGGTGTTTCCTGTGAAGAGGCAAACGGCGGTACCAGCAAACTCAGCTTACGCACCACATCTTCTCTGCGCTCGTCACCCTGTTCGCGGTAACGACCGGCAAATCCCAAGGTTAGCGCACGGTAAAAGCAGGTCAGCACCGCCGTATCCGGTGCCGGCTCCTGCAACACCGTGCGGATCCGCTCCCACAGCTCTTCACCCGCGTTTAGAGTATTGAAGTAGCGGGCCTGAAGCGGGTCTTTCAGCCATTTGGTATAACCGCTGTCCTGTTTCTGACGGTTCAGGACGCTTTCATCCAGTAACGCACACTGGGTGTACAGCATATGGTCGCAACTGATTTCGCTGAAACCGGCACGCGACAGCGTATCGCGTGCGCTGTCAATCCACGCACAGGCACGGCGGTACAAGGCTTCTCCGTCCTCAACCTCCTGACCGTTACGCAACTGGCTGACCATCAGCCAGCAGGGATAAAAGACTGCATCAACCACAGACGTATTTATTTTGCTCATGAGCGTAGCACCGCAAACAGTTCGAGTTTGACATCACCCAGCGAACCTGGGGTGTAGAAAGCACAGTTCCCCGCATCCAGCATGGCCTGCGCGGCTGGCCCCTTGAGGTCAAGGGCAAAGTACTGATTCTCTAGACGCAGCGGGATAGCGGCCGGAACATGAGACAGCGGTTTCATCGCCACACCGTTGAGTGCCACGTTAACCACATCTGACACATCCTCAACGCTGCCAGCCTTACACAACAGCGGGAACTGAGTTTGCAACAGATGGTTGGGGATCGAAGAGCGAACCGAGAGATAGAAATCAGCCCCTTCACGCAGACGAGCATCATGCAATGAACCGGTCCAGAATTGGCCCTCGTGAGCCAGTTCAATCGCCACCATCCGGGACGGCAGGCTGGCTTCGAGCAGGGCATCAAGCAAGGTGAACAACGGCGGGAAAACCTGCTCAGGTGCGTCATGCTGATACAGCGGAATGTCTTCAGCTTTATGTTCAAGGGAAAATGTCAGCAGACTACCGGCGAGGCGGACCAGTTCGCGATAGAACAGTTCTGGATGGCGGGAAGGTGTCTGATACAGTTCCATCAGTACCGGCTCGGCACTGTTTAACGCATTCAGCAACCAGAACAGCGACACATCGGCCACCGCAAAATCTGCCATCCGTTCGTTACTTTCACGCCGCATGGCCATCAGGCGACGTCGACGCGCCTGTAGACGGTGGATTAAATCCCCCAATTCAGTCAGCACCACCTGACTTGCCGCCAGCGACAGCATCGGTGGAATGAAATTCTCATCCTGCATCCACTGCCCCTGGGCATTGCGCATCAAGCGCACCACTGGGCAGGTCAGATAAGCACTGTTTTCCTGATGAGCAAAACGCAGCGTGACCCCGTGGCGCATTATCGCCAGCTCAGTACGCTCATGACCGGCAAGCTCCTGTACCGTGACCCACTCTTGCTGCCAGCGGCGAGGGCGCGCGCTGTCCTGACCATCATCCAGATTGCCGCCGTTGGCCGACAGTAACGGCAATGCCAGCACCACATCGACCACGTCACGGTCTGAAATTACAGACAAATCGCAGGCGGGAGGCAGGTTATCCGCCCGTTCAGAATCAATCAGCGTGCCATCAGGGAAGCGAACCACCAGTCGAAGTGCATTCAGACGGGAAAGCGCCAACGATCCACTGTCGAATGCCGCATCAATGACACCCCATGGGGATGCCAATGTCATATGTGCCACGCCGTCTGCCACGTAGGCGTCCCAGCGGGCCTGTTGCTGGAATTGTTGCGGGGCTAAAAAGGCTCCGTCATTCCATAGCGGACGATAAATCTTCATCGGTACTTCCTTGCTTACAATCATGCCCAACGTCATTGGTGTTGCAGCTAGATGGCAACTGAACGAATCCCCAGGCGTTGACTAACGCCAATGACTGGGGAGAGAAGGCAGCCAACAACGCTGCAACTTCAAGGACAAAGGGCAATCAGGCTTTCGCCTTCGGCATCTGCGAAACCAATGACAGATTCACGTCCATGCCTTCAACCTGGAAGTGCGGTACGGCATACAGCTTCACGCGGAAGAAACCGGGGTTGTCTTCAATATCTTCTACCGTGACTTTCGCATCACGCAGTGGATGGGAAGCCTGCAAATCGTCGCCCGGATCAGTCATTTCCGTCACCAGCGTGCGGATCCAGTTATTCAGCTCCAACTCCAACAGACGGCGGTCTTTGGTAGTACCGATGTTCTCGCGCTGGATCAACTTCAGATAATGCGCAATGCGTGACAACAGGAAGATATACGGCAGACGGGCATTAATACGGCTGTTGGCAGTCGCGTCAGCGGTGTCATACAGCGCGGGCTTCTGCGTAGAGTTGGCCGAGAAGAAGCAGGAGTAATCACGGTTTTTGTAGTACGACAGCGGAATAAAGCCCAGATTAGCAAACTCAAATTCGCGCGTTTCCGGGATCATCACTTCTGACGGGATTTTGACCTGATTACCGGTACCTAGATCGTACAGGTGGATAGGCAGGTTGGTCACAGCGCCACCGGCCTGCGGGCCACGGATCTGCACACACCAGCCGTTTTTGATGAAGCTTTTCACCATATTGGCGGCAAAAGCAAACGAGGCATTGGTCCACAGATAACGGTCGTGGTCCGGCCCTTTCACCTGCTCTACGTAGTTAAAGCTACGTACTGGCACTGTGTCCGGGCCGTAAGGCAAGCGCCCCAGCACGCGCGGCATGGTCAAGCCGATATAACGTGAATCATCCGAATCGCGGAAGGCTTTCCACTTGATGTATTCAGCACGGTCAAAGTAGTTACCAATATCTTTGATAGCCGCCACTTCTTCCATGTTCTCTTTACCAAAGAACTCGGGGCCAACGGAGCCAATAAACGGCATATGGGCTGCCGCGGCGACCTTGGAGATATTGCGCAATAACGCGATATCTTGCGGGCTACGGTCAAACTCGTAGTTGGAGATAGCGGCGGCAATCGGCTCGCCACCGGGGGTGTCGTATTCCTGAATGTAAGTCTGGGTGTAGAGGCCGCTTTGCACGATTTCAGGGGCGTCTTCAAAATCCTGCACCAGATGATCTTTACTGATATCCAGCAGTTCGATACGCACGTTTTGACGGAAATCGGTTTGATCGATAAGGGATTTCACGCCACGCCAGGTCGACTCCACCCGTTGGAAATCAGGGTGATGCATCACCGCATCCAACTGGCGACTGATTTGATCATCCAGCGCCGCAATGTGGCCATCCAGCAGGGTTTTATCCAGCTTTTCCACTTTTTTCGACGACTGCTTCAGCAGGTCCAAAAAGACACTGACGGCGGCAGTGACACGCTCATCAGTGGTGGCATCTGCCATGGTATCGTTGTTCTGGAAAGCATCCAGCCCCGTCAATGAGGAGACCGGGCTCAGGTTGATTTTTTCAAATAAAGCGGCATAAACCCCCTGGGCTACGGGACGGTTTTTCTCTAATACGGTCGTCGCAGTACCCTGCGCACTGTTTTCCTGTACAGACATCAGCATGTTCCTTTTCTTCTTTCTACAAGCAGCCAATCCGGCGATTAACAGTCTTTGGGGGCCAATGCCGCCAGTTCAGCACGCAGCTCATCGCTCAATGCTTCGTCTTTGAGGATGTTTTCCAGCTCACGGCGGAAGGTGGCGTTGTCCAGCAAATTGGACTTGAGATCACGCAGCAGATTGCGCATTGCCAGCAAGGCACGCAGTTGTGGGATTTGACGGGCGACACTTTCCGGCTCGAAATCCTTCATGTCATTGAAGGTCAGGGATACGGCGGTATCGGTATTATCCCCTGCCAAAGTATCAGGCACCGTTAATTTCAGGCTCGGTTGGAACTCGGCCAACACGCTGTTGAAATTATTTTTGTTGATATTGAGTTTTTCACGTTCGGACAGCGGGCGCTGTTCCTGACCGTTGCTGTAATCACCCATCACCAACAACTTCAAAGGCAGCTCCATTTTCTTTTGAGCGCCACCTGTATGCAGGTCAAGCTTAATATTAATGCGTGCTTTAGGTATCTCATTTTGGAAGCTTGAAGAGGACATCGACTTTCCTTGTTAGGGAAGAGAATTAAGGAAATCCATTCCTGATAAAACGCGTAAAAATAATCTACTTGTGTGAACACAATATCCAACACCCTCCGATACGTCGGGCGTATGTAATAACAAAATAATTGTCCGTAGATAACCTTACCCATTCACAGGATGGCATAACACGGTATCTGATAGGTATTTTTCACACACATAAGCACATCAATTAAATACCCGAGGCGCAGTGTAGAAACATTAGGTACTTAACACCAACGCGTTAAATGTAACTAAATGTAACCATTAAAACAAAATAATCAATATAACATCTCATTGATGTGTAAGACTTTTCTTACATGAGAAACGTAAACCCATACTGTAAAAGGGTTTAATAAATATCATAAAAATTAAAGTAACAGCTTTGGAAGTGTGTTATAGGAATATGCCTACAAATATTTTTTCAGAAATGTGACATTCGTCGGGGATGTTTGATTACAAGAATCAGAAATAAGAGATAAATCTATTATCACTGTGAATCAATTAACCTCTATTAACGTAAATATAATTTATTGCAAGAGAGTGTCATTGAATTTTTGAGCATAGTCCTCTACCCCCGCAGAACTTAATTTTCTCGGAGCCAATATGCACAAGAGTGCTAGCCAGATGATGGCTGAGCACCCTGAATATTTATTCTAAAATGGAAAACATGCTAAGTAACTATATAGTTTAGGTTTTTGTACACGTCATGAATGTATCAATAGGTGAAGAGATAATATAATCATTATTGTTCACTTCAGTCACTTTGTCGGCAGAAACAAGCTATGAAAGTCTGGATCTCGGTGGAAAGGGGCGATATTTTTGCGAAGGATCTGTCTGCATGATAGATGTCCTGACCGTGTGTTTCTTTCATCCTGACAATTTTCCCCTGTGACCGCTTCAGCATAGCTGACAACAACTAGCGTAAATCCGACATAACATTAATTTGAATTTTTAATATTCTCTTCCTGGTATAGAAAGCAAGATCATGCTTTCTTTAACTGATAATCTACTATTAACATCCAGATGAGCATCAACCAGAGCGTCGAATTGCCACTTAAGCATTCTGATTATTGTGATATAGGAAAGGTAACGCATGAATAAAAACCGGATATCTAAAATGCTATTAGGCGCGATGGCCTTTGTCAGCACCATCACGCTAATTCCCGCAGCACAAGCCTGTACCCGAGCTGTTTATCTGGGGCCGGAAGATTTAGTAATAACCGCCCGCTCGATGGATTGGAAAGAAGATCTTCATTCTGATCTGTGGATATTCCCACGGGGAATGGAGCGCACTGGGAATGCGGGGCCAAACTCAGTGACCTGGACATCAAAATATGGCAGCGTGATCACCGCCGCCTATAACATTGCGACTACTGACGGCATGAATGAAAAGGGCTTAGTGGTGAATATGCTGTGGCTGGCTGAATCCCAATACCCAGAGCCAACCCCAGCTAAACCTAACATTTCACTGGCAGCCTGGGGGCAATATGTTCTTGATAATTTTGCGACCGTCGATGAAGCGGTTAATGAATTTAAAAAAGATCCTATTACCGTATTAACCAGTAATGTCCCTGGTCAGGAAAGGCTGGGCACCATTCATCTCACACTGTCAGATGCCAGTGGTGATAGCGCCATATTTGAATATATTGATGGCAAGCTCATTATCCACCATAACCGGGAATATCAGGTGGTCACAAACTCACCGACCTATGATAAACAATTAGCAATTAACTCATATTGGCAAAGAATTGGTGGCACCAACATGCTACCGGGCACCAATAGCTCCAGTGATCGTTTTGTTCGAGCACAGTTTTATATTAATGCGATTCCCAAATATACCGATAAGCAACTGGCTACAGCGAGCGTATTGAGTGTTATTCGTTCAGTTTCCGTTCCTTATGGTATCAGTACACCCGATGAACCGAATATCTCCTCCACCCGTTGGAGAACTCTCTCAGACCAGAAAAATAAGATTTATTATTTTGAATCTACATTGATGCCAAATACATTTTGGGTTGATTTTAATAAGGTCGATTTTTCAAAATCTGCTGACGTGAAAAAGCTGAAGATCAATACGCCACAAGCGGCTCAGTATACTGGCGATGTCTCATCACATTTCCAACCAGAAAAACCGTTTGTATTTGAACCTGTTATTCAGAAAACCTAATGCAACCTGTTGAGCAGTAGAGTAAAAATGGGGAGAGAATCACCCTAATGCTATTAGCATAGCGCTATTCTCTCCCCTGTTTATTGGCACCATAATCTACATGGCTCACTGCTCCAGCAGCTAATGCAGCAGTGCCAATGATTCTGAAGTATTCGTCATTTTGCCCATCACAAAAGCCAGATTAGCGGCAGCGACCAAAGAAGCGGCATGCGCGTCAGCGCTCATTTGCTGCGCATTCAACAACCCATTGGCAGTCTCATTAGCCACTGTTATGGTGCCGACACCATTGCGATAAGATTCCAGTGCGGCGTCATAGGTAATAAAGGAGGTTTTCACCAAATTGAGTGCCGCCTGATTGGATTCAAGCGCAGAGCGCAATGTATCTGCCGCCACCACGATTTCACGCACTGCCAACTCCTGCGTTTTCTTAAATCCTTCGGCAGCAACTGCGGCTCGGGATTCTGCCTCTTTCACCCGCGCCGCGCGAATTCCGCCATCATAAAGAGGGACACTGACGCCGACCAAAATACTGGAAGATGAGGTTTGTTGGCTGATGCCGGGCAAGCCCTGAATATCAAAACGCCCATCCCCCCCCGCCACAGCCCCGGCCAGATAGACTTTCGGCAAGAAATCAGCTTCCGTTGCTTTGATACCCGCTTTGGCGGCTTCAACCGCCGCATAACTGGCTAACACATCCGGCCGCTGGGAAAGAGCCAGCCGAATCATTTTTTCGGTAGGTGCGCTGATCCCCTTTGGCAAAGCACGATCCTCGGCATACCCGACTTTGATATCCAATGACGGAGAAACGCCCATCGCGCCCAGCAATGCCTGATAAGCATCACGTTCAGTGCCCTTTGCCATCACGCGACGTAATTCAGACTGTGCAACCTGCTGCTGCGCCAGCGCCACTTCAACTGTCGTCGCGACCCCATTCTTACGGCGTTCCTCGGCAGCATCTTGAATTTTTAAGCTATTCTTCAGTGTTTGCTCTGCTATCTGGCGCTGAGTTTGTGCCACGCCATATTGGAAGTAACTGCGGGTGACATCATAAATGAGCTTTTGGTGCATACCATTGAAGGTCACATTCGCGGCATAGGAAGTCTGTTTAGCGGCGTCAAGCAGCGCGCTGCGCTGACCAAAATCAAAGATAAGCCACTGTAATGCCAAAGCAGGAACCACTGCACTGCCGGAGGTTTTTAGATCCTTATCGCCGCCAATCGCGTAAGGTAACGGCGTGGTGGTACTCTGGTAGCCGCCAATCACACTCGCTGAAATGATAGGTAAAAATATCGCCTCCCCCATTCCTACTGCCAGTGCTGCTTGCCGCGCTTGTTGCCAGGCAATTCGAGTATCCGGATTCTGACTTTGGGCGATATCAATCAATTCTGGTAACGAATAAGCGCGGTCACTTTTTATGGTCGGCGGCGGGGCCAATTCCGCCACCAACGGATTCGGTGGGACAGAAAAGTTACCGCTCCCCACCGAAGCATTGGCATCAGGCGACCAAGGTTCGGTATAAGATGCAGGTGCAAGATCCAAGCGATCTGTAGCACAACCGGCGATCAACATGCTCAGACTCAATACCGAGCCAGTCAAACTTATTTTGACTATCCGGGCCGTCAATACAACGTGCGTCATCATGTCATCCAATTCCCAGAAGTTCCTCAAGCCGCTTTATACGTTGTTGAATAGTCAGATCAATTGGCAATAGCTCTTTTTGTAATAACTCTTGCCGTAATGATGCGCCATTCTGTTTTTGCTCATTAGATAATGCCGTAGCATCGCCACCTGTCGAAAGCCGACGCAATTGTTCTACATCGGACGCCGATTTTTCAGTGGGGAGAAACAACACCGGGCACAACTTGCCCATTTCAGCCAGTATTGCTTGTAAGCGCGCACACTCTTCTCGCGAAGGGCGCAATTGCGCGGGTTCGAAGGGGATCAGCGCCAGCTCTTCTTGCGCACTGTTAATCTCCGCCTCAACAGTGGTGGCCTCTCTTAGCGCCGCAGGCCGTGCATCGGGCGATAATGCAGCCAAATTGGTTAGCGATTTCAAGGCATTATTGATATGGACACGCACCGCATCTGTAATCGCCACCGGCCACAATCGGGTGAAAATCACATATACCACCAGATTACCCAGCAAAATACCCAGCACTCTATCAAGGGCCACGCCCAGATCGGTACTCGGCCCAAAACCTTGCAATACCGTCAGCAGGAAGGCCAATCCTACCTGTACACCGGCATACGCGATGCGCTCACTGCCACATGACACCCAAGCGGCCAATAGAATGCAGCCAAACACCAACGCCATTAATTGCCCAATATCATTCAGATGGGGAATGATGAAGATAATCGACAGCACCCCCATCAGCGCCCCAATCAAGCAACCAATAATCCGTAAAACCAGTTTATGCACCGTCTCGCCGGTGGTGCCCAGCGCCGCAACATAGCAAGTGATCATGGCGGTATGAATATCCTGCCAGTCCAACGCGGTGTAAATCAGATAGCAAATCAGCGCCGCGGCCGTCGTTTTCAGAGCAAACTGCTGATGAACAGGATTGGTGAGGGCATCTGCGGCAAAGAATGAGGATTTCGGCGCATCCAAATCTTGCCCACTCTCCCCGGTCGCCAATGCTCTCAGCGCGTTGCTGATTTCCTTGATTTCATCACTGGCACTTTCACTAGCAAAGTGAGGAATATCAACCACATTTCTCGCCAAAATTGCCTGTGCCGCAGCACTACAGTAGCTCGCCAGTTCAAGGCGCACATTCTTCGGTGAGGCTACAGGTAAAGCCGAGGTCGCCAACAGTAACCGGTAACTGCTTTTTACCGCGTTCTCCAGCCAAGCCGCTTCAGCCGAGGGGCGCAGATGAAAAATACGCACAAAAAGCGCCCGTTGTTGATGCTCATTTTGCCCTTCTTGTAGCAAATCCCCAACACCGGCGAGGTTGGCGGCACTAGGTTCGCGCAATGCCTCCGCCACGGTAGATAGCCGCTCGGATAAGCTGGCGCGCAATAACGTCTGAGGTGCCCGGCCAAAGAAAAGGTTGAAGCCAATAATCAATAACATCGGGGAAACAGCCATTAGCCAAGCATACAACAGCCCCCGCGTTGCCACTTCCCCCATGGGAATATTGCTCAGCAACGTCATCACAAAAGCAATCACCAGCGCAATAATACTGCCGACCGGGCCGAGTTTGCTGGCCGAGCCGAGATAGAGAAACAAAAATGAGCTGACAATCAAAGCCGCCATGCGCAATGGTGCAGCTTCCAACGTGAAGTGGATAAGTAGGAATACCAAACCGACGACCAGCGATACCAATATGGTGATAGCAATAGCCATCACCATGCTCTCTACACCATCCGGTTTCATCACGAAAATAATGAGATAACAGCTGAGCGCGGATTCTGGAATGCCGTAGACCATAGCAACCAGAGTCATCAATGCACAAAGCGCAGCAACGCGCCAGGCCATCGCCACCCGCCCGGGGAAATAGGCTAAATCAGCTTTTGCCTGGCGGATGATGCCGCCAAGGGTACCGTCAGCAACCGTCGTCATTACGCACGATAACCACGGCAGTTGCCCCAACTCGCATCAGGTCCTCCGGCGGTTTTTCCAGACTGATTCTCACTGGGAAACGCTGGACAACACGCACCCAATTTAATGACTTCGGCACATAAGGCAGGCCACGCGGGATATTCAACATATCTTCAGAACTCACGCCCCAACCAATCCCCTCGACCCGCCCTTGAATCGCGCGCTGTCTGTCCGCCATCACATACACAGTGGCACAATCTCCCACTTTGATATGCTTCAATTCTGTCTCGCGGAAAAATGCTGAGGCATGCCAATGTTCGGTATTAATGAGAGTAAAAATGGCCTGATCCGGGACAACAAACTCCCCTGTTGAGACAGTCAACCCGACAACCCGGCCATCGTGGGGCGCACGAACTTGTGTATTCGCCAGTTCGCGTTCGGCAATCGCCAATGCTGCTCGTCGTGCCACCACCAGCGCTTCAGAGGCGGCGGTACTGCTCACCAAAGCCTCTGCGGCAAACGATTGTTTTAATGCTTGTTTTAGGCTGACTTCGGCATCATGCTTCGCCGTCGCTGCATCATCGACCTGCTGCGCGGTAACATAGCCTTTCGGGAGCAAAGGTTGCAGACGGGCCAATGTCTGAGTGGCTAATTTGAGATTGGCCTGCGCTCGGACAATTTGTTCATTAGTAATTGCCGCGTTGGATTGCTCAGCGACCACAGTCCGTTGCTGAGTATCGCGGGCGGCCTCCGCCATTTTCAACTCGGCCTGCGCCTGTTCGACTTGTAGCCGATAAAGATCCGGATCAATGGTAAACAACAGGTCGCCCCGCTGAACTTTGCTATTTTCCTCGACATTGATCGAGATAATACGGCCCGGAACCGCGCTGACAACATGCACCACACTGGCTCCCAGCTCTGCATCCTCAGACAACGGATTCAGTGTGGTCTGCCGCACTGACAGCCAGCCGAAAATCACGGCGGCAACAATGATAACGCCAGCAACAATGAGTGCCAGTTGCCGCTTGCGCCCACTCCCCTGTAGTTTATTCATATTTATTATTCATCGCGTAAACAGTAATAGGGAACAGATGAATGCCACAGCCAGCGCCAGGCAGACATACACCAATAGCCGCCAGGGCAGCACGTCATCAATACCAACGCGAATAAATACGACACGAGCAATCACCGCCGTGATTATTCCGATAAAAGCGCAAGCCATCCAGGAGGGGAAATAGGAACCCACCAAGGAAAATGAGGGCGCTGCGGCACCTGAGCAGCCACTCAGGGCGATAGCGGATAACAGAACCCATGGCCCACGCCATAGATTCGGTTTTATGGCACTTAAAAGCCCCTGCTGCTTCCTGAGGGAAGTCATATTATTCATTGAACAACCTCAATTAACTCGCGATATCCCATCAGAAATTTAAGTTTATGACTATAAACAGCGGCTACGAATGGCTTTCCAAAGTGTTTTTGAAAATTTGCCCATCTTTCATAATGACCCGAAATGCTTTCTCTGGTTGAGCGACGAGTTGGA
Organism: Yersinia rochesterensis; assembly: GCF_003600645.1. Classification (NCBI taxonomy): domain Bacteria; kingdom Pseudomonadati; phylum Pseudomonadota; class Gammaproteobacteria; order Enterobacterales; family Yersiniaceae; genus Yersinia; species Yersinia rochesterensis. The sequence continues at coordinate 3,573,653 of NZ_CP032482.1, forward strand.
TATCATCCAGAGGATTGCCATCGACCAGAATCAGGTCAGCCAGCGCACCATTTTCTACAACGCCCAATTTTCCTGGGTAAGGATTTCTGGGGCCAGAAAAGGCGCAGAGTTCAGCATTAACACTGGTTGCCATTTTGAGGACTTCAATCGGTGAGTACCACCGGGTCAGTTTGGCTAATTGCGCACCTTGCCGGCTTGCCAGTCGGGCATCAAACAGAGTATCAGTGCCCCATGCCGTCTTAATGTTGTATTTTTTCGCCAACATATAAGCAGTATCCGTGCCCGCCACCATTTCAAGTTGTTTGGCCCGTGACGCCGGACTTGGTGTTGGCACCGCATCTTCATCATCAAGGAAAGGTTGCAAGCTCCACCAGATGCCTTTTTCGGCCATTAGCTGCACAGTTTCCTCATCCAACAACTGGCCATGTTCAATACATTTAACCCCACCTTTGATAGCCATAGTAACAGCGCGCGGGGTGTAGGCATGGACGGTCACATAGGTGCCCCAGTTTTCAGCTGCGGTGACTGCAGCTTGGATTTCTGCTACAGAACCCTCAGTCACATCGATGGAGTCATACATGGAGCTGACACCACCACCGGCCATATATTTGAGCTGCGAAGCACCTCGCATGAGTTGTTCTCTGGCGCGCAACAATACTTGATCAGCACCGTCAGCGATCGCCGTCATCCCTACACGTTCGGCGTAACTTAGTGGATCTGAGGGGGTGTGCGGCAATTCACCAAGTAAACGAAAATCGCCATGCCCACCGGTCTGAGTGATGAATGCGCCCGATGGGAAGATTCGCGGGCCAGTGGCGACATGCTCATCAATCGCGCGTTTCAAGCCAAAAACCGGCCCGCCCATATCACGCACAGTGGTAAAACCGCGCATCAAGGTGGCATCAGCTTCAGCAATGGCCAGCGCCTGAATATAATTAAAATCCGCCGTCATGGCGGTCATCATCGACGGGCGAGCCATAATCGCATGCCAGTGAGCATCAATCAGCCCCGGCATCAATACGCCGCCACCACCATCAATAAGCTCCACATCCGGCGAAAGCGGTGTATTCGCAGGTTCAACCGATTTGATTTTGTTGCCTTCGACTAATACTCGTAGCCCGTCTCGCAAGTGGTCTGAAATACCATCAAAAATGCGAACATTAATAAAAGCCACCACACGCACCGCATTGGCAGTTGCATCGCTTTTTTGTGGTTTTGCTCCCGGTACCGCTGCCGCAACAGTGGCCGCGGTGATAGGGGTTGATTGGGTCGCTTTCTGGGAAAATACTGTATTAATACGCACGAATGCCGGGCTATTACAGAGGCAACCTTCGCCATGTGTGTGGGGGAGCTGAATTAATGGCATGTGAGACATAAAGTTCTCCTTAATGAACAGTCCCTCAATAAAAAATCAGAGGGCGCGCTCTCGATCATAGAACAAATTTTCTCATAACAGCTTATTTTTATAAAAAAATTTGACCAGAAATAGTGTTGGAACTCTAATCCTGACCTGATAGCGCCGATAGCTGTATTTTTATTATTTACCGGAATGAGCCGATGGGATCGGCTGTATTTCTCATATTAGGTAAAAATGCAGATGGTATATACTTTTCACTATTATCATTTAGCCTATTAATTCTGATTTTTTTTAGCAAGTATATTATTTGCTCAACTTGCTACCCTAGATCATATCAATCTCTGGCAACCTAGAATTATTTATGGCAATATACGAAACATATATGTTTCGTATAGGTGTTTTATGGGAATTGTTAAAATATCTGATTTGATGCATGAGAATCTTCGCATCGCCAGTAACGCCATGAGCCGCTCAATCAATGCACAAGCCGAGCACTGGCTCAAAATGGGTATGCTTGCCGAGCTTTATCCTCAGTTGAGCTATCACGAACTTGCTCGCGCACTGGTTCAGGTGGAATTACAAGGTGGAGCGGACATTGCCAGAATCATCCAGAGTGAAACCCATAAGCTTAATAAAGAAGAGAATGCACAATGACAGAAGTAAAAATCCACTCACTAGCAGAAATTGAAATGGCGCGTGCCGCCGGCCAAGCTGCTGCAAAAGTGTTGGAAATGATTACACCCTATGTCCTTGCTGGGGTCACAACGGATGAGATTGACCGGTTGTGTCACGATTACATTGTTAACGAACTAAAAGTTATTCCTGCCAATATTGGCTATCACGGCTATACGCGCACAGTTTGCACCTCGGTGAATCATGTGGTCTGCCACGGAATTCCGTCCGATAAAAAACTCAAAAATGGCGATATTGTGAATATTGATGTCGCCATTATTAAAGATGGTTGGTATGGCGACACCAGCAGAATGTACTTTGTCGGTGAGCCTTCCGTGAGAGCTAAACGACTGGTGGATATCACTTATTTATCGATGGTGGCGGGGATTCAGGTAGTACGTCCTGGGGCAACACTCGGAGATATTGGGGCGGCGATTCAACAGGTGGCGGAGGGGGCTGGTTTTTCTGTCGTAAGGGAATATTGTGGTCACGGTGTGGGCCAGGAATATCATACTGCGCCACAAATCCTGCACTACGGGGCACCAGGAGTAGGCATGCCGCTTAAAGCGGGGATGATTTTCACCATCGAGCCGATGATTAATACCGGTAAAGCGGCCACCAGCGTACTGGCGGATGGTTGGACGGTCGTCACCAAAGACCGCTCCCTTTCAGCCCAGTGGGAACACACCATTGCTGTGACGGAAACCGGCTATGACCTGCTGACACCATGGCCAGAGGGCACCGGAGAATACGCCGCAATCTAGTCATCACCTGATTCGTGGCAATCACCTTATTCGTGGTAAACAACTGGCCACGAATAAGGGAAAAATCGCCGCTCAGTACCTTAGCGGTAATAAACCGCAATATGCTGATCTTGCACTTTTTCTATCCTGATTTTTATATCAAAAATTTCTTCCAGGATATCCGGCTGCATTATTTCTTCGGGTGCACCGCGATAGATAACTTCGCCGTCTTTCATCGCAATAATATGGTCAGAATACGCAGAGGCGAAGTTGATATCATGAATGACCAATATGATGGTTTTATTCAATTCATCGGCCGCACGCCGCAATTGCTTCATCATCGCGACACAATGCTTCATATCCAGATTATTTAATGGCTCATCCAACAGGATATATTTCGTATCCTGGCACAGCACCATGGCAACATAGGCGCGTTGCCGTTGCCCACCTGACAGTTCATCAAGATAGCGGTCTTTCAGCGGCATCAAATTGAGGAACTCCATTGCCGCATCAATATGTTGGCGATCATTTTCATTGAGCCGCCCTTTCGAATAGGGGTAACGGCCAAAGCCAACTAAATCCGCAACTGTCAGCCGGCTGGTAAAATGATTTTCCTGCCGTAAGACGGAGAGGATAGTCGCCAACTTATCGCCAGAAGTTGTGGCAACATCCAGCCCATTATATTGGACACGCCCGAGATCTGGCGTCAGTAAACGGCTCATAATCGACAATAACGTCGATTTACCCGCACCATTTGGCCCGATGATTGATGTGACTCCACCAGACGGAATGCTCTCATTTATATTATTGAGTACCGTTGTACTCTGGTATTTTTTATTAATATCAGTTATTTCAATCACACCGGAGCCTTTTTTATTAAAAGATAAATAAACAGCGCGCCACCCACAAACTCAATGACCACGGAAAGCGTTCCCGACATGTTCAATAAACGTTCGAGGATTAATTGCCCACCGACCAACGTAATCACCCCCAGCAGAAAGACCCCCGGCAGCAAATATTGATGCCGGAATGACCCCACCAGTGGATAAGCCAGATTAGCAATGAGCAAACCTAAAAAGGTTAATGGCCCAACCAGTGCCGTCGATATAGCCACCAGCAAGGAAACCAGCAGCAAAATAGCGGTAATTCTTTTCTGGTAGGCAACCCCCAGATTAATCGCGGTATTTCTACCCAACGCAATAATATCGAGGGAATGACGCATACGCCAAATGACAATCGCCACGATAATAATTATCCCAGTAGACAGGGCAATAATTTCCGGCGCAGCTCGCGTAAAGGTGGCAAATACCCTACCCTGCAAAATAGCAAACTCCCCAGGGGAGAGCAGGCGCTGCATCAAGCTGGATAAACTGCGGAACAAAGTGCCACAAACCAACCCGACCAATAATACCTTGTGAAGATTGATCCCGACACCGGTCAGCAACCAGCGATACAGAAATACCGAGAACAGCAGCAACAAGGCCGACTCACAAAGGAATTTCCCTGTTATTCCTAGCACCCTGAACCCATTGGCATCGACAAAAAAGATCAACATCGTTTGAATTAGGATAAACAGCGCTTCAAGCCCCATCACTGACGGCGTCAAAATACGGTTATTAGTCACTGTTTGGAATAATACGGTGGCAATACCGGCAGCAAACGCGACCAATACCATAGTGGCTAAAATAAGGCCGCGATGCACCAGAACATACTGGATATTGCCCCGAAGATTAATTGTCATGAAAATGATAATCGCGGCAAGGGCGATAATACTCAATAACAATAACCGCTTTGCTGGCGAGCTGAATGTTTTACTGTTCTCTTGAGGAAGAGAGCGTGAGGAAGAATACTCATTAGCCTGCATGACGTTTTGTCCTAACGATTAATAATAGGAAAACGAGTGCGCCAATTGCGCCCAGAATAACGCTGGCAGGTATTTCAAATGGGTAACTGACTAACCGACCAATAATGTCACATAACACCACCAGCCCACCGCCACACAACGCCACCCAAGGAATGGTTCGACGCAGATTATCCCCCATCGCCATACTGACAATATTGGGTACAATTAATCCGAGGAAAGGTAGCACGCCAATTACCACCACCACCACGCCACTGACAATGGCAATAATGGACATCCCCATTAGCATAACCCGCTGATAATTCAGGCCAACATTGACGGAAAAATCCCGCCCCATTCCGGCGACAGTAAAACGGTCAGCGATTAAGCAGGCAATCAGCGTTAATGCGCCCACGATCCACAGCAGTTCATAACGGCCCTGCAACACGCCGGAGAAATCACCCGATTCCCAACTGCCCAATGATTGCAACAGATCAAACTCCATTGCCAGGAAGGTTGTCACCGCGCTAAATACCGCCCCCAGCATAATGCCGGTCAGCGGCACCATCAGCGCCGATTTCATTCTCATTCGTGCCAGCAACAGCATAAACAGTGCCGTCCCGCCCATGGCGAATACAGTGGCAACCAACATCTTAACCATTACCGGAGCCGCTGGGCTAAACACCATGACTAATAATAATCCGAGACTAGCCGACTGGGTGGTGCCTGCAATCGAGGGTTCGACAAATCGGTTCTGAGTGAGCATCTGCATAATAAGACCAGCAACACTCATAGCACTGCCGGCTAAAACTAATGCTAGCGTTCGCGGCACGCGACTTATCAAAAAAATATCGCGCATGTCGGGATCTGACCAGACTTCGGCCAATGTGACATTACCAACACCAATAAACAGGCTGCATGTCATTAGGCCCAGTAAAATAACCAGGCCCGCAATAAAACTAAGATTTTTCATTAGTGAGAATTACTGCGCGGAGGCTTGTTTATCCAACACTGAACTGATTTTATCCATCAGTTGCATATAACTCTGCACGCCACCGGCAATATAGAGCGAGGCAGAATCAAGATAAATTACGTGATTATTTTGCCATGCTTTGGTTTTATGAATCAGTGGGTTATCCAGAACCTGTTGTGCTGACTGGTTTTCAGTACGGCCAATAGCATTATCGCGGTCAAGGACAAACAGCCATTCTGGATTGGCATCAAGAATAAATTCGGAGGTTACCACATTGCCATGATTACCGGCTTCAGTGAAACTGGCCGCTGGCGTAAATCCTAACTCATCAAAAATAAAACCAAAACGCGAGCCTGGTGTATAAGCAGACATTTTTCCACCACTGACCATCACTAACATGGCAGACCCAGCGTTAGCTGATTTCTGTTTGATAGCATTAATCTGAGCGGTAAATTTACCCAGCAGGGTTTTCGCTTCTTCTTCTTTACCAAAGATAGAGGCTAATTGCTCCGTACGTTGAGTCAGACTTTGGGTAAAATTCTTAGGATCGATATCCAGTGAGATGGTCGGGGCAAGAGCGCTAAGTTTGTCATAGGTATCTTGAGCACGACCGCCCGCAATAATTAGGTCAGGTTTAGCCTGGCTAAGAGCTTCATAATCCGGTTCAAATAATGTGCCCGCATTCAGATATTCTGCACCCGTGTATTTGGATAAAAAGGCCGGAAGATGGGTGCTGGTCTGGGGTACACCGGCTACTTTGATATTCAGAGCGTCGGCAATATCCAATGTCGAGGGGTTCAATATGATGACTTTTTGCGGATTAAGCGGAACCTGAGTAGTACCTTGTGCGTGCTCGATAGTGATTTTTGATGTTTCTTCAGGGGTCACAGAGGAATTATCACACCCGGTAAGCACAGCAGTCAGTGCCAGTAATGATGAAAATAAAGCTAAACGTAATCGCATTTTCTCTCCTGAAAAGTGGAATGTGGATATCCTTGATTGGGAACGCCAATGATTTGCATTACTAATCTCAGGATAATACCGACATATGCCGATAATTAACAGAAGATAAAAGCCCGCGAATGCGGGCTTGAAAGGAAAATGAGACTTAACGACTAAAACCAATATTGTCATCAATGACGGCATTGGGGCCAATAGGCACTCGGCCTGGTTTGCCCAGTTGCAGTTTATTGAACACAATTTTGTCCCGCCATACTTTACGCAGAAAATCTTCAAACACCTGAATAGTCAATTGCTCACCAGGGCAGCGGCGATAACTGAACCCAAAAGGTGCAAATCCTGCATAGTCACATACAGGTTTTGCTTTGCCGTCTACTACACCAAATACTGTACCAAAACCGCTGTTCGTCACCGCAACATTGCGGCCATCTTTTACCTCCAGTGAGGTGATATCAAACGGGCAACGAGCAAGGCCAATTTGCTGACATTTTTCTTCGGTTATTTCAGCGCTAGTGGGAACTTTAAGATAGCGATCGGGGGAGAAATCGTCAGGATCTTTCCAGTGAACAGGGCTAAAACTGGTGCTGGTATGTGGTGTGCTGATATAACTGTGGCGCTCAAAAGGTAGACCAAATCGTTTGTGAGGCGACTCCCCATAAGCGGAGGTTCGCGCATCTTCAACCGCAGAAATACTGCCGCCATTCGGTGAGATAGTGCGGAATAACTCCATGACAAATAATTCTAATGGTGTGTAAGGTGCACCATTGGCATTATCGAAATCACCACTCATGGTTTTTTTAAATGCTTCTCGTACTGTCGGATCGCCTTCATTTTCACTCAACCGCGACATAATACCGAATAAGGTATTGCCCCACTGGCTGAAAGCCACAAAGTTATGGAAGCATTCAAACACGATATCTTTCTTACTGAAGTTTTCACCATTACCGGCATTTTTCAACCAATACCACGCCATGGTTTTTTCTGGATTAGCCGTCCGCCCGTTGTTGATGTCATCAACACGTTCATCAATCCATTGTTTGAGGAAATCGAGTTGTTTGCGTACTGTCATGTAGTTTTCATAAACAATCGGCTGTAATGGATCACGGTAGGCTAATACCGTATTGAATGACTCACCAATCTCTCGGACTTGTTTCGGGATGGCATCACCTTTAACCCCTAAATGTAGATCCCAATAAATATCAAAATAGTAATCCAAATAGTGGCGCATAAAGGGTTTGTTGGCGAACTGTGGCTCCATTAATTGATCGAAAAATGCCACCACTTTATCCCCATACATCGGGCGGTACAGATCCGGTGTCACTGCTGTGAAATAGATACGTTTACGAAGATTATGTTCTCCACGTTCCTCTAAACCTTGCAGAAAAACCGTCACCCCTTCAGAGGGCGTGGGTTTCCAATCTTTATAAATCAAGCCCCAAAGGTCATAAGGTAAGGCGTTCTCTTTAGTAAAATTCAGATCGATCATTGGTAGCATCGGCCTTTCACCCTCATAAAAACTAGTCAGGAAGAAAGGGACGACGGCATTTTCTACATAAGCTCTATCAAAATTAGCGGGAATAGTTTCACGAAAACGTGCCAGCGCAGCTGCTATTTTATCTGGCAATGCATGCTCTCCTGTTGCTGCATTACCTGCTGCCACGGCTCCGGCGGTGGATGTCCCAGCAGCTAAGCCTAACGCTGCAGCTCCTTTCAAGAATGTACGTCTTTCCATATCTGCACTCCTCACATTGAAAATAACACATGCCAGTTATTGGTTTTTTAAAGAATATATAAACGACGTTAATATATTTATATTCCACCACTGAATATAGCGACCTAAATCACAGTTGCATTATTTCTGAGTCACAGTTTTGGCTGAGATCTTTATTATTATTTATCATTCCAAACCAATAAAAAGGCAAGATTATTCTTGTATTAAAAATAATAAAAAATGCTAACCACATGAAACATTAATTAAAAATAATTTCTTAGAAGACATTGACTCTAAGATAAGTATCAAAAAATTTAAATTTCAATTCCTTGGGTTCAAACTCGGTGTTTAATTAATTTATCGACATTTTTTGTTGCCATTATTTAAATAAAATTATATTCCACTAAAACTGCATGGCTATTCGGTGTTAAACTCGTTTTTTACCAAAACTGGCGTAGAGTCATCCTGATAGTTTGGGATTCAGGCTGCTGTGAGGGTTTAGCAACAACACGTTCGTAATTCACAATAATATCACCGCCGCCCCAAGCTCTTATGCCGATTCCCGTGCCTAATCTCAAGGTATTGGCCGCATTATCCTGAGCGAGATTATCAATATGAGTTTCACCACCGACATTGTAATAACTATCCAAAGATAGCCATATTTCAGGTGTAATATTACGGCTGGCATGACCTTCAATGATAACTAATGGATCTTGCCCGAGCTTAGAGGCACCCGCGACCTGATAATTATCATTAGTGGTAAATACCGTCGTGGTGATATAGGTCTAAAGCCACGTCCAGCCTTGGTCTGGCGTATAACTATAATTCACTGTCGGCGAGAAAACCCAGCGGTTTGAACTCGGGTTAAGAGCAGAGTGAGCATCATATTCACCCAATGGGGTTCCAAGATAAAAATGAAAACTGGAGAATGTCTCAGGAATAAAAGATCGAAATTGTTCGCGACTCAATGCCGGGCCGCCAAATAAATTTATCTGCCACAACATGCCAATATCAGAGATTCCTCGAGTAGAAGCGCGAAAGTCACCGGAATGGGTTTCAACATAGCGATAAGGGAGCACCAAAGAAAGACCGCCCGTCCTCCCCCAGTAATCCATCGTCCGAGTAAGCATAAAAGATTGAGATAATACATTTGCCCTAACATCAGAGGTAATATCCATACCATCTTCGGGTGTCACCGATGATGAATAACCTGCATTGTAAAATCCAAGCCACGCATCAATAGGTGCATTCAAATAATCTCGAGCAGACCCACAAAGAGCAGTGATGGGGAGAAAAGCCGCGGTAAGATAAACTAATGGGTATAATCTGAGATAAATATACATGATTGCTATTCTCACTTAATCAAGGAGACATTCATACACTCAGCTATTTATACTCTCGGTTAAAGACTAATTTCCAGATAATTCTAATCACAGCAAACACAATAAAAGTGTTTAAACGTTATTTTTATTTTATCCAGACAATAAATCTATCCATTTTAAACGATAAAAACGCGGGCTACCTCTTTGGTATTATTATATTTAACGAGAAAAAATCGATTATCTAGATATAATTACCGGACTGAAGCTCGGCAATTTCTACGTCAATATCTATCCTGGCCAGCGTGATGACATCCGGCCAAAATAAAAGCGGTAAGGGGCACCCAATTTAAGATACTTACCGCTAGTTTTGTTGCGCCCACCCGCAAAAATCGTGTAAATACCGAACAGATATATGACAATTTTGTGAACAATCACTAAAGTAAGGATAATTAATTTGACCTATCTACGCGGGTAGATATACTAAAAGGACGGGTTAATATTAATTTTATCTAATATTTCCTTATCAAGCTCAGTCTCACTTGTTTGACCCCGACGACTGAGTAAAGGCCAATAAACACGCATTGACGCGTGAACATGATGCTTCAACACCAGGGGAACCTTTTTAATGACTTCACTAAATAGCTCGGCGGCAGACAATGCTCCATCAGAGAGCATGGCTGCAGAAGAGCGCTTGGCTACGCCCGAGGGTCGCAAAGACTTTTGGCGCGCAACCTTTTCGTGCTGGCTCGGTACGGCCATGGAGTATGCAGACTTTGCACTTTATGGTTTAGCTGCTGGCATAATATTTGGTGATGTCTTCTTCCCTGAAGCAACACCTGCAATCGCGTTATTGTCCAGCTTTGCCACCTACTCCGTCGGCTTTATTGCCCGTCCTATTGGCGCGCTGCTGTTCGGAAGATTAGGGGATCGCAAAGGCCGGAAAGTGGTCATGATTACCACCATCACCTTGATGGGCGCCTCCACCACCCTGATTGGTCTAATCCCAAGCTACGCCTCTATCGGCTTGTGGGCTCCGGCCTGTCTGGCTTTCTTGCGCTTTATGCAAGGGTTGGGAGCCGGTGCTGAGCTGTCTGGTGGTGCGGTGATGTTGGGGGAATATGCTCCTGCTAAAAGGCGCGGTTTGGTCTCGTCTATTATTGCATTAGGTTCTAACAGCGGCACACTACTGGCGGCACTCGTGTGGTTGCTGGTCTTGCAAATGGATAAGCAAACTCTGCTCGATTGGGGCTGGCGCATTCCATTCCTGTCCAGCATTTTAATCGCCGGTGCTGCACTGTTTATTCGTCGCCACATGCGCGAAACCCCGGTATTTGAACGCCAAAAACTGGTGCTGGAACAACAGCGTCAACAAGCATTGGCACTGGGGCGCGAGCATACGGTTGAAGTGGATAACCGCACTTTCTGGCAGCGCAGTAAATCATTCTGGATTATGGTGGGCTTGCGTATCGGCGAGAACGGCCCGTCTTATCTGGCTCAGGGCTTTATGATTGGTTATGTCGCCAAAGTGCTGATGGTGGATAAATCAGTGCCAACCATGGCGGTGTTCATCGCGTCCTGTCTGGGCTTCCTGATTATTCCACTGGCGGGTTATCTGTCAGACCGCTTTGGCCGCCGCATTACCTATCGCTGGTTCTGTCTGTTATTGATTATCTATGCTTTCCCGGCATTTATGCTGCTGGAAACCCGCGAGCCTATTCTCGTGATAGGGACTATCATTGTTGGTATGGGTTTAGCATCACTGGGTATCTTCGGTGTGCAAGCCGCGTGGGGTGTGGAGCTGTTTGGTGTGACTAACCGCTATACCAAGATGGCAGTCGCAAAAGAATTAGGCTCCATTTTGTCCGGTGGGACTGCGCCATTGATAGCAGCGGCCATGTTGACATTCACCGGCCACTGGTGGCCAATTGCGCTGTACTTCGCCGTAATGGCCGGGATAGGGTTTGTCACCACGTTCTTTGCCCCAGAAACACGTGGGCGTGACCTCAACTTGCCAGAAGATGCGATTTAACCGCGTAAAATAGGTTTCGAAGTTACTGACAAACTTATTAATCATAAGGTGAGTGAAGGGTTACCGCACCCTGGGGCATTCTGGCGACTGGCATCGCTACGGCCCCAACGGCACGTTTCCCCTTCATTTGACTTTGCCAGCAGCCTAATTCCCGATATTGTATTAAGTAAATGAAAGGGTTGTATGGCATCTGTATTCAGATTAAGTAGGTAACTTTGGTTAACCCGCAGTCTCGTCGTATTACACGTTCTGATGTCGCGCGCGAAGCAGGCACTTCTGTCGCGGTAGTCAGTTACGTCATCAATAATGGACCACGGCCAGTCGCCTCGGCCACCAAACAGCGCGTGCTTGATGCGATTCAAAAAACCGGTTACCGCCCCAATGAAATAGCCCGATCACTAGCTCGCGGTACCACTCAAACATATGGTCTGATTGTTCCCAATATTTCTAACCCTTTTATTTCTTCCATGGCCCACGCCCTGCAACGTGAAGCCTTTGCTAACGGGCAAGTGTTGTTATTGGGAGATGCGGGCGATGACCGGCAGCGCGAACGCGAACTGATCAATAATCTGCTACATCGTCAGGTTGATGGCTTGTTGTATACCAGTGTTGACCGCCATCCTTATATTGAATTAATTCAAACCACTGGCACCCCCTTTGTCATGCTCGACCGCGTCGATGCTGCACAACAAATCTGTGCTATTCGTGTGGATGAACGCGCCGCCGCGTTTCAAGCAACACAGCATCTAATTGAACATGGCCATCGCGATATCGCCATTATTTGCGGCCCGCTGGATATGCTCAATACTCAAGATAGGTTGAATGGCTGGCGCGATGCATTGCAACAAGCGGGGTTAAGGGTGCGCAATGAGTGGATTTTCCCGACCACATACACCCGCCCAGGGGGTTATCAGGCCGCACAGCAAATGCTGAAAGGGCCATTGCCGCAGGCGCTATTCACAACTAACGAATTACAGGCTTTTGGTTGTTTGCGGGCCATGTCCGAGCATAATCTGACCGTCCCGAAAGATCTGGCGCTGGTCTGTTTTAACGGCACCATTGAGTCTGAATATAACGTGCCGTCCTTGACAACAGTGCGTCAGCCGTTGGATATCATGGCGAAAACCGCCATCGAGATGCTCAAAAACTGGAGCGGTGAACCCATAGTTCGCGAGTTCGATTTTTCGCTACAGATCGGTGAATCCTGCGGCTGCTCCCATACCCAAAGAAATTGATTTCCCATAATAAAAAGATAAAAAAAATATGCGTTTAATTATTGATTGTGACCCAGGAAATGGCGTGCCCGGCGCCAATGTCGATGATGGTTTAGCATTAGCGCTGGCCATCGCCGCCCCAGAAATAGCGTTGGAATTAGTGACTATCGTGGCGGGGAATACCCCAAGCGAAGTCGGATTTTCTGTTGCCCATGATTTAGTGACCCGTCTGGGGGTGAATATCCCCATCATGCGGGGCGCGTCACAAGCGCTGGTGGAGCCGGCGGCGCTTTGGCGCGACAAGCTGGATAATGGCGCGGCCAGAAATGGATTAACTGCACTTTGGCAACAAACGCCCCTGCCGCCCATGGTGGCCTCCAATGCGCCCTTAGCGGCCCATGCTATCGGCGAATTAATTTGCAATAACCCCGGCGAAATAACCTTGGTGGCCATCGGCCCACTGACAAATATTGCCCATGCCATGCAGCTTTACCCGCAAATGGCGTCATCGGTGGCGGAAATTGCTATCATGGGCGGTGTGTTTAATGTCGAGGGCTATTTTAAAGACACCAATTTTGGTATCGATCCCGAAGCCGCGCATGTGGTACTGACCAGCGGTGCTAACATTACATTGGCACCTTTGGATGTCACTACGCAGACCCAACTGCTGCATCAGGATTTAGATAAGATTGCACAAATTGACTCTGTACTCAGCCGTTATCTGGTAGAAACTTTGCGCCCGTGGATAAGTTACTCAATGCAAACACGGCAACTGCCGGGTTGCTGGGTTCATGATGCCTTGGTCGTCGCCTGGTTGCTGGATAAAAGCATCGTGACCACCACCAGCGACTATGTCGATGTCGCGCTGGAAGGGGCGCTAACCCGCGGGATGACCTTGCGCTTTAGCCCGCAAAATCTGCGTTTGGATGTTGGCATTCCGGCACCACAGGGCAAGCCAGTAAAAATTTTGCAATCCGTTGATAATAAAAAGCTCTTGGATATCATTTACCAATCCTTGAGCAATTTCACCTAATCTGGAGCCACTCACCCCAACTGAGACTGACTATGCTGACATTGCTTCATCTGCTTTCTTCTGTCGCCCTGCTGGTGTGGGGCACACACATCGTCCGCACCGGTATCATGCGAGTTTATGGTGCCGATTTGCGCCGGGTACTGAGCGCCAGCATCCAGAAAAAACCGACGGCGTTTATGGCCGGGATTGGCGTCACCGCACTGGTACAAAGCAGTAATGCGACCGCGTTGCTGGTCATTTCGTTTGTGTCGCAGGGGCTGATTTCATTGTCTCCAGCCCTGGTGATTATGCTAGGGGCTGATGTCGGGACCGCGCTGATGGCGCGGGTGCTCACCTTTGATCTCTCTTGGCTGTCGCCATTGCTGATTTTGGGTGGGGTCATTGTCTTCCTCGGCCAACGTAAAGCGCGCGTGGGCCAGATGGGCCGCGTATGTATTGGCCTCGGGCTGATTATTCTGGCGCTGCAACTGATTGTGACGGCTGCCGGGCCGATTACACAGGCGACCGCAGTTCAGGCCATTTTCTCTTCTCTGACCGGCGATACCATTCTAGCGCTGTTGATTGGCGCGCTGTTCGCCATGATCAGTTATTCCAGTTTGGCTGCCGTGCTACTGACCGCGACACTCGCCGCTACCGGCTTAGTGCCACTGAACATCGCGCTCTGCATTGTAATTGGTTCAAATCTCGGCAGCGGGTTGCTGGCCCTGATCAGCAGCCGTGGGCAGAATGCCGTCTCTCGCCAAGTGGTGCTGGGGAGCCTGCTATTTAAAGTTATCGGCTGTATCTTAATTGTCCCTTGGGTCAATATGTTAGGGAAATGGCTGTTCGGGCGCAGTTTACCCGCCGCCGAAGTGGTCATTTACTTCCACGTTTTCTATAACCTGCTGCGCTGTTTGTTGATGCTGCCATTTGTTGGCGTGATGGCACGAATTTGCAGCCGGTTGATCAGTGATGACCCCAATATTCCCCAGCCTTCAGCGCCACGCTATCTCGATATTACCGCTATCGACACCCCGTCACTGGCCTTAGCCAACGCCGTGCGAGAAACCCTGCGCATGGGTGACGTGCTGGAGCAAATGCTATTTCGCTTTAAAGAAGTGTTGGAGGGGAATAAACAGCAAAAACATGAAGTCAGCTTGTTGGAAGATGAAGTCGACATGCTGTATAGCGCGATAAAACTGTATTTAGCCCAAATTCAACAAGATGAATTAGGCGAGATTGACTCACGCCGCTGGGCGGAAATCATTGATACCGCAGTTAATCTCCAGCAGGCGGGCGATATTATTGGCCGCATGACTTCAGATGTCGCCGCTAAGTCGCTCAATGCACGTAAGCCGTTTTCAGCCGAAGGGTTTGAGGAATTAAATACCTTACATGCCCGATTGGTCACCAACCTCGATTTGGGCATGTCGGTATTTTTATCCCGAGATATCAATAATGCCAAGCGCCTGCGCCGTGCCAAGCATCGTTTCCGTTTGCTGAACCGCCGATACTCCCACGCCCACGTCGAGCGTTTGCATCAACAAAACGTTCTGAGCATTGAAACCAGCAGTCTGCATATGGGGCTATTGGGGGATATGAAGCGCTTGAACTCATTATTCTGCTCAACCGCTTATCATGTGCTGGAAGTGCCGGAAGAGGCGCTGGACTAAGCCGTAAAATGGAGGGCGCGATCATATCGCCCCTCCCCTATGGGCTGTTTAGCCGCAGCTTATTTTTTCGCCGCAGATAAGCAGATAGTCCGGGTCAACTCATACGATTTTACAAAGGAGCTGATTGGCAGAAATTCAAACGGCGAATGGAAATTATGCGCGCCTGTGAAATAGTTAGGTGTTAACAGCCCTTTGCTGGATAACGCCGCACCATCCGTTCCGCCCCGCATCGGGATCACATTAGGCTCAATTCCCAACTGCGCCATGGAAGAGAAAATAAGCTCGATAGCTTGCTTATCTTCACCAATGGAATTGCTGATATTGCTGTAAACATCGGTCACTGAATAGCTTAACTTGGCGCGTGGATAACGGGCAGAGATCTTTGCCACCGCCTCGCCAATTGCGGCTTTACGGGCCGCAAATGAAGTATTATCAAAATCACGGATCGCCATTTTCAGTTTGGCATGGTTGGGGTTAGCCACCATATCGGTAAACCAGACATAGCCCTCGCGCCCTTCGGTGTGTTCTGGCGTCTGTTGTGGATCAAATTCGCTGATAATGTCATAAGCGACACGGATAGGATTGATCAGCACATTCTTGGCTGACATGGGATGCGCCGTCACACCAATAATATCAATCTCCGCCGAGGCCGCATTGAAGTTCTCATACACCACTTCGCCCAGTTCGCAGCAATCGATGGTGTAAGCAAAATCAACATCAAACCGCGCCAGATCCAGCGCCTTGGCACCGCGCAAACCAATCTCTTCATCTGGCACAAATGCCACGATAATATCGCCGTGCTTATCATCCGCGCTCAAGTTTTCCAGCAGTGTCATCACCACCGTTACCGCCGCTTTATTATCCGCCCCCAACACACTGGTGCCATCACTGAAAATAATCTCTTCATCTTGATAACGTAGAATTTCCGGGTGTTCCGCCGTGCGCAGATAGATGCCCTGTTCTGGGTTCAAGCACAAATCACTACCGGTAAAGCGCAAGCGCTGCGGATGAATATCGGCTGACAAACCAACATCAACGGTATCAATGTGAGTGATAAAACCAATGCGTGGCGCTGTAGGCTGGTTGCCCGGTTTACGGGCGGTTACCGTCGCATGTTCATCAATAATGATATCTTCCAGCCCCAACTGCCGTAATTCATCGGCCAACATTTGCGCCATCTTATGCTGCCCCGCCGTGCTCGGCAGCGTGTCAGAGGCGGAGTCACTTTGGCTACTGACGGACAGATAGCGGAAAAATCGTTGAGTGAGTTGTTCTGAGAGTGCGATTGTCATTTCTTATTCCTTATTCATTTTATTTTTAGACAGTTAGTGGGTCGCTGGGTAGGTATAGCCGCTCTGGAACCCCAACGGAATCCCCAATCCCCAGAACAAATACAGCATCAGGGTTAACACAATTGTCAGCCCAAGAGTATAAGGCAGCATCATGGCGCAGAGTGTTCCGACTCCGGTTTTAGAGCAATACTGGCGGCAATACATGATGATTAACGGATAGAAAGCAAACATCGGTGTCGAGATATTGACAGTGGAACTGACGCGGAAACTGGCCTGCGTCAGTTCCGGCGAAATCCCCACAGCCATTAACATCGGCACTAATACCGGTGCCAGAATTGACCATTTAGACGATGCAGAGGTAATGATAATATCCAGCGCGCAAGACAGTAGAATCACCCCCAGAATAGTGAATCCAGCGGGCATTGCCAGGGTACGCAAGAAATCAGCCCCCGAGATTGCAAGCAATGTGCCGATATTGGAATGGCTGAATGAGTATAGGAACTGGGCGCAGAAGAAACTGAAGACTAAAAATGAGACCAACGAGCGAGTGATGTTTTCCATGCTGTTGGTGACATCTTTAGTGCTTTTAAAGGTACCCGCGCTGAAGCCGTAAATCAGGCCAGGAATGGCGAACATGAAGAACAGTAATGGGACAATGGCTTGCATGATAGGCGCATCAGGGCGGGTTAAACTTCCCTCTGGTGAGCGCAATAAAGAGTTCTCCGGGTACAATGCCGCCGCCAGCCCCACCAGCATCAATAACATAGTCAACCCCGCTTTCTTAAATGCTTTGCTCTCGCGCGGAGTCACTTTTTGCAGTTTATCATTGTTATGTAGCACACTGAGATCGTCATTCAGGGGCATCGATTTAATTAAACGCGGCTCAACAATTTTCTCAGTAATAAACCAGCACACCAGAATCACCGCAAAGGTGCTGCCAAAGCTGAGGAAATAGTTACATAACACATTGACGTTATAACTCGGGTCAATAATATTTGCCGCGCCCTGAGTAAAACCCTGCATGATAGGGTCAATAATCGATGGGGTGTAACTGGCCGAGAATCCACCCGCCAACCCGGCAAAAGCCGCGGCAATTCCAGCCAGCGGATGTCGACCACTGGCATAAAACATCATGGCCGATACCGGCATTAAAATCACATAAGCCGAATCAGATGCAACATGGCTGACTACACCAATAAAAATGACCGCCGGTGTCAAAATGCGCTGTGGCGTCACATTAAGCATCTTTTTCAACATGACCTGAATAAAGCCACTGCCCTCGGCAATACCAATACCCAGTGTTGCGACAATAGTAATGGCCAATGGTGGGAAGTTAATAAAGTTTTTGACCATGGTGGTAATAAAGGTCACCAGCTCAACTGGTGCCAGCATATTGGTCACTTTGATCTGAGAGCCGGTCAGAGGATGATAATAATCGAAATTAATAAATGACAATCCAAAAGAAAGCGCCCAGCACACACCTAATGCATAAATAAATAGCATGGTGATATCCGGCATAGCATTACCGATGCGCTCAATGGTATTAAGTATTCCGGTTTGCCGGTTTTCCTGCGGTTCTACTGATGACATATCCTGTCCTTTCCCTTTAAAGAGGCCATAGCCAAAACGGACAGAAAACACACGTGACTTCCTGTCGCGATAGAGTGATTGCGTGGTGTGGGAGAAGATAAAACCAAGTATTAACGGGGTGAAAGACGAATAAACCCTGAAAATGAAAAACAAAAACTAACATCATGAAAAGTATAATATTTTTATATTTGGTTTTTTATAACAAAAATCATAACGCGTCAATTTAATTTCATTTTTTATTTAATTAAATATCATATTAAATGCTATAGAAATGATAATCAGCTAAATTTAGTATCGATAAATAACGAAAAGAAAGACCAATAATCCAATGAAATAACAAATTAAAAAATATAAAACAAAAAATAATTCGCCACCGATTCCTTCATTATTAATATTTACCGACACACTTTTAACCACAAAAAACGGCACATACCCATTGATATGTGCCGTTAGTTATTGATAACTATTAATTACCGTTAGAAATTATATTTAACCCCTAACGTGATGCTGCTATCACTGTAACCATTATTACCCAGTTGCTGGCCAACATTCCCCCACAGGTTCAGCTTTTTATTTATCTGGCCTTCAACACCCAATTTCAATTCGGCAATATTAGCGGCTCCCGCTTGTTTTACAGTGATGCCATCCAATGTAGTACCGAAATCTTTAGTATTGTGGATCCAATTGGCTTCAACGTAAGGTTTAAACGCGGGTTCTTTCGCCTTGTTGGCGGACTGAATCGGGCTAATGAAAGCTTTCGCGCCTAAACGGGTTTGAATATTATTATTCCCCTCGCCAGTGACCAAGGTGCCATTGGTTTCGGTATGAGAATCTGCTTTTACGCCCATCCACACCACCTGAGCTTTCGGCTGGATAAAGAAGTTGCTATAAGCACTTTCCCCCACTTTGAAGATATAACCACTCTCAACCGCAGCGGTAAAACCTTTAGAATCATATTTCTCAGTGGTGAGATCCTGCCCATCAACCTGATTAGTAAACCAGCTGTATTGCAGCCATGAATCAACGTATGCACCGGTATTTTCCTGGCTATTAGCAAACCAAGTGCCATACATCCCGACACTGTAACCATCAACCGAGCCATTGGAGCGATAGCCCGTCATCTGCGCCACGCTAGAACTGCTGCTATTGGCATAACCCGCCATCACACCGACACGCCACAAATCTTGCGCGTTACGGCTCCATTGCGCCACATCTCCACCGAGCTGCATGACATAGCGGTTATCTTGAGTTTTCAACTCACCACTGTCATCACGGGAGCGATTATGAGTGCCTTCATTGCGTAACCACAGGCTGGTGGTTTTCTCTTCACCAGTGAAGACATCGGTGTACAGTGTTTCGCCCGCACGGTCGGCCAAAGTGGTGACAAACATCGTGTTCGCCGCCGCCAGGTTTGCGGTGTAGCTGGCTGGCTCTGGACGGCGCTCATCGACTTCAGTACGCAAATACCAGTCGCCATCTGTTGGCGAGCTAATGCTGCCCTGATACAAGAAATACTCATATGCGCCAGCAACCGCACGGCCATTAAGGGTAAATTGCCCCGCCGAATCACCGCCGACATTGATAATTTTGATGCCGTCAGACGTCCGCCCACCATTACCGCCAATGTTATTCACCGTGACATAACTCTGCCCTGCGGTATTACCGGTAATCAATAACCGGTCACTGCTTGACGAATCCCCCGCCAGAACGGTATTGAAGACCACTGTGCCATTATTACCGGTATAATTACCGTCAATGGTAAATGTTCCAAAATCACCGCCGGTTAAAGCATTCGGCATAATCAGACTGCCGTTGCTTTCAACATTCCCGGTCACCTTGCCGTAGCCACCTAATGAACCGGTGGTGGTAATCAGCACATTGCTGGTCAGATTGGCGATAGTCGAGGCCAACGAGACTGATAATGAACGCGCTAACGGTGATTCTTCCACATAAAGCGCCGATATCACCGGTAAACTGCCCAATTGCAGCAATCCATTCTCAATGGTGGTCAGGCCAGCACTGACCGTGCTTCCCTCAATTTTAACCGTTCCGCTACCACGTTTAATCAGCGCACCACTCCCACTGATGGCGTTAGTCAGCTCCCAGACTGACGCCGTATCCAGAATCAATTCACCACTGTTGGCAATTCGGCTATTCCCGAGATTTTGGGCGCTATTCGCCGTCAAAATAGCCCCGGAATCCGTGGTAAATAGACCCGAATAGCCGCTGTTATCTCCCGCCAGTCGGATATTGGCATTGTTCGTCAGTTGGGTGTTACCGCTGGCTCCGGTCAGATTGTTCGACAATACGCCGGTGGTATTATCCAGGTTAAGAACCCCGTTATTATTAATCGCCCCGCTTCCCAGACCTTGGGCCTGATACAGATGCGCCGTGGCACCGCTGGCAATATCCGTGCTAGCGGTAAAGCCGCTATTCCCTTGAGTGACACTGAGTGTACCGCCGCTCAGAGCCAGCTCTCCTGCACCGCTAAGCGCACCATCCACTTGGCCGCCGTTTGTTACGGCTAATTTGCCATTATTGAAATTCAGGGTGCTGCCGGTTTCCGTGGTTAATTGGCCCACTGTTTGCTGAGTCCCATTGAGATCCACGGCGGTGGCATTGCTCATCGCCAACTGCGAGGTTTGCCCCAGCGCAGAGTTTGCATCCAGACGTAAACTCCCTGAACGCACCCACGTGGCCCCAGTGTAATTATTGGTCGCATTCGATAACGAGGCGATGCTGCCTTCATTTGCGGAAACAAACGCCAAATCACCACTGCCGCTAATCTGGGTAGACAAATCGTTAGATTGTTTACCATTGTTAGCCAGCGTTGCCGTCAAGATCAAAGCATCATTGCCAGTGCTCTGTAGCTCCAATGCTGTCAGCCCATAATTAACATACAAGCCGTCATAACTATTACCGGTTGTCAGACCGTAATTAAATGAGCCAACCGCCGCGGCACTGCCCACACCAGGGTTATAAAGATTCTGATAGAAAACAGCACTTATGGGGCCACCATTCTGATCAGTGAGTGTTAATTCATGCCCGGAACCGGTAGCAGCCCCGGTGCCCAACTTAACAATTATCTCACCTTCGTCCAGCGCCATCACTGGCAAACCATCAAGGCTAGGCGCAAGGCCAGCAGGTAAATTGACCCGAACATTTCCCCCACCGGTGGTATTGATACTATTCGCCGCGAAAGTTCCTTCCGAGGAGATGACACCGGCGTTATCCACCACGTTATTGAACAGTATCGTACCGCCGTTCAGCGCCAGTCCGCCGATATTTTGGACACCATCGGCCACAGAAGTCATATTGCCGCTGGACAGTTTTAGCGTGGCATTCGTCAGGGCCGATGTGTTCATGCCATTAAGATCAAAAGTGGAGTTCGTCAGGTTCACTGTGCCGCTGAATGCCCCGCCCACCGAGGTGCCGAAGTCAAATGCCGTGCTGGCCAGATTCTTCGCCACATTCAGGGTGCCGTTGCCGGTCAGGCCGTGGTCAAACAACGCGATGTCAGTCAGGTTCAACGTGGCATTGGCGATATCCACCGCCACCGCATTATCGACCGCATTACTGCTGGTCAGCGTGGCATTTGAGCCGCCGGTCACCTGCAATATCCCGCTGCCCGTCACCGTATTGGCAAAGGTGCCGTTAAAGCCACTCAGCGCCAGAATATCCTGCGCCCCCGCCAGAGCGATGTTGGCCGCCGCGCCCAGATTATTCGTTGAGCCGACAGTTAGTTTACTGTTCCCCGCCACAGCATACTGGCCGAGGAAGTTGCTGTTATTGCCGGTCAGACTGGTGTTCGCGCCGGTGGTGACGTCCACCACAGAACCGGCAACCCCGCTGAGCGCATTGGCGATGGTGCCGCTAACGCCATTTAGCACCAGATGCGAGGTGGCGGTGTCCAGCCCAACTGTGGCCGTTGACGCCCCGAGATTACTGGCCTGTGTCACTGTCAGTTCACCCGCAGCACCGATATGATGTGCGCCACTGAAGCTGTTCGTGCCGGTCAAAGTCACTGCGGCGTTGGTATTGATATCACCATTGCCGCTCAGCACATTCGCCAGCGCCGCATTGGCCCCGTTCAGGTTCAAATCGCCCAGCACGTTAACCGCGCTGCTGCCCAGTGTGCCCGCGCCGCTCAGGGTGGCGGAAGCACCGCTGGCAATATTGGTTTGCCCCGCCAGACCGCTGTTGGCGGCACTGAGGGCTAAATCGCCGCCATTGATATTCAGGGTGCCGGAGCCGGTCAAACCGCCGGTTGCGGTGGAAGCCCCGCCGGCACTCAGGTTCAATGTACCGCCCGCGATATTCAGAATATTGCTGTTGGTCAACAGGCCGCTGCTGAGCGCCCCGCCAGTGCCTAATGTGACCGTCCCGGCGTTGGTCAGTGCGCCCACCGTCTGGCTGTGGCCGTTAATATTGGTGCTGGCCCCGCTGAGCACATCCAGCAATGAGGTGCGCCCAAAAGCATTGTTAGCCCCCAGAATCAGCGAACCCGCATTGACTGTGGTCGCCCCGCTGTAGGTATTGGTGCTATTCGCCAGTGTCAGCGCGCCATTGCTGGCATCTACCTGCAAACCGCCGTTGCCCGACAGCGCCGCATTCAATACCCGATTCGCCGTCGCTCCGCTCTCCGTGACCAGTAATAAGGCATCATTGCCGCCGGTTAACAATTCCAGCGCTTTGAGGGAGTAATTGACGTACAAACCCGTGCCGCTGCTACCGTCACTGCTGGTCAGGCCATAGTTATGAGTGGCATTGGCGACCGTCACCCCGCCCTGCTCGATGGTGGACAGCACCGCCTGACCACCGGATGTCACCGACGTGCCGTTGATCACCAAATCCAGATCGTTGACATTACCGGTGACGTTATTGCCGTTGATCAGCTCCAGCATGATGTCGCCCCGATCTTGCGCGAGGATCGACAAGTTGGGTGCGATGACCGGGTTGGTGTTCTCCCAGTTGCTCGTGCCGGTGACACTGACCGTGCCGCTGTTCAGCGCCAGTTCGGTCACGTTGACCACTCCATTGGCCTGTGACTGCGGGGCGGCACCGTCAAAAATCAGGGTGCCGCCATTCAGATTCAGCCCATGCACTGTGCGGTCGGTGGAACCCACGGTGGTGACGTTGTTAGCCGACAGTTTCAGCGTGGCATTCGCCAGCGCTGCTGTGTTGTCCGCTGTTAAGGCAAAAGTGGAGTTCGTCAGGTTCACTGTGCCGCTGAATGCCCCGCCCACCGAGGTGCCGAAGTCAAATGCCGTGCTGGCCAGATTCTTCGCCACATTCAGGGTGCCGTTGCCGGTCAGGCCGTGGTCAAACAGCGCGATATCAGTCAGGTTCAACGTGGCATTGGCGATATCCACCGCCACCGCATTATCGACCGCATTACTGCTGGTCAGCGTGGCATTTGAGCCGCCGGTCACCTGCAATATCCCGCTGCCCGTCACCGTATTGGCAAAGGTGCCGTTAAAGCCACTCAGCGCCAGAATATCCTGCGCCCCCGCCAGAGCGATGTTGGCCGCCGCGCCCAGATTATTCGTTGAGCCGACAGTTAGTTTACTGTTCCCCGCCACAGCATACTGGCCGAGGAAGTTGCTGTTATTGCCGGTCAGACTGGTGTTCGCGCCGGTGGTGACGTCCACCACAGAACCGGCAACCCCGCTGAGCGCATTGGCGATGGTGCCGCTAACGCCATTTAGCACCAGATGCGAGGTGGCGGTGTCCAGCCCAACTGTGGCCGTTGACGCCCCGAGATTACTGGCCTGTGTCACTGTCAGTTCACCCGCAGCACCGATATGATGTGCGCCACTGAAGCTGTTCGTGCCGGTCAAAGTCACTGCGGCGTTGGTATTGATATCACCATTGCCGCTCAGCACATTCGCCAGCGCCGCATTGGCCCCGTTCAGGTTCAAATCGCCCAGCACGTTAACCGCGCTGCTGCCCAGTGTGCCCGCGCCGCTCAGGGTGGCGGAAGCACCGCTGGCAATATTGGTTTGCCCCGCCAGACCGCTGTTGGCGGCACTGAGGGCTAAATCGCCGCCATTGATATTCAGGGTGCCGGAGCCGGTCAAACCGCCGGTTGCGGTGGAAGCCCCGCCGGCACTCAGGTTCAATGTACCGCCCGCGATATTCAGAATATTGCTGTTGGTCAACAGGCCGCTGCTGAGCGCCCCGCCAGTGCCTAATGTGACCGTCCCGGCGTTGGTCAGTGCGCCCACCGTCTGGCTGTGGCCGTTAATATTGGCAGAGGTACCCGCCACCGTGTTCAGCGCCGAAGTCTGGCCCAGCGCATCATTACTGCCCAGAGTCAAAATACCGCCATTGACTGAGGTGCTGCCGGTATAATTATTGGTCGCGTTAGTCAGCGTCGTTGCGCTGTTATCAGCACCAATAATCAAATTACCCGCGCCAGTCAATTGTGCCACCAAGGTGTTATCAGCATTGACCGCACCTTGCGATGTCAGGGTTAAACTTTCACCGGCAAGTAAATTCAGTTGAGTTAGTGCGGAGGTCACACTTAAACCACCGCTGCCCGACAGCGCATAATTATACAGTGCCTCAGCAACCGTATTGCCTCCCTGAATAATATTTTCAGTGGTGCCATTACCCAGAGTGCCGCCGACAATATTCTGTAATGTCAGTCGCGCCAATTCAGTCGTTGACAACACATTGGTACTGTTAATTAATTGGGCTGAATTGCCGGTATCCTGATCGAGTAAATTCCCACCGGTGGTGAGAGCCGGATCAACTCGGATGATACTGTCATCCGTCACCGCCAGCGTATCCGTGGTGATTAAACTGCCGCTGCCAAATGCAGCGGTTGCACCGTTAAGAGTAAAATTACCGATCGTCTGATTACTGTTATCCACGGCAACCGTGGTGCCAACAGAGGCAATAAATGAAGCATTGTTCAATGCCGCAGTATTATTGCCACTCAGGGCAAAAATACTGTTTTGCATATCTACCGTACCGGCAAATGCGCTGCCGGTATTCACACCAAAATTGAACGTGTTATTGGCAGTATCGATATTCAGGGTGCCGTTGCCGGTCAGGCCGTGGTCAAACAGCGCGATGTCAGTCAGGTTCAACGTGGCATTGGTGATATCCACCGCCACCGCATTATCGACCGCATTACTGCTGGTCAGCGTGGCATTTGAGCCGCCGGTCACCTGCAATATCCCGCTGCCCGTCACTGCATTGGCAAAGGTGCCGCTAAAACCACTCAGTGCCAGAGTGTCCTGCGCGCCCGCCAAGGTGACGTTGGAAATCGCCCCCAGATTATTCGTTGAGCTGACAGTCAGTTTGCTGTTCCCCGCCAGAGCATACTGGCCAAGGAACCCGCTGTTATTGCCGGTCAGACTGGTGTTCGCGCCGGTGGTGACGTCCACCACAGAACCGGCAACGCCGCTGAGGACATTGGCGACCGTGCCATTGACCCCGTTCAGCACCAGATGCGAGGTGGCGGTATCCAGCCCGATGGTGGCAGTCGAGGCCCCCAGATTACTGGCCTGCGTCACTGTCAGCGCGCCGGTGGCACCGATATGATGCCCGCCACTGAAAGTATTGGTGCCGGTCAGGGTCACTGCGGCGTTAGTGTTGATATTGCCATTGCCGCTCAGCACATTCGCCAGCGCCGCATTGGCCCCGTTCAGGTTCAAATCGCCCAGCACGTTAACCGCGCTGCTGCCCAGTGTGCCCGCGCCGCTCAAGGTGGCGGAAGCACCGCTGGCAATATTGGTTTGCCCCGCCAGACCGCTGTTGGCGGCACTGAGGGCTAAATCGCCGCCATTGATATTCAGGGTGCCGGAGCCGGTCAAACCGCCGGTTGCGGTGGAAGCCCCGCCGGCACTCAGGTTCAATGTACCGCCCGCGATATTCAGAATATTGCTGTTGGTCAACAGGCCGCTGCTGAGCGCCCCGCCAGTGCCTAATGTGACCGTCCCGGCGTTGGTCAGTGCGCCCACCGTCTGGCTGTGGCCGTTAATATTGGCAGAGGTACCCGCCACCGTGTTCAGCGCCGAAGTCTGGCCCAGCGCATCATTACTGCCCAGAGTCAAAATACCGCCATTGACTGAGGTGCTGCCGGTATAATTATTGGTCGCGTTAGTCAGCGTCGTTGCGCTGTTATCAGCACCAATAATCAAATTACCCGCGCCAGTCAATTGTGCCACCAAGGTGTTATCAGCATTGACCGCACCTTGCGATGTCAGGGTTAAACTTTCACCGGCAAGCAAATTCAGTTGAGTTAGTGCGGAGGTCACACTTAAACCACCGCTGCCCGACAGCGCATAATTATACAGTGCCTCAGCAACCGTATTGCCTCCCTGAATAATATTTTCAGTGGTGCCATTACCCAGAGTGCCGCCGACAATATTTTGTAATGTCAGTCGCGCCAATTCAGTCGTTGACAACACATTGGTACTGTTAATTAATTGGGCTGAATTGCCGGTATCCTGATCGAGTAAATTCCCACCGGTGGTGAGAGCCGGATCAACTCGGATGATACTGTCATCCGTCACCGCCAGCGTATCCGTGGTGATTAAACTGCCGCTGCCAAATGCAGCGGTTGCACCGTTAAGAGTAAAATTACCGATCGTCTGATTACTGTTATCCACGGCAACCGTGGTGCCAACAGAGGCAATAAATGAAGCATTGTTCAATGCCGCAGTATTATTGCCACTCAGGGCAAAAATACTGTTTTGCATATCTACCGTACCGGCAAATGCGCTGCCGGTATTCACACCAAAATTGAACGTGTTATTGGCAGTATCGATATTCAGGGTGCCGTTGCCGGTCAGGCCGTGGTCAAACAGCGCGATGTCAGTCAGGTTCAACGTGGCATTGGTGATATCCACCGCCACCGCATTATCGACCGCATTACTGCTGGTCAGCGTGGCATTTGAGCCGCCGGTCACCTGCAATATCCCGCTGCCCGTCACTGCATTGGCAAAGGTGCCGCTAAAACCACTCAGTGCCAGAGTGTCCTGCGCGCCCGCCAAGGTGACGTTGGAAATCGCCCCCAGATTATTCGTTGAGCTGACAGTCAGTTTGCTGTTCCCCGCCAGAGCATACTGGCCAAGGAACCCGCTGTTATTGCCGGTCAGACTGGTGTTCGCGCCGGTGGTGACGTCCACCACAGAACCGGCAACGCCGCTGAGGACATTGGCGACCGTGCCATTGACCCCGTTCAGCACCAGATGCGAGGTGGCGGTATCCAGCCCGATGGTGGCAGTCGAGGCCCCCAGATTACTGGCCTGCGTCACTGTCAGCGCGCCGGTGGCACCGATATGATGCCCGCCACTGAAAGTATTGGTACCGGTCAAAGTCACTGCGGCGTTGGTGTTGATATCTCCTGTGCCACTCAGCACATTAGCCAGCGCCGCATTAGCCCCGTTCAGATTTAAATCGCCCAGCACGTTAATGGCGCTGCTGCCCAGTGTGCCCGCACCACTCAGGGTGGCGGAAGCACCGCTGGCAATATTGGTTTGCCCCGCCAGACCGCTGTTGGCGGCACTGAGGGCTAAATCGCCGCCATTGATATTCAGGGTGCCGGAGCCGGTCAAACCGCCGGTTGCGGTGGAAGCCCCGCCGGCACTCAGGTTCAATGTACCGCCCGCGATATTCAGAATATTGCTGTTGGTCAACAGGCCGCTGCTGAGCGCCCCGCCAGTGCCTAATGTGACCGTCCCGGCGTTGGTCAGTGCGCCCACCGTCTGGCTGTGGCCGTTAATATTGGCAGAGGTACCCGCCACCGTGTTCAGCGCCGAAGTCTGGCCCAGCGCATCATTACTGCCCAGAGTCAAAATACCGCCATTGACTGAGGTGCTGCCGGTATAATTATTGGTCGCGTTAGTCAGCGTCGTTGCGCTGTTATCAGCACCAATAATCAAATTACCCGCGCCAGTCAATTGTGCCACCAAGGTGTTATCAGCATTGACCGCACCTTGCGATGTCAGGGTTAAACTTTCACCGGCAAGCAAATTCAGTTGAGTTAGTGCGGAGGTCACACTTAAACCACCGCTGCCCGACAGCGCATAATTATACAGTGCCTCAGCAACCGTATTGCCTCCCTGAATAATATTTTCAGTGGTGCCATTACCCAGAGTGCCGCCGACAATATTTTGTAATGTCAGTCGCGCCAATTCAGTCGTTGACAACACATTGGTACTGTTAATTAATTGGGCTGAATTGCCGGTATCCTGATCGAGTAAATTCCCACCGGTGGTGAGAGCCGGATCAACTCGGATGATACTGTCATCCGTCACCGCCAGCGTATCCGTGGTGATTAAACTGCCGCTGCCAAATGCAGCGGTTGCACCGTTAAGAGTAAAATTACCGATCGTCTGATTACTGTTATCCACGGCAACCGTGGTGCCAACAGAGGCAATAAATGAAGCATTGTTCAATGCCGCAGTATTATTGCCACTCAGGGCAAAAATACTGTTTTGCATATCTACCGTACCGGCAAATGCGCTGCCGGTATTCACACCAAAATTGAACGTGTTATTGGCAGTATCGATATTCAGGGTGCCGTTGCCGGTCAGCGCATTATTAGAAACCGCCACCCCATTCAGATTCAGCCTGCCATTCAGCGCAATTTCCGTCGTGCCCAGCTGATTGCTATTGCTGGCGGCGAGAATCCCGCCCTGATCGACCTGCCAATTCCCGACAAAAGCACTTGCCTGGCTTAACGTGACATTAGCACCATTATTGACGATGGCTGAACCATCCCCCCCAGAGACATGGCCTAATGAGGCATTCAGAGTGCCATTGAATGTGCTGCCAAATAGCAGATCACTGGTACTGTCAATATTAATGGCACCGCTACCAATGTTAGTGTCAGATGTCAGAGTAATCAGGCTGTCTGTCAGATTGATATTGGCAAAACCTTGTAAAGAAGTGCCAGTGGCTAAGGTATCTGTTGATGTATTGATATTCAGCGTATTGGTCCCAGTACCAGCATTCAGAGAACCTAAATAGGTACTGCCTAACGTCATCCCATTGATAGTAAAAGTATCATCGCCCACCCCGGTATTAATGGATGAGACTTGAGTACCGTTCTGAATAGTGACGTTATTATTGCCATCCCCCAGATTAATCGCACCAGTGCTTTCTGAAGCACTTCCCAGCACCAAAGTATCGTTACCGGAACCAGTGGTTAATGTTCCGTTCAATATCGCATTATTATTAATTATGTTCGCGGCAGTTCCGCCAAATATCACCCCGCCATTAATGGTTCCGTTGTTATTTAATGTCTTGGCGGTAGTACCTGCAAAATTAATCGCCGTGGCACCCCCTGCATTGATTCTGGCATTCGCACCAATGGTCGTGGCTGTCACGGCACCATCAGTGACGCGTAAACCGGTACCGCCGCTGTTAGTGACATTGACACTCAAATTGGCACTGGAAAGATCAACGCCACCGCCACTGGCGTTGATCCCGGTTCCGGCACCAGAAACATTGATATCTAATGCCGCCGGGCTCCAGCCAGTTAACGCCGTGTTAACCGTCGCAATCCCGGTCCCAGTGCCAGTGACATTAATTTCATTACGACCATTGGCGCTGTCGGCAAACGTCAAACCAGCCAGGCTATCCAGGGCCGTGCCAGTCACGGTGTTGAGGATGACATGGTTTAACGTCAGATTAACTCCCGCCGCTTTTGAGAAGGCGGCACCGGCACCATTCACATTGAGGATCAAATCAGTTAAAACATGGCTATTGGTGGTTCCTGCGAAAGTAAACCCGGTCGCCGCGCCTGTCGTGGTAATTGTTCCCCCGACCATATTCAATAGCGCATTGGCTAGAATATTAACACCCGTCCCACCGCTGGCACTGATTGTCCCGCCAGTATTATCAACACTGACTGTTTTGGCTGTCGTAGCGGAAATAGAAAGCCCGGCGGTAGTGCTGTTGATGGTACCCGCGTTGGTGATATTTACCGACCCACTACCAGAATCAGTGACAGTGATCCCGGTCGCTTTTCTGATAGTACCCTCCGCCTCATTACGAATGACCACATTGCCCGATGAGGCAGCACTGACATTAATCCCCGTGCCGGCGGTGGTGTTTAGCGTGCCATCTGAGATGGTCGCCGCTGAACGGATATAAATCCCCCCCGTCCCTGCCAGAGTTTTGCTGGCAGTGATCCCATCATTGCCAGCGCCAGCGGCAACAACAAGATTTGAACCCGCGGCCAGATTATAGATAACATCTCTCGTTGAGGCTGGGCCATTATAAATATATGCAGTGGCAACAGTACTGGGGGCATTACTGATTACATCACCCGCCAGGTTATTCATGTTAATTACAGCACCAGCGCCAAATAAACCGGTAGCCGTGTTATAAGAGCCAATCTGTACACCATAGTTAGCGAGACCCAACGGATTTTGGCCATCGATAACCAGGCTTAATTTGGCACCATCTTCAATCATATAGTTATACGATGGCACCCCCACGCCAACAATAGCCAGGCCATTAGTCAGCCGCGTGCCAGTAATACTCACATCAGAACCACTGGCAAAAGTGAGCACGCTATTCGCTGCTGAACCATTGCTCCAAAAGACCGCCGGATAGTCAGGGCTGGCTATTGCGGTTAAGTCGAAATGTCCAGTAAATGCGATATTGTTAGCTAATACCAATTGTCGATAAGTGCCGAAATTCAAAGTGACGGGTTGGGTAATATCGCCAAATATCACTCTACCGAAATCATTGGGTGCGGCCGCAGCACCATCAAGCCCCATAGCAACCAATTTGCCATTGGGGACTGAGTTGATCTCATCCAAAGTCACGTCTAACCGAGTGGTAGCATCTTGCACATACACCAATCGGGAAATGGTGCCGCTGGTGGTCGCCAGCGTTGATGTAATATCATTAAAGTTGGTGAGTTTGAATGTTGCATTCTCCGCAGCCCAAGCCACATTATTTGTGCTGCCCGCATACATATTGAAAGCATAACCCGCAAATTTTAAGTCATAACCACCACCATCAATCACCAGATTCTGTCGTGCATTGGTGGTTTGGTTTACTGTCATACCCAAAGAATATGCCGTTGAAAGATCAATGTTCGCGGTTAATAAAATGGTTGTCGCTGCACTTCCCGCCCCGGTATTACTCAACGCAGTCGCTAAACTTGCTGCCGTTCCCACCGCCACGCAACTCGCGCCCATTGCAGTACATTGTGCGGCAGTAATAGCCAATGCAGGTTGAATGCCCAATGCGCCCATCACGGCAACAGCCAAAATAGCTATTTTAGGTTGAATATGGTGATTTAATGTATCGAGGATAAATTGAGAAGTAAAAGAGCGCTGAGTAGTTGTTGATTTTTGTTTTCCTTTAGCGAATTCTCCTACAGCAACCCATATATTCAATGACCTATTCCAAATAACTTTAAAAATTGCATTCATATCTATCCTTAAAAGATTTAAATCTTATTGAAAAGGTATTGACGACAGCGCTCTTTATCCATCAGGCGACAGATAACCAGGTAAATAACCCATTTAATAAGTAAGCGATTTTCGTGTTGAATTTAGGGTGTTTTAGACTCGCGGTAGGCGAATTCACCCGGAAAGCTTTGTTTTATATCATGCTATCTACAAGCCACTGTAAAATTCACATCTAATGGTTTTTTATTCGAATTTAATTATTTATACGGATATTTAAAAGGTAGAACAACATTTACTATATGTAAAAATATATCGCCGCAAACACAACGTCAGGCATAAAAATCTGAAATCTATTAGCATTTAAGTTTTTAAACTCAATTTAATTAAAACATTAGAAATAAAACACCAAAATATCCATGTTATTTAGGTGTATATATTCTATTGATACGAATAAAAAGAAGATTATTCATACGAATAATGGAAACTTCCTACAATATTGAAGGGAATTTTATTACTTAAATTAGCGTAAATTGTTTCATTTTTTTTATGTAAAATCCCACGTCATTTTTTTAAAAATTTAATTAACTTTCACTTTCCCAATGAGTTATATAACTTTAAGATTTTCCCTATCAATAATAAAAAACAATATAATCAGTTTTATTTATCAACCCATTCGGGGGGAATGTATCATTTGGCACTGCGACTGCTCATCATTTTAAAGGAAAATCGTATTGAATAAGAATGCGTAATTTGTGATCTTACACGTAAAAAATACTGACAGATCCAACCAGGGATAACTTTAGCAATGATATTATCGAGTGAAGTGCAATAAATTGTGTGCTGGTTGGATAATGAAAACCAGCCGCTAAGCTGATTTTCATTATTTTAGATAATCTAAGACTCACTCTGATAAGGTTTATTTTTTCAGTCGCAATGTCGTCATGCAAGTTTGGCTTTCAACTTGGGTCGCAAAAGGTGATATCGCCTTAATCCCTTGATAATTCACTTCTATCGTCCCTTCTATATTACGTGGCAACCACACACCAATAAAACCATTCTGATAGCTGGTCAGTTTATCCTGCAAGATAACGTTCCCGGTTTGATCGGTGATTTTCACATCGAAGGTGGTATTCGCCAATTCGCCACGGCAACCAGACAAACTGTGATTAAAACATGGATGGGTTTGGTTGATATAAGGCGCAAATGAGAGATAGAACTTATCACCCACAGGGAAAGAAAACTCCTGCTGCCCATCCGATAATTTCAACTCAGTCCCGGTGACTGAGGCTGAATACGCCAAAGGCCGTTCTTGTTTGGATTGATCAATTGTCTCAATCATTTGCTCAGTAGTTTTTCCTGATATTCCATGCTGAGCCAAAAATTCTGTTTGAGTTGTCGCGGAGGCAAATTGGCTGAAAGTGATGGCGGCAAAAGCAACAATCGCCAAGCGCGTTGCTGAAGCAAATGTTTTATTCATTATGGTGGGTCCTTTTTCGATAAGCGAAATGTATTTTAATAGGATGGGCCATAATCTAAACCCTCCCCTTGGGGGAGGGTCAAAGACAGATTTGAATAGAAAGGTAAACCATTGTATAGAAATGGATTTTTTTGATTTAAATCAAATTAGAACCGTGATATTCCTCTCAAAACGGTTTCATTAATGTCCGGATGCTGAGCAATATCTTCAATATTCTGTTCGATATGATCATGGTGTTGCTGCAACAGCTCTTTGACTTCTGCTTTATCTGAGCTTGAAGTATGACGGGTATATAATAATAGTTGTAAAGCTACGGGATATGTAGGGAAAACCAGAGGATAATCATAACCCTAATGTAATAACGCAAAAAGCGACCACTTAGCCCGATTCTACCACCCATTTCAGGGTGGCAGACTGAGCTAATGATTAATGCTGCGGATCAGTATCTGAAGGGTGTTTGCGCGATTTTGTCCATTCCCGTAACCGCTGAATATGCAGATACAGCGCCGGAATGAAGAAGATCCCTACGGCGGTGGCCATTAACATGCCACCAAACACGGTGATACCAATAATCTGACGGCTCATCGCGCCCGCGCCACTGGCGAAGACCAGCGGCATCACGCCGAGAATAAACGAAATTGCCGTCATCATCACCGCACGGAAACGCTGTTTGGCACCATCTTGTGCCGCCTGAGCAATACTCGCGCCCTCTTCCCGTCGGGCTTTTGAGAATTCGACAATCAATATCGCATTCTTGGCCGCCAACCCTATCAGCAATACCAATCCGATTTGCGCGTACACGTCATTGGCAAAGCCCATCGCTGACAACCCTGCCACCGCACCGCCCACCGCAAATATCACTGACAGAATGACCACCAGCGGGATACTCCAGCTTTCATACTGAGCAACCAAGAACAGGTAAGCGAACACTAACGCAGCCAGATAAATAAACACCACCTGACCGCCAGTTTGCTGCTCCTGCCATGACATCCCGCTCCAGCTATAGCTATAACCTTGCGGTAAATTCTGCGCCAATAGTGCTTCCATCGCCGCCATTGCCTGACCCGAACTGGCACCATCGGCCGCCGAACCACTGATAGCAACTGAAGGGAACTGATTGAAATTACTGATAAAAGGAGCACCAACTGAAGGCGTCAGAGTCACCAGATTGGCCAAACTGACCAATGCGCCGTTATCACTACGCACATTCAAACTATTGATTTGGGCGGTGCGCTGACGGAAATCCATATCATTTTGTAATTGCACTCGGAACATGCGGTTATTTAAGGTGAAATCGCCGGCATTCATTCCCCCAAGAGAGGTCTGCAAGGTCTGGAAAATACGGCTGACCGGCACCTGTAATAATGCCGCACGATCTCGGTCAATACTCAGATTGGTTTCTGGTACCGAAGCACTGAAGGTGGTAAATACACGGCTCAGTTTCGGGTCCTGATTAGCAGCAAAAATGATCCCCTGACTGACCTGTGCCAGTTCTTACGGTGTTTGCCCCAGGAGCGCCTGAATGCGCAAATCGAAGCCCGAAGCACTGCCCAAACCCGCAATCGCCGGTGGATTGACCGCCATGATCATCGCCGACGGAATCGCCGCCAAATTGGCCTGAATGTTCGCCAGAACCTGATTAATATGCGGGCGTTGCCCCCAAGGTTTAAGCATCACAATCGCAAAACCGGCATTGGGTGAGTTATTGCCACTGAGCAAACTAAAACCGGTGATTTTTATCACATCTTCGACAGCATCATTGGCGGCCACCTGCTGATACATCTGGTCCATGACTGTCTGAGTTCGGTTCAGAGAAGCCCCATCCGGCAATTGTAAGCTGACGAAGAAATAGCCCTGATCCTCCTCCGGCCAGAATGAGGTGGGCAGGCGGGTATAGCCCCACCAGGTGGCAAATCCCACCAACAACAGCGCGACAATACTGAATACTGCGCGGCTACTGATTTTCCCCGTCAATGTGACATAACCATCACGGGCGCTGTCCAGCCCATGGTTAATCCCGCCGAACACCCCGGTAGTCGACAATGTCCGGCGCTTAAGTAATACCGCGCACAGTGCCGGGCTTAAGGTTAACGCATTGATACTGGACAAAATAACTGCCGCCGAGAGGGTGACCGCGAACTGCCGATACAGCTCACCGACAATGCCCGGTAAAATCGCAATGGGCACAAATACCGCCATCAGCACCAACGTGGTGGCAATAATCGGCCCGGCAATCTGGCTCATCGCCTTCTTGGTTGCCTCTGCGGGTGTGAGATTCGGGTCAATCGATAATAAGCGCTCGACGTTTTCGACCACCACAATGGCGTCATCCACCACAATGGTCAGCGCCAAAATTATGGCAAAAAGACTGAGGGTATTTGCCGAGTAACCAAAGACATACAGCACCGCAAAGGTGCCCAGCAGCGAAACCGGAATGGTGAGCGCGACAATAAAGGTCGCCCGCATACTTTGTAAAAACAGATACACCACCGCCAGCACCACAATGAGAGTCAAGGTCAGCGAAAGTGCAATTTCATGCAAGGTTGCCGTGACCGGTAAGGTGGAATCGTAGTTAATTTCATAGGTCAGATCCGGCGGGAAAGCCGCTGATAGCCGGGTCATTTCGTCACGCACACCATTGGCCACATCTAATGCATTAGCGCCGGGTACCGGATAGACCACTAAGAATGCCGATTCAGTCTGGTTTTGCGCCGCGCTGACTTGATAATTCTGCGCCCCCAGCGCTACGCGGGCAACATCACCCAGCCGAATCATACCGCCCTGTGGATTGCTACGAATAATGACATTAGCAAATTCCTGTGGGTCGGAAAGCCGCCCCTGCCCACTGATAGTCAGGGTTTGTTGTTGGTCGGGCAATGATGGCGACGAACCTATTTGCCCGGCAGCCGCCTGTACGTTCTGCTGTTGCAATGCTGCGATGATGTCTTGCACGCTAACATTCAGCGACTCCATGCGTTGTGGATTCAACCAAACACGCATGCTGTAATCACGGGCACCGAACACCTGCACATCACCCACACCATTGATACGCGCAATAGCATCACGCAGCTGTATGCTGGTGTAGTTACTCACAAACAGGGCATCATGAGTCTGTTTGGGTGAAAAGACACTCACTCCCAATAGTAGGTTAGAAGCGCGTTTGCGCACTGAAATGCCGTTTTCATTCACTTCAGCCGGGAGCTGGGCGCTCACCTGAGAAATGCGGTTTTGCACCTCAACTGCGGCCATATCCGGATCAGTGCCGCTGGCGAAAGTGATGCTCAGTTGATAGCTGCCGTTATTGCCACTGGTGGATTCCATATACAGCATATTGCTGACACCATTGACCTGAGCTTCCAGCGGGGAGGCAATAGCTTGCGCCACATCGCGGGCACTGGCCCCCGGATAAACCGCACTGACAGAGACAACCGGCGGGGTGATATCCGGATATTGCTCCACCGGAATCACATGCAATGACACCCAGCCAACAATGGTTATCACCAATGCAATAACAATGGCGAATTTGGGGCGACGGATAAAGAAATGTAGCATCGGTCTTTCCCCTTAGTTCGCAGTCAGCGGTGGTGCAACACTGGCGCTCACTGTCATGCCAGGCCGGACATGTTGTAGCCCTGACACAATGACTCGCTCGCCGACTTTCAACCCCTCTTTCACTTCATATTGCTGCTCAAACTGCTCGCCGAGAGTGACAGGCCGCACTTCTACCTGATCTTTATCCGTTACCACCAATACAAAATGGCCCTGCTTATTCTGTTGCAATGCTGCAATCGGAATGGCCGCGACGGCTTTTGCTGTTTCGGCGGCCAGCGACACATTCACCACCCCGCCGGGCAGTAATAAATGCCGTGGGTTGTCAAAACGAGTTCGAATAGTCACAGTGCCGGTCTGTTTATCAATTTGATTATCAATAGATTCAAAGACGCCGCTTTCCGGATATTGCTTGCCATTCGCCAGTTGAATGCGAGGAGTAAAATGCTTAAATGCCAGTGCGCTGTTTTCACTCGCAGATCCGCCACTTGCTGCGGATAATTGATAGGTGGCGGTGATGTAATCTCTTTCATTAACAGCAATAGCTACCCGAATAGGGTCGAGCTGCACAATACTGACCAGCGTACCACTGGCCGGGTTAATCAAACTGCCAACGTTAAAGCGGCTGTGACCAATTTGGCCGGTGATCGGGGCATAAATGCGAGTAAAACCGAGTTGTAATTGCTGAATTTGTAGGTTTGCTTGCGCCTGAGCCACCGCCGCCCGGCTGATATCCCGCTGCGCCTGTGCTTCATCGACTTCCGCCTGACTTACCGAGCGATTATTCCCCAAGCGCTGCAAGCGAGTGAGAGTCACCTGCGCATGGTTAGCGCTGGCGGTTGCGCTATCTAATTGCGCCTGTGCTTGAGTGACGGATGCTTGATGTAAGACCGGATCAATTTCATACAATAAATCCCCCTGCTTAACCATCTGCCCTTCGGTAAACAATCTGGCGGCAATAAACCCTTCTGTGCGGGTTGTTACATCCACGGCCTGAATGGCTTCCACCCGGCCGAGAAACTGCAACGCAGTATTTGGGGTAGCAGAGACCACTACCGCGACAGTCACCGCCGGTAAAGGTGCTGCTGCCACGGCGCTATGTGTGCTGATACCCAGCATTAACACAAAAGCATATATGGGTAGAGAAGATAGCCGAGCACATAGGATTCGCTGCGCGTTAACCATTATCGCGTTGCGAACCAAATTCAGTGTAGACATGGTCATTTATTCCTTACTCTCGGCGGGCAATTAGTGTGGGTACGGGGTAAATAAACTTAGCGTGATTAATAATAATCTTAAGTCACTTTAACGTCTTGCGGCAAAAATTCATATTGCAGACTAAAACCTGAATAACAATCATTCTGGCGCTGTACAAACAATCCTCCCAGCGCTCAGCGAAACACTTGAGACTCATTGTCCATGAAGGATAGATAGTCAGTTTGGTTTTATTTCTATTCTTTTTTAATGAAAAAACCGCAGAAAAACATCATATTATTCTAAGCTAAAATAATAACTCGGCGGAGTTATACTAGTTTATATTATCTCAGCACTTTCACTTTCTGCTGATTAGACAGATATTCTCTCAGCGCACCCAGTCTATTTCTTTGTGAGGGAAGATGACAAATAGGGGTTGCCCATGGATGACCCGAGTAATTAAGTGCAGCCAACACTGCTGCAATTTGAAAGATGATGGGTATAAGGGAATTCACTATGACAAACTCCACCCCACCAGAAGCGGGGGCCAGAGGGGAAAATGTTTTCTTTGCCAAACGGGCTTTGCGGACTATGGTTTTGCTGGTTGGGGCAATCATTATTATTGCCGCCACGGGCATTATCTATCTTGCTGCACAATTAAATGAACAAGCCGAGTCCAATAGCCGTTTTCTGCTGGAAAAAGCATGGGAATCGCGCCAAAAATCGATCAAAACCAGAATAAAAGATAATGCTTATTGGGGCGATGCCTATGAACACTTACATGTCACCGTCGATCCTGACTGGGCCTTTGTTAGCCAAAATCTGGGGCCATCACTTTATAAAGACTTTGGCTATGAAGGTGTTTTTGTCATTGATGGACAGGGGAAAACCCGTTATTCCGTCATCAATGGGCAGTTGGTGAATATCCGTCTACAAGACTGGCTCGATGAAGATATTACGCCGTTTATTGATTCGGTACGCCGTCAGGCCGAAAAACCAGAGGCCGCCACGAAAATCGTCAATGTGGCCGGGGTACCAGCCATTGTTGCTGCAGCGATATTAACTACCGGCAATGACCCACGGATTAAACCTGTGGCTGGCCCTCCGTCTGTTCTGGTCTTTATTAATATACTGACCCAAACCGAATTGAATATTTTGGGGGAAAATTATGGTATTCACCAACTTCGCACCGCCCGGGATAAAAAAGATGCGGCGTCCAGTCCCTCCCTTCAGTTATCGTCAACACAATTACCTTCAAATCAATCATCATCAAAAGAATTAGCGGCAAATGACAACAGTGTAGTGACGCTGCACTGGAACCAAAATATGCCCGGCGCGCAACTACTCAATATCTTACTGCCATTACTGGCGCTGATTGCTCTTATTCTCTGGCTGAGTGGCTGGTGGATTCTGCGGCGCGCGCTGTCGGAAGCGCACATTGCCGATGAAAATAAAGTGGCATTAATTGCCAGCGAAGAGCGCTTTCGTCATATGGCGGAAGCCGCCACCGATTGGCTATGGGAAACAGATGCCAACCTGCGCATCACCTATCTCTCCCAGCGATTTTTCACTATTACCGGGCTTAGTGTCGAGCGCTGGCTGGGTCGTAATCTCGACTCATTGCTCAATTGTGACCATATTCCGCTGCGATCCTGGCTGCAATACACGCATTTAACAGAGTCCCGCAATGAACTGCAATGCACCTATTTCTCCGCCAAAGGTGATAAGCGTATTTGCCGCGTTTATGCCAAACCCATCATCAAAAATGATGAAAACATTGGTTTTCGTGGCACCGTCTCTGACATCACCCAAGAGATAGAAGCACAGGAGAGAATTCAGCATCTTTCTCTGCATGACTCGCTGACCGGTTTACCCAACCGTATGAGAATGAAAGAATTTCTGGAAAGTAAGCTGCGTAATTTAACCGCTGCACCGCATCCGTTGGTGATCCTCAATGTCGATTTGGATAAATTCAAGCCGGTTAACGATACCTTTGGCCATATTGCGGGTGACCAGGTGCTTCATCAGGTCTCTGAACGGCTGAGAAGTTGTTTGCGCGATCAGGATTTAGTCGCTCGCCAAGGGGGGGATGAATTCATTCTAATTATTACCGGGCTGTCTTCAATCAAAGAAATTGAAGACCTCTGCACACGCGTTATTGACCGCATTGAAAGCCCATATGTCATTAATAATCAGGATATTTTTATCAGTGCCAGTATTGGTATTGCACTGGCACCACAGGACTCCATGCAAGCCGAGGAGCTGTTGCGCTTTGCCGACATTGCCATGTATGAAGCCAAAAATAGTGGCCGCAACAGCTGGAGTTTTTATTCCAGTGAAATGAATGACCGCCTAATGCAACGCAGCGAATTAGAGCGTTTCTTGCGCCAGGCGATTAAACACAATGAATTCAACCTTTATTATCAGCCGCGTTATCGCATTGCAGGGACAAAACTTACCGGTGCCGAGGCGCTAGTGCGCTGGAATCACCCGGTGCTGGGGCTACTGATGCCAGATCAATTTATTGCTCTGGCAGAAGAAACCGGCCTGATCAGCGCCATCAGCGACTGGACGATGCTTCAAGCCTGTCAGGATGCAGCTACATGGCCCGCCTCACTCATTATTTCAGTCAATATTTCTGCCATTGAATTCCGCAACCAACACCTGATCGAGCGAGTGCGACAAGTTTTGCGGCAGACCGGGTTACCGAGCCATCGACTGGAACTGGAAATCACTGAGCGGATAATGATTGAAGATGCGGATGGTGCCTTTAAAACCATGACCGCATTGAAAGCCCTCGGCGTGCGTTTATCGATGGATGATTTTGGTACTGGATATTCTTCACTGAATTATCTGCGCCGTTTCCCATTCGATGGTCTGAAAATTG
Organism: Yersinia rochesterensis; assembly: GCF_003600645.1. NCBI lineage: Bacteria > Pseudomonadati > Pseudomonadota > Gammaproteobacteria > Enterobacterales > Yersiniaceae > Yersinia > Yersinia rochesterensis. The sequence continues at coordinate 3,614,539 of NZ_CP032482.1, forward strand.
ATAAAAGTTTTATTGATGAATTAACGCAGTCCCATGAAGGGCAGTCAATTGTGGAGGGCATTATTAACCTCGGCCACGCGCTGTCTATGACAGTGACCGCCGAGGGGGTTGAAACCACGGAACAACTTGAGCATCTGCAAGCATTAACCTGTGATGAAGCTCAAGGTTATCTTCTAGGTAAGCCAATGAAATTAAATGAATTATTAAATATTACGCATCAGGCCGATTACGATAAATAAAACATCAAGAAAAGCGGCTCAGTCTCTGGATGAATGACTCATAGAGGCTGAGCCGCAGCAGTTTTACTGAGTGGGTTGGCTTTTCAGTTTGAAATTAACAATATCGTAGACCAATCCATCTATTGTACTTTTTACTTGTTCCGCAGAAATTGGTACGCCGCTATTACTGATATCCTTACCATAAGCTTTGCGCACTACAACAATAACGGGTTTTCCGGTATTGGAATCAATAACCTGTAATTCCAAATAAAGCGCAGTATGCTGAGTGCGGTTACCGGTCGCCGCCATGGTTCCAGCAACAACAGCAGCTATGGGTATCATTTCATAAACTTCAAGATCTTTATCTTCAGCAGAAACCGCCGTAATGGCTCCCCGTACAATCAAGATATTCCGTTTCTTCGGTGAATTGACGAGCGGTAATTGCTGGCTAACAGCTTCTTTAAGTCTTTTATTCGCGTAAGCTAATATTTCATCTAATGTTTTCTGACTTACTCGCTGAGTTGGACTCGACTTTGGATAATAGATCAATGGCGTGTAATAAATGCCAGTATATTTTTCAACATTAAAATCTGGGGAAACCCAACGCAATACTTTCTGGCCACTGGCAGACTCAGACTCTTGTAACTTACTGTAATCAACAAGAAAACCAGAATACTGCGCACTAGTTGTAACCTTTGAGGAGCATCCTGCCACTAATATCCCGACGGCAAACAGCGCCGCTATCTTATAACTGTTCAGAATAACCATTGTATTTTCCTATATGTTAATTAAGGAACTAAAAAACAGAAATGTAGAAAAATGCCGGGAAAGCAAAAGAATGAGAATGTTCTCCATTTAAATATTAAACCATGGCAAAACATTTGCAGGATATAAATTAAAAAATTAAAATCCCCCGTAGAGGCCCATAATTAAATTTAATCTGGGAATAAAACCCTAACAGAAAAGAAAACTAATCGGATAAAAATTAAGACACCAAAGTATCCAGTTGATAAAGGCCATCCAGGAATGCGGAAACAAAACTCCCCGGCTACTGGACAAACCGTTGCAGCTCTGGCACAGCGCAGTCCGCCGATAATCAACCGCGCGCGGCTGCAATCACGGCCTGCCCCAGCGCCAAACCACCATCACCGGCGGGCAGGCGCTGGGGCATCAATAGCTGGAAGTCGTGCAATTGCTCGCAGAGTAATTCGCGCAGCAGCCGGTTATGCAGCACACCACCGGAAAAGGCAATAGTGTCAATGCCATAATGCCGTGCCGTCTGTCGGGCTAACTGGGCAAAACCCTGTGCGAGAGCAAAGTGAAAAGCATAAGCGCGCTCAGCCGGTGAAGCATCAAAAGCCAACCATTGCCGCCAGAAAGTAGCTAAATCCAATTGATTGTCGAGCAGTGGCATAGTGACGGGCGGATCAGTTTGAACGGCTTGAGAGGTTCGGGAACTTTGCCATGCCAGCGCTTCCAGCAAGCAAGCGGCTTCCCCCTCCCAACTTAAGGTCGATGGCTCAATATTCAGTGCGGCGGCCACAGCATCAAATAGCCGCCCCGTCGACGAGGCCAATGGCGCATTAATGCCGCGCGTAATCGCCCGTGCCAGTACCTCCCCCTGCGGTTTGGGGATAGCCGCCGCGGCGGGCAGGTTTTGCCAGTCCGGCACAAAGCGCTGAAACTGCGCCAGTAAATTGCGCCACGGTTGGCAAGAGGCCAGATCCCCGCCGGGTAAGGCCACCGCAGGCAAACCGCCAACATATTCACAATTCACATAATCGACCAGAAAACATTCGCCGCCCCATAATTTCCCCTCCGCGCCATATCCCAGCCCATCCAGCGCCAGGCCAATCACCGCCCCAGCTTGACGCGGCCAGCCATGCTCCGCCAAACAAGCCGCCAAATGAGCATGATGATGTAAAACTTCTGTGCAGGGGATATTTTGCTGCGCGGCCCACTCTTTGCCGAACTGGTGGCTGATATAACCGGGGTGCGCATCCACCACCACCGCCTGCGGGATAAAATGATAAATATCGCAAAATAGCGCTAATAACTGTTGCTGCTGCTGCGCAATATCGCGGTCTGCCAGATCGCCCAGATGCTGGCTCAGCACCGCATTACTGTCTCGCAGCAAGCAAAAGGTGTTTTTCATGTCGGCCCCGAGCGCCAGAATGGCCGGTTGCCGACTAAACCCCGGCGGCAATTCGAAAGCATCTGGCACATAGCCCCGGGCGCGGCGCAGCATTTCAGCCCCTTGCTGAGTCAGACGCACCAATGAGTCGTCGGCGCGCTGCACAATTTCCCTGTCATGCAATAGCCAGTGATCGGCAATCTCACTCAGGGCGCTTAGAGCTTGTTGATTACTTAGGGCGGGCGGTTTGCCGCTGCCATTACCGGAGGTCATGACCAACGGGCGCACCACCTGTTGCAGCAGCAAATGTTGCAGTGGATTGGCGGGCAGCATAATGCCGATGTCGGGTAATTCTGGTGCGATCGCCGCACAAAGTGGGCTTTCCGGCTGCTTCGCTACTAAAACGATGGGGGCCGCTGGGCTGCGTAGCAAACTAAGTAATGCATCATTATCAGTCTGTTGCACACAGGTTTGCAGCCAGTCGATGCCAGGTAACATCACCGCCAACGGCTTGGAAGGCCGCTGTTTGCGCTCACGCAAGCGAGCTACTGCGGCGGCATTGGTGGCGTCCACTGCGAGGTGGAATCCGCCCAGACCTTTGACAGCCACAATTTCGCCAGCCAACAGTGCAGCGGCGGCCTGCTCTAGTGCGGTGAAGCCATGGGCCACAGCCTTCCCGTCAGCTTTCGTCAACCACAGTTGTGGGCCACAGTCCGCACAGGCATTGGGCTGGGCATGAAAACGACGGTCTGCGGGGTGGTCATATTCGGCCTGACAAGCCGCGCACAGCGGAAACTTACCCATGGCGGTATAGGGCCGGTCGTAAGGCATGCGGTGGATAATGGTAAAGCGCGGGCCGCAATGGGTGCAGTTGATAAAAGGATAACGGTAGCGGCGGTTGGCAGGATTATTCATTTCACTCAGGCAAGCATCACAGGTCGCGGCATCCGGTACGATTTGGGTATCCATCTGCCCGGCCCCGCTGTGGTGAATCACGAAATCCAGCGGCGCTTGCGCCCAGTGGTATGGCGTGGTGACGATGCTGTCAATATGCGCCAATGGCGGGCAATCTTGCGGCAATGCTTGTAAAAAGTCCGCCACCGCCGGAGCTTGCCATAAGTGAACCGTCACCCCCGCGCTGTCGTTACTGACATCACCGGACAACCCAAAACGATGGGCAAGTTGCCAGATATAAGGGCGAAAACCCACCCCCTGCACTTTGCCCTTTATCCGCAGACTGAGGCCGTTTATCTCCACAAAAACTCCTTCACGGGGCTGCCAGCAGCCTGTTTTATAGCTTGGAGATCGCGGGGCGACTGCACCGATGGGCGCTCCGGCGACTTACGTCGCTACGACCCATTCGGCACATTTCCCCGCTTATCAACTTGTTAATCGCCTGTCACTTCAAGGACAAATGGGCTCCCAAAAGTCATTGGAGTTGCAGGTAGGCAGCAAGTAAGCAAATCCCGATGAGCTGACACAAGTCAGTGATTCGGGTGAGCGAACGCAGCTAACACCCCTGCGGCTTCAAGGACAAATGGGCCCCCAAAAGTCATTGGAGTTGCAGGTAGGCAGCAAGTAAGCAAATCCCGATGAGCTGACACAAGTCAGTGATTCGGGTGAGCGAACGCAGCTAACACCCCTGCGGCTTCAAGGACAAATGGGCCCCCAAAAGTCATTGGAGTTGCAGGTAGGCAGCAAGTAAGCAAATCCCGATGAGCTGACACAAGTCAGTGATTCGGGTGAGCGAACGCAGCTAACACCCCTGCGGCTTCAAGGACAAATGGGCCCCCAAAAGTCATTGGAGTTGCAGGTAGGCAGCAAGTAAGCAAATCCCGATGAGCTGACACAAGTCAGTGATTCGGGTGAGCGAACGCAGCTAACACCCCTGCGGCTTCAAGGACAAATGGGCCCCCAAAAGTCATTGGAGTTGCAGGTAGGCAGCAAGTAAGCAAATCCCGATGAGCTGACACAAGTCAGTGATTCGGGTGAGCGAACGCAGCTAACACCCCTGCGGCTTCAAGGACAAATGGGCCCCCAAAAGTCATTGGAGTTGCAGGTAGGCAGCAAGTAAGCAAATCCCGATGAGCTGACACAAGTCAGTGATTCGGGTGAGCGAACGCAGCTAACACCCCTGCGGCTTCAAGGACAAATGGGCCCCCAAAAGTCATTGGAGTTGCAGGTAGGCAGCAAGTAAGCAAATCCCGATGAGCTGACACAAGTCAGTGATTCGGGTGAGCGAACGCAGCTAACACCCCTGCGGCTTCAAGGACAAATGGGCCCCCAAAAGTCATTGGAGTTGCAGGTAGGCAGCAAGTAAGCAAATCCCGATGAGCTGACACAAGTCAGTGATTCGGGTGAGCGAACGCAGCTAACACCCCTGCGGCTTCAAGGACAAATGGGCCCCCAAAAGTCATTGGAGTTGCAGGTAGGCAGCAAGTAAGCAAATCCCGATGAGCTGACACAAGTCAGTGATTCGGGTGAGCGAACGCAGCTAACACCCCTGCGGCTTCAAGGACAAATGGGCCCCCAAAAGTCATTGGAGTTGCAGGTAGGCAGCAAGTAAGCAAATCCCGATGAGCTGACACAAGTCAGTGATTCGGGTGAGCGAACGCAGCTAACACCCCTGCGGCTTCAAGGACAAATGGGCCCCCAAAAGTCATTGGAGTTGCAGGTAGGCAGCAAGTAAGCAAATCCCGATGAGCTGACACAAGTCAGTGATTCGGGTGAGCGAACGCAGCTAACACCCCTGCGGCTTCAAGGACAAATGGGCCCCCAAAAGTCATTGGAGTTGCAGGTAGGCAGCAAGTAAGCAAATCCCGATGAGCTGACACAAGTCAGTGATTCGGGTGAGCGAACGCAGCTAACACCCCTGCGGCTTCAAGGACAAATGGGCCCCCAAAAGTCATTGGAGTTGCAGGTAGGCAGCAAGTAAGCAAATCCCGATGAGCTGACACAAGTCAGTGATTCGGGTGAGCGAACGCAGCTAACACCCCTGCGGCTTCAAGGACAAATGGGCCCCCAAAAGTCATTGGAGTTGCAGGTAGGCAGCAAGTAAGCAAATCCCGATGAGCTGACACAAGTCAGTGATTCGGGTGAGCGAACGCAGCTAACACCCCTGCGGCTTCAAGGACAAATGGGCCCCCAAAAGTCATTGGAGTTGCAGGTAGGCAGCAAGTAAGCAAATCCCGATGAGCTGACACAAGTCAGTGATTCGGGTGAGCGAACGCAGCTAACACCCCTGCGGCTTCAAGGACAAATGGGCCCCCAAAAGTCATTGGAGTTGCAGGTAGGCAGCAAGTAAGCAAATCCCGATGAGCTGACACAAGTCAGTGATTCGGGTGAGCGAACGCAGCTAACACCCCTGCGGCTTCAAGGACAAATGGGCCCCCAAAAGTCATTGGAGTTGCAGGTAGGCAGCAAGTAAGCAAATCCCGATGAGCTGACACAAGTCAGTGATTCGGGTGAGCGAACGCAGCTAACACCCCTGCGGCTTCAAGGACAAATGGGATCAGCAGATTCGGGGCAGCGGCTCGTCAAGAGGCAAATCCAATCGCCGCGAGACCCCAAATGCACCGCATAACCGCACTTGTTTATTCTCCGTCACCTGTCCGATAACCGCGGCATCCTGGCCCAGTGGGTGGCGATGTAATTCAGTTAAAACAGCGGCTTGTGCTGCGGGAGAGACCACCAGCACCAGTTTGCCTTCATTAGCAAAGTTGAGCGCATCCAGCCCCAGTAATTCGCAAATACCGCGCACCGCGGGTTTCAGTGGCAAATCTGCTTCGTTGATTTCCATGCCGCAACCACTGGCGGCGGCAAATTCGTGCAAAATTGCCGTCACTCCACCACGGGTAGCATCGCGTAGCGCCCGCACACCGCTAATATGGCGCAGGGGGGCAATCAAGGGGGCTAGCAGGGCGCAATCACTGACTAACTCGGCCTCCAGACCCAAACCTTCACGTAAATTTAAAATAGTCGCGCCGTGATCGCCCAAGGTACCGCTGACAATGATCCGATCACCCGCACGGATCATCGCGGTTCCCCATTGGATATCCGCCGGGATCACCCCGATGCCGGTGGTATTGATGAAGATCTTATCCGCCGTACCGCGCTGCACCACTTTGGTATCACCGGTCACTATCTGAATTCCTGCCTGCTGCGCCGTGGCCGCCATTGAGTGCACAATGCGCTCCAAATCAACCATCGGCAGCCCTTCTTCCAGAATAAAACCACACGAAAGATAACGCGGCGTTGCGCCACTGACCGCCACATCATTCGCCGTGCCGCACACCGCCAATTTGCCGATGTCGCCGCCGGGGAAGAAAATAGGATCAATCACATAGCTGTCGGTTGATATCGCCAGCCGATCGCCCTGTGCTGTCAGATCTGCCAGCGCAATGCGCGCCTGATCTTCCCGCTCATTCAGTGCCGGATTAGAAAACGCCGCCAAAAACAGGGATTCGATCAAGCTCTGCATTGCCCGCCCACCACTGCCGTGTGCCAGGGTAATTTCTTGTTTATTCATTAGGTTGTGATCCATTGAAAACAATACCCAAAGTCATTGGAGTTGCAGGTAGGCAGCAAGCGAACGCATCCCGATGAGCTTACACAAGTAAGTGATTCGGGTAAGTGAACGCCGCTAACACCCCTGCGGCTTCAAGTACGAAAGGCTATTTATATTGATGGTAGGCGGCGCAAGCTCCTTCGGAGGAAACCATCAGCGCGCCGAATGCATTATCTGGCGTGCATTCGCCACCAAACAGAGGGCATTGATCCGGTTTACAACGCCCGGTCAGCACATCGCCGCAACGGGATCGCGGATCATCCGCCACTCGCTGTTGCTGCGGGGTGAAACGCCGCTCCGCATCAAACGCCTGATAAGCCGGGCTAAGTTGCACTCCAGAATCGGCTATTTCACCCAACCCGCGCCACTCACTGCGCTCTTTGGTTACAAATACCTCGGCCAGCGCTTGTTGCGCTAGCAGGTTGCCGTTGTCGGGTACAATGCGCCGATATTGATTTTCCACCGCACAACGCCCACTGACCCTCTGCTCCAGCAGCATCACCAACCCTTGTAAAATATCCAGCGGTTCAAAGCCGGTGACCACCAGCGGCTTATTGAATTGGCTGCAAATAAAACCGTACGGCGTGGTGCCAATCACCATGCTGACATGGCCGGGCGCGAGGAAACCGTCAATGCGCACATCCGGCTGTTGTAGCAGGCTGCGCAAGGTAGGAATGATGGTGATGTGCTGGCAGAATACGGTGAAATTGGTTAGGCCCAGCCGTTTGGCTTGTTGCAACGTTAGGGCAGTGGCGGGCATGGTGGTTTCAAAACCGAGGCCGAAAAACACCACTTCGCGATCCGGATGCTGCTGCGCGAGAGTCAGGGCATCCAGTGGCGAGTAAACCACCCGAATATCGGCACCGCGCCGCTTGGCATCCAACATTGAGCCATTGCGCCCCGGCACCCGCATGGCGTCGCCGTAAGTACAGAAAATCACCGCTGGATGGGCGGCAATCTCCAGACAACTGTCAATGCGGCCCATCGGCAACACGCACACCGGGCAACCCGGCCCATGGACAAACTCCAGCCCCTCCGGTAGCAATTGATCCAAACCGAATTTGAAGATCGCATGCGTGTGACCGCCGCACACTTCCATAATTTGTAGCGGCAAACGCTGTTGATCCACAAGTTGCGGCAGTAAGTTTTCGATCCGTTGCAATAATGCGCTGACCAGCGCCGGATCACGGAATTCATCAACGTAGCGCATCATTGGCCCCACTGGCGATATCATCCAAATCCAGCCCAACCGCCTGCATATGCGCTAATGCCGCCAGTGTTTGCTGGGCTTCATCTTCATCAAGCAAGCTCATGGCGAACCCGACATGCACCAATACCCATTGGCCGAGCAAGTCAGCCGGTGATGTGTCGCACACCAACGCGATATTGATTTCGCGTTTTACGCCGCTCACTTCTACCCATGCCAGTTGGTGGATATCTTCTCCCACCGCCACTATTTTGCCGGGTACGCCTAAGCACATCGCTGCGCCTCCAGCCATTCCAGCCACAAATCCATCCCCTCGCCGCTGCTGGCCGACAGCGCAATGACCTGAATTTCAGGATTCACCTGACGGGCATAATGAATGCACTGTTCGATATCAAAATCCAGGTACGGCAGCAGGTCGATTTTATTGATAATCATTAGGGTGGAGGCGGCAAACATATGAGGGTATTTCAGCGGTTTATCTTCACCTTCCGTCACCGAAAGCACCGCCACTTTATGACGTTCGCCAAGATCAAAGCTGGCGGGACACACTAAATTCCCAACGTTTTCAATGAATAGCAGGCTGTCATTGCTCAGATTCAAGCGGTGCGCGGCATCATGAACCATCTGCGCATCCAGATGGCAGCCTTTGCCGGTATTGACCTGAATCGCTGGCACACCGGTGGCGCGAATACGTTCGGCATCATGAGTAGTTTGCTGATCACCTTCAATCACCGCGCAGGGCACTTGCCCGGCCAGCAGTTGCAGGGTGGTGGTTAACAAGGTGGTTTTGCCAGAGCCGGGGCTGGAAACCAAATTCAGCGCCAAAATATGTTGCTCGACAAAATGCTCACGATTATGACTGGCTAACTGATTGTTTTTGCTCAGGACGTCCAGCTCGATTTGCAACAAGCGGCGCTGCCCCATGCCCGGTGCATGGCTACCGGCTTCACCCTGCCCATAATGCAGCCCCAGCTTGTCAGCATGAACTTGCGGCGTGAAGGGCTCTGCGGCGGGCGCGTCAGTGTCTGACGGTTCCGTGGCCACCATCGGCTCCGGCGCTTTACCGTGATAGTGATGGTGAACATCACCCTGATGGTAATAATAATGGTGATGAACAATCACCGGCTGTGTCCCCTTGGCAACATATTTGTGTTTATGTTTATGCTGAATCTTTTGCGTCGGGGCCGCTGTTTTGTGATGCTCATGCTGGTGCTGATCATGGTGACCGTCATGATGATGGTGATGACCGTCATGGTGGTCGTGGTGGTGATCATCATGTTGATGATTGTCGTCGCCCTCGATCTTTCTCTCGCCGCTGGCGCAACCACAAGTCGTACACATAGGAATTCACTCCTTCAGGATTATTCCACTTCTATCTGTTTTACCTGCAAATTGCTGCCACTCTCTACTTGCAGAGCATGACTGCCACAATGCGGGCACCCGGCATCATGCCGGTCAATGGCAACACTCTTGCTGCACTCCCAGCACCAGGCCACTGCGGGTAGGTAGCTGAGATGCAATTGACAATTTTCTGCCAGTGTCTGCCGGCTGGCGGCATCAAAGCTAAAGCGCAAAGCGCTTTCCTCAATACAGGAAAGCGCGCCAATTTCCAGCCAGACCGCGGTTATCCGTGAGGCGCTGTTAAGCCGCGCCTGTTTTTCAATTAGCTCCAGCGTACTGAGACACAAACTGATTTCATGCATGCTGATTCTTTATTTGGCTAACTTTGTTAAACAAGGCCCGCCGCCGGGGATTAGCGGGCGCATCAGCATTCACCACCGGCAGTGAAAGCGCCATGCGCGCACTCTGCTCCGTCAACAGCAATGCCCGTTCGGCACTGAGCGCGGTGTCCAGTGGCGACATCAATGAGCGGCTTAGATACTGCCCGCAACCGGCAATTTCGCTGACGGTAAAACCCATTGCGCCGCAAGGTAATGCCAGCACCAGCCGCTCACCCACTGCGCGGCGTTTCCAACTCTGCTGCGGCCCCGGCAATACCACCAAACTCAGCATCCACGGGGTCAATAACGCGCCAATCCATTGCTGCTCAAATAACTGGAATCCACAAGCCCGCAGCGGAATATGGTCACGATAAAATGGCAAGCCGCGCATTTCATCGGCCGCCACTTGGCCGAATACCTGTTCCAGCAATGCAGCTGGGTTTTGTTCATGGCCCGCAATGACATCAGACATGACTTTCTTCTCGCGCTTTGAGGGTAATCCCGCTGCTGCGTAATGCTGCCAGAATCTGTTCCAGCGCCGGTTCAATGGCCCGAGTGACCGTCGGGGTCAGACCAATATTCGGAGCCAATGATTCGGGCACCACCCCCACCAAGGTCAGCTGGCGCGGGAACTCATCAGTCAATTGCAGCGCCATCAGCACATCACATAGCCCTAACTGATGTGGCGATACTTTGCGGCTAAACATCGCCGGTATTTCTTTATCGCGCAATACCGCGACACTGCCCGGTGGCTGCCCAGTCAGCACCGCATCGGCCACAATCAAATGCTCACGATTGGCCATAGCTTCCATCAATTCCAGACCGGCGGTTCCGCCATCCAGCACCTCAACCCCCGGCGGGATGTGAAAGCGCTGCTCCAGCGCTTCGACAATTCGCACACCGACAGCTTCATCGCTGAGTAATAAATTACCTATACCTAATACCAAAATCCCCATCACAGCACCTTGACTTTGGTCACTTCGTTGCCCGTTGTATCAACAATATGTACTGCACAAGACATACACGGGTCGAATGAGTGAATGGTCCGCACCACTTCAAGTGGTTTGGCAGGATCAGCAACCGGTGTTCCCACCAGCGCTTGCTCGTAAGGCCCCGGTTCATCATTATAATTGCGCGGCCCGGCGTTCCATGTCGATGGCACCACCGCCTGATAGTTAGCGATTTTGCCATCCTTGATAACCACCCAGTGCGACAACATGCCGCGCGGGGCTTCTTCAAAGCCGACACCACGGATCTCGCCGGTTAGCGGAATATCCGGCTTGATAAAGGTTTCGACGTCACCGGTGCCGATATTAGTGACCAACGCAGTCCATTGTTGGGCCAAGGTTTCATGCAGCACACAGCAATGCACCGCACGGCCAATAATACGCCCCAGAGTGGATGGTAACTGTTCGGGAGTAATGGCCTGCCCGCTCAGTTTTTGGTAAGCCGCGCCGATATCACTGAAATGCTGTTTAGTCGGAGCGTGTCCGGCGGCCAAGCCGCACATTAACCACGCCAGCGGCCCCACTTCCACGGTTTTGCCATAGAAAGTCGGCGCTTTTACCCACGAATATTTGCCATCTTCCTGCCAGCCGGTGTAATTGGGGTTGGTTTTGCCCTCCCACGGGGCCAGCGGCTCGTCGTCCTGATACCAAGCATGCTTGCCGCTCTCGGCAATGCCTTTGATCAAGTAAGGATCGTTGTGATTAGCAATCGGGCGGAAGCTGCCGTTTTCCAGATAGCCGCCCGGCAGCAGGAAGGTTTCCCCTTTGCGGTCAGTCGGCAACTCCGGCACGCTGAGGTAGTCATCCGCCCCTTTGCCCAGATTGAGCCAACCCGGATAGTGGGCGGCGATCACCGCGGTATCGACCTTATAAACCTGCTCAATAAAGCTGCCCAGCCGGTCAATAAAGGATTTCACCAACATTAGGCGCTCCAGATTGAGCACACTGGGCATATCCAGATTGATTGGGTTGGCAACCCCCCCCACAGCAAGGTTCTGAATATGCGGCGTTTTTCCGCCGAGCACCGCCACAATGCGGTTGGCATCGCGCTGGCATTCCAGTGCTTGCAGATAATGCGCCACCGCAATCAGATTGACCTCTGGCGGCAATGCCATCGCCGGATGGCCCCAGTAGCCATTAGCAAAAATACCTAACTGCCCGCTGGCGACCAAATCTTTGATTTTCTGCTGCACACGGGTGAATTCTTCCGCGCTGTTCAACGGCCAACTGGACAAGCCACTCAGCATGGCTGCCGCCTTTTGTGGTGAGGCTTGCAGCGCCGAGGTCACATCCACCCAATCCAACGCAGATAGTTGATAAAAATGAACAATATGGTCATGAATACTGTGCGCGGCCAGAATCAAATTGCGGATATGCTGAGCATTAACCGGCACTTCCATCCCTAATGCATTTTCCACCGCCCGTACCGAAGCAATGGCGTGAATAGTGGTGCATACGCCGCAAATGCGCTGCACAATCATCCAGGCATCGCGCGGATCATTACCTTGTAAAATTTCTTCCATGCCACGCCACATGGTGCCGGAGGACCAGGCTTTAATGACCTTGCCGTCCTCAATTTCGCAGTCGATCCGCAGGTGCCCCTCAATGCGGGTGACGGGATCAATGGTGATGCGTTGGCTCATGCTTTACCTCTGTCTGATTATTCTTATGTAACTGGCCGTGAGCAGGAAGCACCGGCAACAGCCGAATCAATAAAATGTAGGCGCAGACCTCAATGGCGACGAAGCCGATGGAGATCAGGATTTCACTGGTGGTGGGGAAGTAGTTGTAGCCGCCGCCGGGGTTAAAGGCCAACAACGAGTAATTAAGCCGCCATAGCGCCCCGCCGCCGATCATGCACAGCGCGCCGATAAACAGTAATCGGCTGTCTTCTCTGGCCCGCCGAATACGGAAAATCAGTAGCGGCAAAGCCATCAGGACAATTTCAGCCCAGAAAGCAATGGCATAGCGGTCAAAGTGCCACAGATATTCTGTCTTATGGCGCACGATAACTTCACCGAGACGCAGTAGAATAAACAGCAGCAAGAACACGTCGATAATGGTGGTTAATCGCGTGAACAATGGCGCTTCATTTGCCCCGCGCCCGCGCAGTCCGGCCTGTACCAAAGAGCCTTCGAAAATAACAATCGAGAAACCCAAAATGGCGGCGGTTAGCAGGGAGAACAGCGGCAACATTTCATAACTTTGCCACAGCGGATGAATCTTAGCCCCGGCGGCTATCATCAATGAACCCATGGAAGACTGGTGCATGGTCGGCAGCAACGCACCGAGCGCGATGACAAAAAACATCACTTTGTTCAGCCGCTTAAGTGAGATTTTCCAGCCCAGCCGCTCAAACAGCGCCGGGGCAAACTCTACCGCCATCACGCCGATGTAAATGGTCATACAGACGGCGGTTTCGAATAGCACCGAGTTGACATTGAAATGGCCGGGAATAAAGAAGTAAGGCAAGTTCCAATAGCGGCCCACGTCGATGGTGATGGAAAGGCCACCGAGCGCGTAACCAAACAAACTGGCGAGCAGCGCCGGGCGCACCAGCGGGTGATATTCCCCCCGATTGAACACATAAACTGCCCACGCCAATGCCCAGCCACCACAGGCCAACCCGGTGCCGACCAGTAAGTCGAAAGCAATCCAGATGCCCCATGGGAAGCCGCCATTCAAATCACTGACTGACCCCAGCCCGAGTACCAAACGTTTGACAATCAACAGCGCGCACAGCACCACAAAAGGCGCTAACAGCATCACCGGCCAACTGACCAGCCGCCCACCCAATGGGCTGGATTTATGCATCGTCATCTTGGCCGTCCTTTTTATCGTGCGGGTCAGTATCATGGTCTTTGCGCTCATCGCGGGTATTGCGATGCACCAAAGCAGTGACACCGGCCAACACCGCCAGTGGCAAGATCATGCCCTTGTACAGGGTGTGCTGGACATGCTCAGAGCGCGCGCCGGTCGCCAAGTCTGCCAACGGCGGCAAATCCAGTTTCTCGGCCGGAATCCCCGTCAGCACCAATACCTGGGTGCCGCCGCCCTCTTTCTCACCGTAAACATGGTGGTCATAATGAGCGACCGGATGTTCGTAGGTGTCATTGGCGCTGAGTGTTTGCCGTGGGAAAAGGGTGTTTTCGCCCGGTTTGAGAGTCAGCCGACGTTGTGCTTCTGACAGCAATTCTTCACGAGTGCCGAAGATCACCGCACCGGTCGGGCACACCTCGACACAGCCGGGTAAGCCGCCTTTATCCAGCCGCTCGACACCTTTCTGATTGCATAATTCACATTTATGAATCTTGCCAAAGGGATTGTGATAATCGTATTTCGGCACATTGAACGGGCACCCGACCATGCAGTAGCGGCAGCCAGTGCAGACATCCGGGTTATAGTGAACAATGCCGGTTTTGGCATCTTTGCGCAGCGCACTGACCGGACAAACAGAAACACAATTCGGATCAACACAATGCATGCATTGCTTTTTGATATAGGCGTAGCCGTCTTCCAATTGATCTTTATGAATTCCCGCGCCGCTAGTCCAGACCTGAATAATATTGTTGGTATAGGGGCTGAGTTTGTCATTATCCGCCCAAAGGGCGTCACCGCTGGCATAGCTTTTACCGTGATCAAATAATTCACTATGATTGACCTGCTGGCATTTGCTCACACAGGCCTGACAGCCAACACATAATGTCGAGTCATACAACATGCTCAGCGCACCGGGGATCGGCGGCCGATTTTGCACCTCGGCTTGGGTGCTGGGCGAAAGCCCCGCCAACAGCACACCGCCGGACGCTAATTTGAAAAAGTGACGTCGGTTCACGGCTATTCCTCCCGCGATGAGTGATCGTCATCTTTGCGGCGCTGTTTCTGTTGCCGCCCCAGTTCACGCACTGTCATCAGGCTAACACCGGCGACCAACCCCACCACGCCGCCCAGCAATGCCGTGGCGGTGGTCGAAATTTCGCCGCCCTCAGGGTTATTAATCAGCGGTTTCTCAGCACGCGGTGTTGGGTTCTCGACATTCGCCAATTGGGCAATACCTTTAGTAAACCCGATTCCCTCCTCATTACAGCCATAGCAAGGGTGCCCAATACCAACCGGCCAGATGCCACCGCCAACATCGCAGAATTCCAGTGTCGGGCAGTTGCCGTAGGTTTCCGGCCCTTTGCAACCCAGGTGATAAAGGCAAAAACCTTGACGATGCCCTTCGTCGCCAAATTGACGGGCAAAACGGCCAGCATCGAAGTGTGGACGGCGCTCGCAGTTTTCATGGATTAAACGGCCATAAGCAAAAGTCGGGCGATTTTTGCTATCCAGTGCGGGCGGCCGCCCGAAAGTAATGATATGGGCCACTGTCGCCAGGAAGTTATGAGGATTAGGCGGGCAGCCAGGAATATTAATCACGGTTTTGCCCGGCAGCGCCGCTTGCAAACTCACCGCACCGGTCGGGTTGCCCCCCGTCGCGGGAACGCCCCCCCAAGCGGAGCACGAACCAATGGCAATTATGGCCGCCGCATGTTCCGCGGCTTCGCGGATATGCTCGACAATAGGTTTACCCGCCACCATGCAGTAAATCCCACCGTCTTTCAGTGGAATCGACCCATCCACCACCAGCACATATTTCCCTTTGTACTGTTCGATGGCCCGATGTTTATTCTCCTCCGCTTGCTCACCAAATGCCGCAGAGAGCACTTCGTGATACTCCATTGAAATAACACTCAACAGCAGGTTTTCAATGGTCGGGTGAGTGGAACGTAACAGTGATTCGGTACAGCCAGTACATTCCTGAGCACCAATCCAGATAACCGGCGGGCGCTGGGGGGAACTGACGGTGCTGGCAATTTCAGCGGCAGCCTTGCTGCTGAGCCCCATGGTGGCCGCCAATGCGGCACAAAGCTTCATAAAATCACGACGGTTAACGCCATGCTGGGAAAGCATGTTTTTTTCCCCTGTCATTATTATTCTATTGTTTACATACCCGATATTGATGACGGGCATACCCTTATAAAAAACATGGTTTTCTGTTAATAGTTTGTAACTCTGTAACTTTAATTAAGTTGATCTCTATCAATGGAAATTGATTGAATTAATGCGAGGGAAATATCTGTGAACTAAAACCGTTTCAGCAAAACATTTCATTTGCCACGAAATAGAAAATCTGTCAGGAGGAGGTTTAGTGAATGCAGATGGAATTGAATATCATTAACCCAACAATGAAACCAACCCCAGTAACTTTAATTAAATATCAGTTATTTTAGTTAGTTAACTGAAAATTAAAATTTCATATCATATAAAAACGAAACAAAAAAAAGACGTAAATATAAACCATAAAGCACAATTAATAATGAATAATACTGCGAAAAAAACTTATCATTATTAAGTCAGATAACAATAAGATTTTTATCAATTTCATTAATTTTAAGGGTTTAAAGTTATTTTTTCCCCCTCTAAATCGGCAAACATTAATGTTACAAAATGGATCAGCCCAGCATAATGTTTAAAAAACGACCAATGTGAATTAATTGCATCTTTTGTATATAAATCAAACTTTTGGTAAATAACTCGTGCTATGATTCATTTGTCGGTCAATATTCAACCGGTTATGCGCTAAAAGGGGTCTATATGATAAAACCATTCATTGTTGTTGCTATCGCCGTCGCCACACTCAGTGGTTGCGCAAATAATAACACCCTTTCGGGCGATACGTTCAGCAGCTCTCAGGCTGGACAGGCTCAAACCGTCACTTACGGTACTCTGGTTTCTGTGCGCCCGGTGACTATTCAGGGCGGTGATGGGAATAACGTCGCCGGTGCTGTCGGTGGGGCTGTTGTCGGTGGCTTCCTCGGTAATACGATAGGTGGCGGGACAGGTCGGCGTCTCGGTACTGCTGCGGGTGCTGTTGCCGGTGGTGTTGTCGGCCAACAAGTGCAGAGCATGATGAACCGCAGTAGCGGAGTTGAATTGGAAGTTCGCCGTGATAACGGAACCACCTTCCTGGTGGTTCAGGCTCAAGGTGTGACTCAGTTCCAACCGGGGCAACGAGTCACCATTGCAACCCATGGTAATACTGTCACTGTCACACCGCGCTAATTTTTGCCGCCCAAACGCCGTGTTTGGGTGCTGCTTTATTAACATTTAGCGCTGTAAGCAAATTTAAGTGCTGCTTGCAGCCGCCGCGAAGAGGCGAGGCCCATGGAAGGGCTTGATAGCAAACGCATGCAGCTTGTAGCATGACGGGCATAATGTAAAAAAACACCGCCCAGCCCTAAAAGCTCGAGGGTAAGCTGGACGGTGAAAAAAAGAACATAACTAGCCCGCTTTCTTTGCGGCAGGCTTCACTACATTCTCTCCGTGGTTCCCAAAGAATTGATATAAGGTGTCTGAAGCCGTTTTGGTTAATACCATAATTTCAATACGGCGGTTTTTTGCCGCAAGGGGTTCAGCCGGGTCCAGTAGCATCTGATCTGCCATTGCGTTAATTTGTAATACTCGCCCCTCAGTTAACCCACCTTTTACTAACGCCTTATGGGCCATCAACGCCCGCTCACCAGAAAGATTCCAGTTGTTGTACATCACTTGGTCACGATAGCGGGAAGCATCGGTATGCCCGGTAATAATGATTTTATTGTCCATTTCATTAAATGCCGGCGCCAACTCAGCCAGTAAACGGCCAAAGAATGGGGTCAGTACTGCACTGCTGCGCTGGAACATATCGCGCTGTTTATCATCCTGAATCAAAATACGCAGCCCTTGTGGCACCACCTCCATTTGCAAGTTGGATTGCGCATCGTAGGCGGATGTAATTTGCATAATGATGCGGGATAACTCTTCCATTTCTTTACGTGATTTATCCACCACATCTTCCAGAGACTGTTCTGGATCCGGCACTTCAACGGCCAGATTGCTTTTGATTTCTTTCGCTTGTTCCTTGCCATCAATGCTGTTAGAGAACTTGCCGCCGCCACTTTTGCTTTTAGAGGGAATAGAAATAAAGGATTGCTGCGAAAAGATGGTTTGCCCATTCAGTTGCGCGACAATTTCTTGCCGCTCTTCCTCCGATACCACTCCGACAATCCATAGCACCATAAACAGCGCCATCATCGCTAAGGTAAAGTCGGCAAAAGCCACTTTCCATGCGCCAGAATGCCCGCCACTGTGTTTTTTTCTGGGTGCGCGTCTAATTATGGTGGTTTGCCCGCCTTTGGCATGACTTCTCATTTTACGCGCCTGCCATTATCAGCTGGTTAACCCAGGAATCCAAGGTGGCAAAGGTGGGTTTGCTGTCCAGTGGCAGCATCTTGCGACCTGCATCCACCGACAGTAACGAAGGTTTACCCGCCACATGACTGACCAGCACTATGCGCACACATTCAAAGAATGCCAGCTTCTTTTTCATCTCTTGCTCCATGGCATTAGCCATCGGGTCCATCAGGCAATAACAGATAAACACCCCGAGGAAGGTGCCAATCAAAGCCGCCGCCACTTTGATACCAATCAGTGCAATCGAACCATCAATCGACTGCATGGTGATAATAATGCCTAATACCGCAGCACAAATACCAAAGCCGGGCATGGCTTCTGCGGTGCGGTGGAAGGATCGCGAGGGAACCAGCAGTTCATCTTCTACAGCGGATAACTCCTGCTGTAAGATTCCTTCCAGTTCGTATTGGTTAATTTTCCCCATCGCCATTAAGCGGAAATTATCGGAGATAAAAGTCACTAAATGATGATCATGTAAAATAAGCGGATAGCGCTGGAATAACGGGCTATTCGCCGGAACTTCAATATGTTCATCAAGACGTTTCAATCCCCCTTCGTCGACCATTTCCAACAATTCATAGAGCAGCATTAATAATTGTTTCTGAAACTCAGCGGTATATTCACTTTTGCGTGTTACTGCAACAATTTGATACCACATTTCTTTTAATACATAACCTGGATTCGCCAATATCATGGCACCAATTCCGGAACCAAAAATAATAATGATTTCCCCAGGCTGCCAGAAGGAAGATAATATTCCGCCTGACATAATATAGCCGCCAATCACACAGATCATAATGACCAGCAGACCAAATAATTTCTGCATAACACCCTCGATAATTTAAAAAAATGATTTAATTTTTTGAACTAGTTTTTTATTTAGCTGACAAATTCGTGCTTCAGTGAGATCTAAGACCTGAGCAATCTCTTTCATACTCATTTCTTGTTGATAATAAAGATGCAGAATCATTTGCTCTCGCTTCTCAAGTGACGCAATAGCATGGTTCAGATTATCTTCAATAATAATACTTTCTTCTAACTCTCTGCTCTGTAACGCATCAGTCGGCGTGTCTAATGACAGTATTTCGTCCAAACTCTCCATGCCGCTGGCACTTTCCAAAAGCAGGTATTCTTGATATTCCTCCGCTGTTAGTTGCAGCTCGGCCGCTATTTCCTCAAAGCTCGGTTCATGGCCCAATCGCTTGGCCAATTGTCGTATTGCCTCATTAGTCTTGTGCGTTTTTTGCCTTAACCGGCGCGGCCGCCAGTCATGTTCTCGCAATTGATCCAGCACCGCACCACGAATTCGATGGACAGCATAGGCAGCAAATTGCCCATCAGGGTGACCATAGCGGCGTAATGCCTCTAATAGCCCCATCAATGCAATTTGCTGCATATCCTCCTTGCCGATAACACTGTCTGCTTGAAATGAAAGTTGTCTGACAATACGTTTTACCAGCGGCAAATACGCTTCCAGATATTTCCCTTCCTCTGCAGGAGTCAGTGCTAAATTATCATTAGTATCTATTATTGCCATATTGATTATTGGAAGACCATTCGGCTAATTACCACATCATCAAATGGCATTGGCTCATTTAATTTTTCAAAATCTTTTTTATATTCATTCATCAACTGACGACGCAAATCAACAATGGACGTATTACGCACTGCTTGATAATCCATATTTGAAAGTAAATTAACCGTAGCCGATTGAATTACCGGCACCATCGCGATAACTTTCTTAATATCATTATCATCACCGGTTGCCATACCTAATTCCAACTGTAGGTAGCGCTCGGCTTTAGTATCTTTCAGCGTGATAATCATGTTTTTAATTTCAACAAACTGAACTGATTTATTACCACGAACAAAAGATTTACTGATAGCGACGGGCTTATTTTTTAATTCATCCCAAATAGCATCATGATATTTTACCGCTACGGCAATCAGTGCAATTAATAATAGGGAGCCCCACACTTTCATTGAAAATGTTTTTTTCTGGGTGTTCATTTATAGTCCTTTATACGGTGATGAGGAGCGTACCGTCGTCGGCGCTCATATTCTCTTGAGCCTCAATATGACGTGCTGCCAAAATATCGGCATGCGCCTGTTGGTTCTGCTGCTGTCGTTGCTGTTGCTGGCTATTCGCCGATATTTGTACCTCTACAGCAGCACTATTTTGCCCGGTTAATGTTTGCCGTAACTCCGCACAGCTCTGTTGCAATGCCCGATAAACATCCCCCTGACTTGCATTGATATGAACCTGTAATTTTCCTCCTTCCATATGCACTGAGATATCAATCTTACCCATATCCGGTGGGTCTAGCCGAATAGTGGCATGTTGTACCTTATTCTCAACCTGCATTTGCAGGCGCTCACCGAGCACATTATGTAACTGTTGCGGCCACTCTTTCTGGTTAGCCACTAATGTCAGTTGACTCTCCACCCGAGGGGCGGCCACTTCAGCACTGTTATTAGTAATATGACTCAGAATTGTGGGGATAACCGCACTGATTCCCTCTGGCATAATCCGGTTAAGAAGCAAACTTTCCCCTACTGGCACTGCCGGTTGAGCCGTAATATCCAATCGCGGGCTAATCAATTTCAGCAGATTCATCAGTGGTGATGAATTATCTGATGCCGGTTGGCCCACTATTTGATGACTATCAACCGCAGGTGCAAAAGGCACAGTGACGGTGGGTTGTACACTTTGCACTGGCGTGTCCTGCCGATGAAATTGCAGCAATACATCAAGCAGTTGCTGGTTCTGTTCATCAGTCGGCGGCAGCACGCCCGCAGCATCCGCACCCAAATTGCCATCAAATTTAGTGATCAAATCCATCACTACTGATGGCCGTAAAGAAATAGGTTGATGGGGTACCCATGCTTGTGACAATACCTCATCAAATCCTGCCAGATGATCAATGCCGCCCTCTTCCGCATTACCCGCGATGGGCGAATTCCCTACATCCACCGCCAGTTGACTACCCGCCTGAGCAAAACCCGTTAATGTGATCACCTTGCCTCCTCTTGTTGCGCCATATCCTCATAAGCGGAAATCGCCATGGTGGCGTAGGCGGTGATACCTACTTGCGCTGCTCTCTGACGGGCTATTTCATCTTTTAGCTGGTGCTTTTGCAGACCACAATATTCATAGGCCCGCTGATATATTTCCTTTAAGCGCAGCATCGCCGACTGCTGTTCCAATGAGAACGAACTCTCAGAGCGCTCGGCCAGCCACTGAACCACGCGGCTATCTACTGCCTCTATTTGCTCCCAATCTTGTTGCCCAATAGCCAAATCCAGGGTGGCAATACATTCATTAATTAACAATAAATCATTCATTAGCTCTCCTGGTTTGCTTCCCAACCTGAACGTAGAGTGGCTAATATCTTTTCCACTTCATCAATATATTCCAGTGACATTTTGATACTGGCGTCATACAACCGATAGACACAGTGGCTATATAAGCTGGCCGTACTGTTGGCCAGCTCCCCGCCATTAGCAAAATCCAATGAACCGGTCAGCGCGTTTAATACATCAATACATTTATTGATGCTGGTGGCTTTATGCTCATAACGTTTAGCCTCAATATGCCCTCTGGCCCGAACCAACTCGTCCATTAAGCCATTGAACATAATCAACACTAATTGCTGTGATGTTGCTGCTGCCGTTTGAATACCAATATCCGCTGACTGGTAATCATGAAAATTCTGATCCAATAACATTAAAATCTCGCCTGTTGATCAAACATATCCATGGTGCTTTGCATCTTATCCATCATTTCATTCAGGCGATTGAATTTGAGTAAATTGGTTTTTAATACTCGCGCATAACTGTTCTCCAACCCTTCCTTGGTTCTTTCCAGTGATGTTTTGCGCATTGCCAACATCTCTGAACGCACTTTTAGTGAGCCGTCACTGGCATTCAAATAAGGGTCTAACGCTTTATCCAGCTTATTGATTAGCCCATCGGGGCCGCTCATCAAATCAGTTATTAGTGTTGGCGAGGTCTTCAGTATTTCCGTTAATTTTTTGCTGTCTAACTTCAAATCACCATTACGATCAAATGACACCCCAATCATGCCAAGGGTTTTACCACCATAGAGTTTGCCGACCAGGCTATTTAAATTTTGCTTTAACGCGGTGGACAATGAATCGCTATTATTATTTGAACTGACCGCAGATTTAGCGCTATTAAAAGCATCAATAAATTTCTTTATTTGCGTTTCTGTTTGCGCCGGTTCGACTTCAATCTTCACTTCCAGCAGTGGGTCACCCGCCTTTTGCACTTTAACCAGCTCAATGGTCACCCCATCAATGACTTTATCCAGGGTGTTACTGCTACTTTCCACTTTTAAATTGTTGCTTTTATCGCCGATATACACCACAGAATCTTGTGCGGAAGAAAGTTCCTTCTCATTACCGGCAACAAAAATTGCTGGCCGCGGAGTATCGAACTTAATTTCATTCTCCTTACCGCTCTTATCACTGGTCAGTAACAGAATATTCTGCCCATTACTGCGCACCACTGAGGCAGTAACACCCGGGTTATCCTTAGCGTGATTAACGGCATGAGCCAAATCTGTCAGGGTATCAACGCCCTTCAGTTCAACACTAAAAGATTGACCATTGACGGTTAACGCCAGTGGATTCTGCTCAGTTTTAACCTTGTCATCTGTCAGACCGGTATAGGCCAGTTGATGAGCACTAGCTAATTTCTCAACAAAAAATGAATAAGTGCCTTTAAGCGCTTTTTCATTGGCGCTAATCGTGGCGACTTCTTTTATGCTGGTGCTGGTTTTATTTTTCAGTAAACCTTCTTCGACTTTACTTAAATCCTTTAATGCATCACGAAAAGTACTTAAGCCCGACTTTTGTTTATCCAATGCCGTTTGCTGCGTTTTTAATTGCTGCTCTAGCTTATGTTGCTTTTCTTTTCTTTTGGCGAACAGATCTTGGGTAACCTGTTTGCTCAATGCATCTACATCAATTCCCATTTGCGTTTCCCCGATAATTTTTTTATGCAACCCACTTCAGGATAGAGCGGTTAATACCCTCAACTATCTACAGTTTAGCAATAGTCATGCCAATGTTTATTTGATTGATTTATATGACTATTATTTTAATCATGGAAGAGTTTCTTCCTTATTACTCTCAAGGGGAAGCAAATTGCGGCCAAAAAAATACCGCCATAATCAGCGGTATTTTCGAGTAACAAAAATGATTAGAACAACTGTGCAACCATCTGACCCATTTGGGTATTTTTGGACAGCGCTTTAATACCGCTGTTCATCAGCAACATTGCGGTGTTTTGTGCAGTAGAAGCGGCAACAGCATCAGCATTCATAATTGAATCTTTAGCCGCCATATTCCCATCACGCATATTGGTCAGGTTGTCGCTGGAATAACCCAGACGGTTAATACCTGCCGCCAGAGACGCGGTTACTGAGCTGTAGCTACCAATGGCTTTGGTCAGTGTAGTAATGGCTTCTTGGGCATTTTTAGTATCATCCAAATTCAGTGAAGCAATACCGGCAGAACGATAGCGAGAATCGTGATCCTTGATATTTTGCAGTTTAGACTCAGCGTCTGCCAGTTCCGCTTTCGGTGCATCCAGCCCTACAACCGCCAATTCGACAACTTGGTCATTAGTTAACTTTTCGCCAAGAACGATATCTTTTGGGCTAGTAATAGCAGCAACATTAGCTACAACATTTTTACCTAAAGACGCTGCGTTTGCAGCGTCCCACACTACAGTCGCATGGCCTTGGTTACCAAAAGCGGCTTTATCAAGAGAGGGTGCAGTATTCTTTGCGGTAATGAATGCCGAGTCAAAAGCTTGTTCTGCGGTTTTAACCGCTGTTTCTGCAGTAGTGACAGCCGCAGTTTTAGTTACGATCTCGGCTTCTGCATCACCTACAACTTTCTCGATAGTATTAGCAGTAGCACCTGTATCACCGATAGTTGCAGTCCCTGCAACCGTTTCCATCAAACCTTTCACGCCTTTTGAAAGGTCAATTTCAATCACATCAGTAGCGCTGGCACCGGTCTGGAAAGTCAGTTTGCCATCTAATTTACCACCGCTGGCAAACAGGGTACCGTCACCAAAGGTGGTTTTATCCAGTGTAGACTTCAATTCTTCGCCCAGTGACTTAAATTCCGCGTTCAGCGCGGCACGGTCTTGAGCACCATTGGTGGCGTTAGCTGCTTGGGTTGCCAGCTCTTTCATCCGGTTCAGGATACCGTCGGAACCGGCCAGTGCGCCGTTAGCCGCTTCCAGCATCGCGGAGCTTTGTGAATTGTTACGCAGTGCCACATTCTGGCCAGTGATAGCAGCATTCAGGCCAGCAGCAATTTGTGAACCCGCAGCATCATCTTTGGCACTCAGGATACGCAGGCCAGTAGACAATTGGCTGGTAGACTTGTTGTACATGCTCTGTGATTTGTTCAGTGCTTTAGCAGCGATGAAAGCTTGTGACTGGTCGTTGATGCTTAATCCCATGATAATTTTCTCTATTTGGCGAGAGCTACCTATTAGCTCCCTGCCGGTATCTGAGAAAAGCGTCACCGTCACCTGTAAAATTAAATATGAAATTAAAAAAGATAAAATAGTGAAATGAAATTATATTGGCAAGGTAAAAGGCTAATATTGACACGCGCAGATTAGACGACACTATTAATTTTAAAATTAAATTAATATCCTTTCTTTATGACTATTTATTCAATATTGGTCATTAAATTATTCAATTCGCTACAATTCCGATACTGCCTCATTTTGTTTGTCTTGCTCATAAACACGTAATTTTATATGATGCGCTCCAGTTTAATGGGGGGGGTAAGATAATAAATTTGATAGTACAGCAGCATTCTACACAAATATTTTAATTGAGATCAGTACTATACGGATAAAAATTTTTACTCTAGGTAGATTTTGGTATGCTATTTATCGTTAATGACTAAATAACCTTAACTTTATAATGGTCATCTGCTTCCTCAGATTATTCCTGCGAACATTAAAATGAAAAAGTGCCAATATATTGTTAATAAATGGTCTATTGACCTCTCATCCGGTTTTATCAGTCATCAGGAAACCGGTGAACAAAAGCGCCTGGGCGAATATCAAGTTAAGCTGCTAAGTGTGCTACTGCAACATTCCGGACAAATTCTCTCGCGGGATGAACTGACCAATTTAGTCTGGAAACGCCGAGTTATTGGTAATAATAGTTTGCCGAATGCCGTCCACACTTTGCGTGTTGCTTTGGGGGATGATAAAAAGCAGCAGCGTATTATTCAAACCATCCCTAAAATCGGTTATTTATTAGACGCGACTTACTGTGAAATTATTGAAGAAGATGAAGCCCCCCCTGCGTTAAGTGATGTTGAAATCGCTGATGACCCATTAATGGTTAATCACAATCTTTCCGAGAATGCCGATCAAACCTTACTTAAGACTGTGGCAGAAAATCGTGAAACGCCGCAAGAAATGAATAATTCATCAGCAGAGGGTGCCGGTTTATCTCATCATCAGCTCTTAAGTACGGATAGCGAATCACCAGAAAAAATCGCCACTGAGTTACCACTGGTTTCCCCTCCGGTTGCAATACTGACAACAAATTCTACCCAGCCCCCCGGAACAGCAAAAAAAACTAAAAAGCTATTCGGTTTACTGGCGATTATCACTATTGGCTGCTGCATAGCACTCTATTTAACCTTTCAAGGGCAGAGTGCCGCAACTTATCAAGCAACAGAACAAGAGCAAGGAACTTATAGCAATATCAGGATGTTTCAGATTGATGACAGCCGTTTTGATAAGCAAAATGCCGACAATCTGTATATCCGGCTAAAAGATACGCTGTATAGAATCGATAAAGACCTTAAAATTAAAGATGCACATTTGACTATTTATTACCATATATCCCTGCGGCGGCTGGATTACACTATTTCAGTTGAAACGCAATGTGATAAAAAACAGCTTAATATGACGATTTACCATTGGCGGCAAGACGACAATTTGTTGAATAACGTCATCTATGATGAAACTGAGAGAAAAATAAATGAAATTCCTGCCTGCTAAAATTAGCCCTATTTTGCTGATATGTGGTGTGTCATTTACTGCATTGGCGCTCACACACAGCGATGATATCTCTATGACTCCTCATAGCGAGATGCAAATGGGGTTCTATGACCTGTTATCTCATAAAAAAGAGATCTACGATGTCCGTATTACATCAACCCATGGCGCAGTGATCAGTACAATAACCAACCCAAATGACAATAGATTTATTTTTAAGGGAAAATTCACCGTAGAAGCGGCTAAAAACCAACAAGTTAACTTCAAATATACGCCAATATTCTATAACAACCCGACATCAGGGCGCATGATTGATGGTTTTATGGACTATATGACCCATAACAATATTTTTATGACACCGATGACAGTAGCCGGTCAGCCATTGCTTTACGGATTGAGTGGAATATTTCTGGATGAAAGTAATATGACAAAGGGGAAAGATTAATTTCCCCTATATCCGTCATACTTTAAGCCGCATGTATGTTGGCTACTATTGTTAAATAAAAATTATTTTACAAATAAGTTTTTGACAATGGCACTATGAAGATAGCCTTGACCACTATGTGATAGTGTTGCATAAGATGGGCGCTCGGAAAATTGTTTGTGTGCCAATCGCTCCGCAATAGATATTGCACTGTTAGGTTGGATAATACCGGCCATTCCTGCCACCCGTTCACGAGCATTATTCTTGAATTTATTCAGTTGGCGCAATTCGCCAGTAATATGTGTTAATGTCTGTTGTAGATCTTCAATGTATTCTTTAGCTATAAACGGCTGACCGATAATCTCTTTTACCTTATCCGCCAATACACTCTCGGCCTGTAATTCAACAGATTGGAATTTGTCTGCTGGATAATGCGAACCTTCTCCGCGCACAGTCAAATTCTGGCTTAATCGTTGCCAGTGTTTCTCATCAGTCTGGAATGCCAATTGGCCGTCATTATCAAGTTTACCGTGAATACCCAAGCGCCCTAACCCTTTATTGAGTTGCAGTATTTTGTGTTTAGCTGAACTTTGCCCAATAAGTTTGACCGCTACAACACTATTGGCAGCATCGGCTAATGAAAACAACAAAGTCTCATCCTCTGACGCCAGCAACAGCTTATTGGCCTCCTTAAAGGTAAAATTAACTTTAGGGTTTTCTTCTAAGGATATATTGAGCTGTCGATCAATTGTATTACCTGAGGCAATTTCTCTTTGTTCCAACCACGATAACAATTTCAGCGACTGCTGCTTAATTGCCTTTGGGTTATGGCTGATAGCCTGTTGAAGCTCTGACAATTGACGTTCTGTCGCTAATAAATAGTGATCCGCCTGCTGCAAACTGGTTAATTGGCTATTAAGTTGCACGTTGTAACGCAAAGGTTCTGTCGAAAGATAGCCAGACTCTGGAAAGGCAGCCGGCGTTACCCGCGGCTTTAGCGGCTTTATCTGCTGAGATTGTTCAACGCCAATGCGTTTATTAACGGTTAGCCCGGTGGCAATGCCGGGGCTAACACTGGAGGATCTTACTTGCATAAATTTCTAGCCTAAATATAGTTAAAAAGGGATAACTGACTTATTTTTGCCTGCATACTATGGGCAATTTTTGTTGATAAAAAATTACTCTGCATAGCAGCATTGACCTTCAATAGGTCAATTCCCGCTAAATCCTTTTCCAGATTAGCATTCACAATTTCAACGTCATCATGAAGATTAGACAAATGATCAAGACGATTTTGTTTAGCCCCCAACTCAGTGACCATCCCACCAATTTTTTTAGCTGCCATTTCGATAGCCGCCAGGTTATTACTAATTTCTTGGTTATAAGTAATCGGTGTAATACTCGAATCAATCATTTTATTGGCTAATTTTTTTAAATTAGTCAATATTTCTAAATTATTCGATGATGTTGAAAGCGCGCTACTTAGATCAGTATTTTCTTGTAAGGTAATGCCATTACCGACTACTGCATCACGCCGCTCATTGTTACCCTTAAAAGTATATGTTTGTGTGGCATTATCATATTCAACAGGTTTAATATTACTTTTAGTTCCAGAAAATAAATAATTACCTTCGGAGTTTTTAGTATTGAGACCAGACATTATCCCATCTAGTAACAGATTTATTTCTCGGCCAAAGGTTGCAGACTCTGTAGCAGAATGATTACCATTTTTAGCGGCCAGCATTTTATCACGCACCACGAGTAATTGGTTGTCCAGTGAGTTTAAACTAGCCTCTTGTACAGAATAGTTCCCCGACAAACGGACGACATTGGTTTTATATTGGCTGACATCTGATTTTGAGTTTTCTAATTGAACCAATTGCATACTGGCAACAGGGTCATCTGATATATTATTGACTCGTTTACCGCTGGTTAGTTGCCCATCTAGTTTTGCATATTCAACCGTACGATTTGCTATATTGTCCATCATTATCCTGGACATGCTGGCATTAGTGATTCTCATTATTTACCTCTATTTTTAAATCCATATTTTATATATTCAGCGCATGAGTGCCAGAAAGTCAGAGAAAAGCTGCTCACCAATAGAAATAACTTTCATATTAGCCCGATACGCTTTGCTGTACTCTAAAATATTATTTCCTTCTTCGTCGCTATCGACACTACTTAGACTATCCCGATTTAATCTTACGCTACTGAGTACATTTTCAGTCTGTGTGATTAACTGCTGATTATTGCTACTGGCAAAGGCAACCTTTCCAACCAATGCCGTACCGGCATCTGACAAACTGGTTGGCCCGATACCAGAAATAGTGACAGCCTTATCTTTTAATGCTAATAATGCATGTAAGTTAGTCGCATTTCCTACGTTACTTGCATTATCCGAAAAACCTAATTCGCTCGGCTTAATATCAGTAACAGATAACATTCCAGTCGGATTGGAAGCATCAAATGAAAATAATGCAGCACCGGCTGTACCGCCTAAATCATAGCCCGCGGCTAACTGGGTATTAACCTCAGTGGTTAATAACTGCGCCATTCCTTGTACAATATTTTCAGTCTCTTTTAATAAACCTTGTTCATAGTTATTAATCGAGCCAAGGCTGGCACCACAAGACATATTTATTTCCGCACTATTACCAGCAAAATGGATATCTATCTGTGGCTGTGCGCTACTCGTATTTAACGCTAATGTTGCTACTGTCTGCCCATTAATTAATGGTGTGCCATCTTTCATCGAGATGTTATAGCGGCCATCTGTCTCCGCAATAACACGAACTTCAACCATTTCGCTTAACTTTTTGACCAGTTGATCTCGCTGATCTTGTAATACATTGGTATTGGTACCGTCAGAACTTAGCTTGACAATTTTTTGGTTATATTCAGCAATACTCTTGGTTAAATTATTAACTTGGCTAATTATCGCTGTTCGTTGAGTGGCAATAATCTGTTTCTGCTCCTGAGCTGATTGATGGAAATAATTAAAATTCAGCGCCAGAGATTTGGCTTCATTCACCACTTGTTCACGATAAGCAAGTGAAGACGGGTTATTTGATGCTGATGACAGGCTATTAAAGAATGCTCGCATCCCCGCCGCTAAACCGGTATTTTCATCACCCAGTGAATGCTCCAATTTGCTGAGAGCGTTTTGAGGGGCGCTAAAAAATTTATTATTACTGCTCGCCTTCCACTCTTCACTCACCAGATACTGCTCAGATAAGCGTTTAAAAGCATCGACATTAACCCCATTACCGGCGCTGTAAGCACTATTTCCACTGGCGTTAACCGCACTTTGTTCAGCGCGCTGGCGGCTATAACCCGGCGTATTCACATTAGATAAGTTCATTGCAGCCGCAGAGAGACTGGCTTGAGCCGCCTGTAAGCCACTTTGTGCAATTTTGGTGAAATTCATGATATTCCCTGCTGTAATCAATTAAATAATAGATACACGTTAGTAGCAAAAAGCGGTCAATTAGCGGCCAAACTTAAATATGAATAACAGCCCCCTGTGGCCCCAATGACCCAGGGGGTAATCAGCCGCGCTATTTCCCACCTAACTGCTGAATCAGTAAATGAGCGATACCACTACTGCGCTGCGAGGCCAGAGTGGAGGCCAGTTTGTCATCATAAAAATCCCGCATCATGCGCTGCTGTTTACTGTTAAATGG
Source organism: Yersinia rochesterensis (assembly GCF_003600645.1). Taxonomy (NCBI): domain Bacteria; kingdom Pseudomonadati; phylum Pseudomonadota; class Gammaproteobacteria; order Enterobacterales; family Yersiniaceae; genus Yersinia; species Yersinia rochesterensis. Next base: position 3,644,851 of record NZ_CP032482.1, read on the forward strand.
GTCGTCGTCGGCAGCCAATGCTTCAGCCGCTTTGCGCATTTGCGCCAGTAAGGTGCGCATAAATACCGCCTCAAACTGCACTGCGGCCTGCTCAAGATCTTGTGGCAGTAGCTCTCCGGTAAAGCTCCCCGGCACCACCGGGGCTGATTTACTTATTGCGTCAATCATCTGTCATCCTTAAATTACGACCAGTTCCGCATCCAGTGCCCCGGCTTCATGCAAAGCTTGTAAGATGGCCATAATGTCATCAGGAGAAGCTCCTAAACTATTGATAGTGTTGACGATGCTACGCAAGCGAGTTCCCGTAGGGACGATAACCATTTGATTGCGTCCCTTGGTCACTTCAATGTCACTTTCTGGCGTGGTGACGGTTTTTCCCCCTCCAAGCACATTAGGTTGGCTGACATTTTTCTTCTCACGGATACTGACCGTCAGATTGCCATGCGAAACGGCGGCAGAGCGCACCCTGACACCTTCGCCAATGACCACTGTCCCGGTGCGAGCATTGAACACCACCCGTGGTGACTGCTTACCGGCGTTGATTTGCACATCTTCCAACAAGGACATAAAGGCCACCCGTGCCCCCGCATCTTGTGGTGCATTGACCATCACGTTAGTGGCACTTTGCGCCACTGCAGTGTTAGAGCCAAAAGCACGGTTCAGTGCCAATGCCACATTGTTGGCTGATTTAAAGCTCGGCCGTTTCAGGTTAAGCACTACCTGGCTATTGCTTTGGAAATCACTCGGAATTTCGCGCTCAATACTGCCTCCATTGGGGATGCGCCCCACTGTGGCGGTATTGACCGTCACGCTGGAACCACTATTCGCTTCAGCTTTCATCCCTCCCACAATCACGTTGCCCTGTGCTAATGCATAAATTTCGCCATCGGCACCGCGCAATTGGGTTAATAGCAAAGTACCGCCGCGCAAGCTTTTGGCATCACCAATAGACGATACGGTGATATCAATAGATTGGCCGCGCGCATAACCCGGTGGCAGGGTGGCGCTGATCGCTACCGCCGCCACGTTCTTCACCTTGGGATCCATTTTTTCTGGCAGTTGCACACCAAACTGGCGCAGCATGTTAGCCATTGATTGGCCGGTAAATTTCACCTGGTTTTTATCGCCAGAGCCGTCAAGCCCCACCACCAGGCTGTAGCCCACCAGCTGGTTGCCACGCACCCCTTGAATATCCACCAGTGATCCCAGTGGTTGTGCTATCGCGGCGGGCAGAGCACACCACAACCCAATCAGCACAAAATAACGTCGTAACATATTGATTCCTGGTTAGATAGGAAATAATGGGTGGTTAAAGAAGCGCGTTAACCAACCGGCGGAGTTAGCATCACTAAGCGCGCCGCGGCCAGCGTAGGAAATACGCGCATTGGCGATTCGCTGAGAAGAGACTGAATTATCCCGCTCAACATCATCGGCCCGGACTAATCCGGTCACGCGCATATATTCATCGCCTTGATTGAGAGTCAGCCACTTTTCGCCACGGATAACCAATACTCCATTCGGCAATACCTGATGTACCGCGACCGTAATCGAGCCACGTAACATATTCTGCTGCGCCGAATTGGCACTGCCGTCAAAATCACGCTTGCCGGATATCGATCCCCCCAGCTTGTTCAGCTTTTTCCCCAAGATCTCGGGGATACCCAAGCTCATGTCGTTTTTTTTGCCAAAGTTAGTTTTAGCCTGCTTACTGGATTGAGTGGATTCATCCAACTTGACCGTCAGAATGTCACCGATCCGATACGCACGCCGGTCCTGCAATAGTGACCAGTTGTACGCGGGCTGGAACAGCCCACCACCTTCTTTAACCGTGGTCGGCTGGATCAAATTGGCCGGCGGTGCAAAAGCAGCATCGTCTTTCTGCACCAGCAGCGCTGGAGTTTCACAACCGCTCAACGCCAGCATCAATGGTGTTAATAATAAAAACCTTTTCATGCATCATTCACTTTTCAACGGAGGCGACGGCCAATTACAGCTTCTGAGTGACAAACTTCAGCATGTCGTCGGCAGCAGAGACCATTTTGGCGTTCATCTCATAAGCTCGCTGTACGGTTATCATGTCGACCATTTCTTCGACCACTTGCACATTGGAGCCTTCCAGTGATTTATGCGCCAGTGCGCCAAAGGACTCTTCCCCTGCAACACCTTCCGTTGCGGTACCGCTGGCAACGGTTTCTTTATAAATATTTCCGCCCACCGCTTCCAAACCGGCCGGATTGACAAAGTTGACCAAGGTGATTTGCCCCAGTTCAGCGAATTCTGCCTCTCCCCCGATGCGGGCACTTACCGTGCCATCTTTGGCGATCGCTAGATCTCTGGCACCTGCTGGCATCTCTATTTGTGGTACCAATGGCATACCTTGCGCATTGGTCAGTACCCCATCAGCATTGAGGGAAAAATTACCGGCACGGGTGTAAGCAATGCCGCCATCGGAAGTTTCAACCTGGAAAAATCCTTGGCCCACAATGGCTACATCAAAATCACTGTTGGTGACCTTAATATTGCCAACGGTAAATTGCTTTTGTGTCCCCACCACTTTGACGCCGCTACCAAACTGAATGCCGTTCGGTGTCGCATTGTTTTGATCCAATGGTGCGCCGGGGGTGCGCTGGTTCTGGTAGAACAGATCTTCAAACACCACACGATCGCGTTTAAAACCGTCGGTATTCACGTTAGCCAGGTTGTTCGAAATGGCGTTCATTTTGGCATCTTGTGCTGCCAAACCGGTTTTACTGACCCATAAAGCTGAATTCATAATGACTGCTCCCTAATTTCTATATCAATGAAATAACGATCCATGGAATAACGTTGTGCTGAAAGCGGTATTAGCTGCCACGGATGATCCGATTACCGGATTGCGCCAGCTCTTCCGCCACTTTCATCATTTTGATTTGCGCTTCAAACTGACGGCTGAGGGAAATACTGGCGGTCATTTCGCTGATAGCGGAAATATTGCTGCTTTCCAAATGCTTACTCACTAGTTGGACATTCTCGTCTCGTGCTGCGGCACCACGGCGGTTGACCAATAAGCCACGGTTATTTTTGCTCAATTGATTAGCGGGAATATCCACCAGCTTGATGCGATCAACTTCCGCCGGTGTCTTGATACCGCCGTCTTGCGGGATAATGGCAATAGTGCCGTCATCAGCGACCGACACCGACGAGTAAGGTGGCAATACAATAGGGCCGCCATCGCCTAATACTGGCAAGCCATTGATGGTTAAATCGCCGTCTGGGCCAATATCCATCTGGCCATTACGGGTGTAAACCTCGCGGCCACCACTGAGCACCGCAATCAACCCACGGTCTTTAATAGCGATATCCAATTCACGACCAGTTTCTTGCAAACTGCCCGCGCTCATATCTACACCAGCATTTTGGCTGAGCACCGCTACACGGCTGTTATAACCGCCGCCCGGCACCTGTGTCGCCGTCGCGCGTTCCAGATCAGCACGGAACCCATGCGTGTTGACGTTAGCCAAGTTATTGGCATGAATCTGTTGTTGTGTCAGGCTGCGGTTGGCCCCGCTGACGGCGGTATAGAGAAGTTTGTCCATTACAGCACCTGGAACAGTGCATTCATCATGCTGTCATTGGTGCTGATGATTTTGGTATTCGCCTGGTAATTACGTTGCGCGGTCATCAAACCGACCAATTCAGTGGTTAAATCGACGTTGGAGGATTCCAAAGCACCCACTTTGATGCCACCTAACAACCCCGTACCGGGCGCACCTAAGAGTGGTCCACCCGACTTGCCAGTGACACTCCAAGTGGTGCCATTCTGCGCAGCTAACCCATTAGGATTGGCAAAATTTGCTAATGCCAATTTGCCTTGCAGCATCCGCTCATCATTACTAAAAGTGGCGTATACCGAGCCATCACTTTCAATGCGCTCACCATTTTTAGTGCCCGCCGTGTAGCCATTGCCTTTATTCAGGGTAGGAAGAAATTCAGATTGGAACTGAGTGGTACCGGTGTAATCAAGAGTAATATTGTAATTTTCCGCGCCAGCTGCGGAGTAAGGCCCTGTAATGGTTTGGCTGTTACCCGCAGTCAATACCCCTGAGGTATTGAATGTTAGCGTATTTTGCAGCGGTGCTGGCGACGTTGCCAGAAGAGTAGTCCCGTCAACGCCGTAATGCACTTTCCACTCGCCCGGATTGGCGCTTTTAACAAAATATTGCGTTACTAAATGTTCACGGCCCAAGGAGTCATAAGCTGTCGACGTGGACATATAGTTGTACGAATCTTTATCACTCGGAGTGAACGTCGTGTTGGCGGGAGGAGTGTCACTGGCGGGCAAGTTAGCCATAAAGTCCAGTTTGCTGGTCGCTTTAGCGGGCAAGCCAGTGGTGCTTATCTTCAAATCACCGATGATACCGGTTTGTACATTACCGGCAGCATCAGCGGGATAACCTTGCAATTTCATGCCGCTAGCATTGACCAATACACCATTATTATCCGTGGTGAACATCCCGGCACGAGTGTATGCATCCTCACCATTGTTGTTTTTCACCACAAAAAAGCCGCTACCTGAAATCGCCAAATCCATCGCGTTACCCGTTCGATCAATCGAGCCTTCTTTTTGGATACTTTGCGAAGTCCCGCTAACCCCCACACCTAATGGCTGCGATTGAGCATACATAGAGGAAAACTCAGTTCGGCCCGACTTAAAACCCTTGGTGGCCGAGTTGGCAATATTGTTACTGATGCTGTTCAACTGTTCAGTCACCGCGCTCAGGCCGGTATTGGCAATACTAAAACTCATAAAATAATTCTCTTGTAAAATAATGGGTTATTGGGAAAAGTGGCGTTAAGCACCAAACTGTTTGATTTTGTGGTAAGGCACATCGCCAATACCGGCGATATTTACTTGCGCTGCGCCACCATGTTGTGGAATACGCACATTGTTCACCGCACCGGCTAATTCCAACGGAATGAATTCTTCCCCACTGCTGCTAACTGCACTGAGTTTGTAGTTGCCGGGTTTAAGATTGTGTTTGGCCGGATCAATGGTGAAATTGACACTGCCCGCCGCTTGCTGACCCAAACTAATTTGATGCTCCTGCCCCAGACCATCAACCAAGTGAATCACCAACGGTGATGCGGCATGTTCTAATGTCAGCCGCCCATTTTGGATTTGTGTCCCCAACTCAACTTCATCACTTTCCACCATCACCTGCTGCCCCACCATATTGGCGGTCGCCATTGCCTGTACTCTCTCCATCTGCACAGTGTTGCTCTGCAACATCTTGGCCATGTTTTCGGTGGATTGAACCTGTGAAAGCTGCGCCATTTGGCTGACAAACTCAGTGCCATCCATGGGGTTCAGGGGGTCCTGATTCTGAATCTGCGCCACCAATAACTTCATGAACTGGTTATTCAGTTCTTCACCTTTGGGTAACTCACTCTCCGCTATCTGAGAGCTATGACTGTTTTTTGACAACCTGCTGCTTTCATTAATATTCATGATTAGCGCTCTCCGAGCTTTAATACACTTTGCTGCATGCTTTTGACGCTGTTGAGAACTTCAACATTGGTCTCAAAGCTGCGTGATGCCGACATCATGTCAGCCATTTCGGACACCACATTGACTGCCGGATAAAAGACATAACCTTGCGGGTTAGCCAGCGGGTGATTAGGTTCATACCGCTGTACCGCCTCTCCCACTTCAACCACATCTAACACCTGTACTTGCGCCCCAGTAACGCCACGAGGATTAGCCGCACTGCGAGGTGAATAAATCGCAGAAAATATCGGACTGCGCGCTTTGTAAGCCTCTGCCGCCGAGGCCGCAGGTGACTCTGCATTCGCCAGGTTGCTGGCGATGGTATTAAGCCTGATGGTCTGGGCCGTCATGGCCGAACCTGATATCCGATAAATATTGTTAAAAGACATCCCTATTTCCCTTCAATTGCCTGTTTCAGGCCGACCAACTTCATATTGAGGAATGACAAACTGGTTTGATAATCGAGAGCATTTTTTGAAAATTCTGCCTGCTCAACATTCAATGCCACCGTATTGCCATCCTGTGAGGGTTGATAGGGCAACCGGTACTTAACTTGAGGAGAGGCTATCCCGATGCCCCCTTGTTTTGCCCGTTGCATTTCAGCGCCAAAATCAATATCTTTAGCCTGAAAATTTGGCGTATTCACATTGGCCAGATTGGCCGATAGCAGTTCTGCTCTGGTAAGTCGAAGCTGCATCGCCGCAGGGTGAACCCCTAATGCTTTCTGAAAATCAATGCCCACAAAACACGTCCTAATTTGATGTTAAAACACGAGTTTGCACTCACGAACACTCACATTAATGCAAACAACGTGCCAGGTTTATAACATCATGATTAAGTACGATTTTTTATTATTTTCCTTGTTCAATGGGAAGCGCTATTTCCCCTCAATCCGTCCCGTATTCATCCGCATTCCACGGCGGTTATTCCTGCTGTCTGTTAGCCTGATTTCACTGTATGCAGCAGCAGCAAACAGCGCTGACATTCATGCTCGAAAACAGATTTATACACAGGCATTACATGCAGCCAGCGCTGACATTAACCAAACCGCCAAAAATAAAAACTGGCAGGGCTATACGGTAAAAATGAATATTTTTATTCCGTCAGAAGTGAGCCGATATAAGTGGTGTCAGAGTGGTGTAAGAGTGACGGCGCCCGCCAGTGGGCAGCGCGATATCTCGCGTTTGCGTTATGACATCAGCTGTCCTGACGCGACAGGCTGGGAAGTCTCGGTCACGGTAAAACCCGATATTTATCTGCCGGTTTGGGTGGCAAAAAGCACCCTTGAACGCGGTAAATTAGTGGCACCTGCCGATATTGAATTGAAGAAAAAGAATATTTCGACGGCGCAGGGGGGTTATATTACCGACCCCGATGAGATAGTCGGACTAACGGTTAAACGTCGTATTCGTGGGCTGCAAGTCGTGATTCCCTCCCAATTGGAGCAGCCGATATTAGTGACCCGTGGTCAGCAAATATTAATGATTGCCGAGCAAGATGGCATTGAAGCTCGCATGTTAGGCGAGGCGCTGAAAAATGGCCGCAAAGGGGAGCTGATTAAAGTGAAAAATCTCAGCAGCAAGCGCACAGTGACCGCCATAGTTGATGATATCGCCAGAGTCAGAATGCTAGGAATTGCCAGCAGTTAGGGCTAACGGCAGTGAGTTAAGTTTTGACCATACTGTGACGCTTTATCAGGTTGTGGAGGCCTCCTCCACGATAACACGAGATAATCGGTAACTGACTATAGGTGACTTCATATGGAAATTAATGCACAGCGGCGGCAAATGATGATTGCCGCGCCAGCCGCCAAAACAGAAAATGCCTTAATAATTCAAGCTATTGCCCCTGTGCGGGCGATTGCGAGCACCACACAACATGCTGCATCGGCCGGTGAGTTACATGCCAAATTACAAAAAATGCCCGAAGTTGATAGCGAACGCGTCGCCACAGCTAAAGCCGCTATTCAGGCCGATAAAATCACACTGAATACAGCCGATATCGCCAGGGCGATGCTGAACTTCCACAGGAGTTAACGAAACTATGCAGCCGGTGAAAAATAGTCAGCAGCAGAACACTCAGCAGTTATTGGTCGCGATTCAGGAAGATCGCAAACGCTATATTGCCTTGGAAAAGTTATTGGTAAAGCAGCGCGAGTTGATGATAGGCCATGATGCTGAAGCTCTGGAGGCACTCAATCTACAGTTGATGGAACTGTATAATATGATTGATAAATCTGCCACTGAACGCCGGCGGCTAATGCAAGATTTACAATTTCCTGCCCATAAAGAAGGTATGCACCAGCTGCTCTCGAGTTTACCGATACATTACCGCGAACATGCCGGCGCATTATGGGCGGACTTACGTTTACGCGCCGATGCCTGTCGCCAGCAAAACCAGCATAATAGTCTGCTGCTGACCATGCAGATGGATCTGTTGTCTTCATTAACCGAGACTCCGGCAGATTTTTTATATGCAGGTTGAGCCACACGTTTCCCACTCTTTTTCAATGGCTGCTTTTGATTTTTATCATATTGAATTTATGGAATATTCATACCAAAAAAACATTCGCTATAGGCTATTATGCTAGGGCGAATGTTTCACATCTTTATTCTTGTGACTGACATTTCAATAAAAAATAAACATAAAAAAGCACTCAAAAATGAGTGCTCAAATTGCGGATAACCTTATCCCGCCCGGTGTCGTTGCCAGCATTGCGCGGCCAGGCCATCAGTGTTTTTTTGTTCACGCCGCCCCCGTTCCATCAAAAACTGCTGCTGTTGCTGTGCTAATACCACCGCCACGATTTTTTCCCGACAAGCTTGTTGCTGCAAATGCGTTTGCAGCTTGCCCACTTCAATATTTGCCAGCACCTGCTCCTGTTTTTGCCAGTCAATAACGCGCTGAATATTGCGCTTATAACTGGCGCTATTATTCATCAAAGCCGCCCCAGCCACGGGCATTAATGCAAAATGGGTTAGCGACGCCAAGGCATTGATATTGTTTTGATAACGCTGGCACAGCTGTTTTTGCTGTGCCAATTGACTGGTGGTCTGATTAAGCGCCCGTTGCCGTAATTGCTGTAGCTGTTGCAGGGTATTCATCAGCTTGTCACTCATGATTGGGCCTCAGGTGTTTGAATATCAGATGGTGGATAGAGCGCGTTCAGATGCGCCAGTGTGGCTGGTAAGAGCGAGGGTTGATCCACTTCTTGGCGCAGGAAGTCGATAATAGCCGGATAATACTGCACTGCCCGATCCGCCATCGGATCGGCTCCGGCGACATAACCGCCCAGCGGGATCAAGGGTTTGATCTCCATATAATCGGCATAGCATTGTTTCAGTAAACGGGCCGATTGCACCTGTTCACGCGGCGAAATCTGGCTCATGCAGCGGCTGATCGACTGGCCGATATCAATGGCGGGGTAGTGACCGGATTCCGCCAATTGACGCGATAATACGATGTGCCCATCTAATACTGCCCTGGCGCAATCGACGATGGGATCTTGTTGATCATCACCTTCTGCCAGCACAGTATAAATAGCGGTCATCGTGCCGCTGCCGTGGCTGTTTCCGGCACTCTCTGCCAACCTTGGAATAATACTGAAAGCAGAGGGCGGGTAGCCTTTGGTCGCCGGAGGCTCCCCCAATGAAAGTGCAATTTCTCGCTGCGCCATGGCATAGCGGGTGAGTGAATCCACCAGCAGTAACACGTCTTTGCCTTTATCACGATAATAGGTGGCAACGGAGTGGCACAGTTCGGTGGCTTTAATGCGCATAAGGGGCGATTCATCTGCCGGTGCGGCTATTACCACCGATTTTGCCATACCGCTGGCCTGTAATGAGTGGTCGATAAACTCCTTCACTTCTCGGCCACGTTCGCCAATCAGCCCGACCACCACCACATCCGCCTGGGTGTAGCGGGTCATCATGCCCAGCAGCATACTTTTACCGACACCACTGCCCGCCATCAACCCTACCCGTTGGCCTTTGCCAATAGTCAGCAAGCCGTTGATGGCTTTGACCCCGACATCCAATGGCGTGCTGACGGACTGGCGCTGAAGCGGGTGAATTTGCGGCAATTGCTGTTGTAGCGGAGTCTCACCACCAAGTGGCCCTTTTCCATCAATCGGCTCACCCAAGCCATTAACCACTCGCCCCAGCCAGCTATCACCAACCATCAGTTCGCCGTCCAGCTCACACGGGAATACCCGCGCACCACTCATCAGGCCATCGGGTTGCTTGAATGGCATCAAGTAAGTGACTTCTCGGTCAAACCCGACCACCTGTGCCTCAATAAAGACGTCTTCAGCACTCTCGACACGGCAACGCTGGCCAATCGCCAGACGGCAACCGACACTCTCCAGCAAAATGCCATTAACCCGTACTAAGCGGCCAGCCACTCTAGCCAGGTTAATGTTATCTATAGATTTCAATGCATTATCAAGTGCCGCTAGCTCACCCATGGTCTTGATCCGGCAGTAGGCTGCTTTTCAATGCTTCGACACACTGATCCAGACGATGCTGGCAACCCACATCAATTTCCGTGGTATCGGTGACCACTCGGCATTCACCGCTGGCCATCTCCGGATCGGCTATTAGCCCCCACTGTTTAACCTTTTCTGGCGCAACATCATTGATGCGGCCCAACTCGGCGGGGTTAAGATAGACTTTCAGTTGCGTGGGAACTGACGGCTGCGCCGCCAGTGCTTCCTCAACTAACGCGAGCAACTGCGCCGGTTGCAGTGCCAATTCACAGCGGATCACCTGACGCGTCACTTTTTCGACTAACTGCACTAGCTCATCGCGACGGCGATTTTCATAACTACCTAAATAATCATGCATTTTTTCGATATAACCGGTAAATGGCTCGATAGCTTCATTAAATCGGTTACTTTCTGATTGTCGCGCTTCTACCCGCCCTTTTTTCAACCCGTCGTCATATCCCAGACGGACACCTTCTTGATATCCCTCCTCTTTCCCCTCAGACAGCCCTTTATTAAAACCCTGACTGACCCCTTCTTGAAAACCCTCCATCAGCTGTTTTTGATAGGCCGCCGGATCAAGTGCCATGGTATCGTCTGGTTGTAAATTCTGGCGGATTTGGCGCAATGGCGGGAACTGATGAACCCGCACTTTCGCCCCGCCAAAGCGCAGGCTATTTTTTATCGACATTGCCTTACTCCATGGTCTGTTCAGCAAACAATTGCACCTGGATTTCTCCCGCTTCGGCCAGCGCACGCACCTGTGCCATTATCTCTTTGCGTACATGTTCTACGCGACTGACCGGCACAGCCCCCATCCGATTGGTAGCATTTTGCAACTGTTGTATCTGGCGCTTTGGCAATACATCATAAATGGCTTGGCGCAGTACCGGTTCAGTGCCTTTCAGCGCTATCGCCCAATCACTCATCGGGATATCATCCATCAAGCGCTGCAAGGTGACCTCACTTTGGCGGCTGAGGATAAAGAATTCATACATCTCATCCTTCAGATCATTGAGCACCTCTTCATCACGTTCTCCCAGTTGCTCCAACAACTGCTGCTGGTTGCCGGGAATGCGGTTTACGATATTCGCCGCTTGTTTGATCCCCAAAACTTTGGAGCCGTGCTCTGACAATACCGCCACGCCGCGCTCAATCAGGCGATCCAGTTCATCCACTACATCGCGGTTGACGTCATCGAGCTTGGCAATCCGGTACAGCACATCGTCCTGCCGCCCTTTATCCAGATAGGCCAAGACCTCGGCGGCGACATCCGGCGGTAGAAAAGCTAAAAATACCGCCTGTAATTGCAGATGTTCCTGCTCAATCAACGCCGCCAGTTGCGGTGTCCCGACCCACTGCAAGCGGGTCATCCGATGGCGGATTTCATCACCATAGATGCCATTAATGACACTCTTGGAGATATCACTGCCCAAGGCTTTACTCAGAATGCCTTGCAGATAACTGCGGGAAGCGCCGTTGATCCCGCTTTGTTCACGGTAATCGACAAAGAAATCATCCAATGCCTGCCGCGCATGGTTCAATTTGACACCATGCAAGCGAGACATAGTTTGGCTGATACACACCACTTCCTCGCGCGTCAGTTTTTGCATCACCATCGCCGCAGCTTCCTCACCCACACTCAGTAGCAAAATCCCTGCCTGCTCTAAACGGCTGCGTACCGGGGCAGAAGCAGTTGCGCCATCACGCACCACCGCATCATCATTCTGATTGAGGTTTGATTCGTTCATTATTATTAATCCATTGTTTAATGACTTCGGCGACACGTTCAGTTTCTAACTGAGCCAGTTGTTGCAAGTGACCGATTTTTATATCCAGGCCAGAGCCTTGCGGTGGCAGGTTGTCATCTTCTTTGAAGGAAGAGGCTGGTAACATCGCTTCTGTTGCGGTGCCTTTTTCACCCGCAGTCTTTGCCGCATTCAGGCTGTCAATGTTTTCGGACATCGCTGAAGTGGCCTGCTTATCATCCTGACGTGATAACCGCGCTATCAATGGCCGCACACCGAATAGCAAGAACAACAGCGACAATAAGCCAATACCCACGATCTCCGCCCAACGGAAAGTTGTCGCATCTTGCCACCACGGAATGACAGACTCTTCCATCACTGTCGGCGCAGTAAAGGCCAGCATATTCAGAGTCAGAGAATCACCCCGTTTCACGTCGATACCGGCAGCATCTTCAATTAAACGCTTCAATTCATTCAGTTGTTCTGGTGTCCATTTCTCCAGTGCCGGAGCCGATTTATTCAAAATGACCGCCACTGTCATTTTTTCCAGCTTAAAACCCGGATGGCGCACATGGCGGATATCGCGGTCGTAGGCATACTTACGTTGCGCCTGACTGCGGCTCATCATTGCAGGTGCATTGGTGTTGTTCGGCTGAGCGGAGGGCTGATTGCTTAACGACCCCGGAATCCCCATCGCCATGTCTTCGTTGCCGTTCTCCTGCTGAATATTCTCATCACTGACACGCGGCTCTGCGCCATAACGTTCCAGCGTTTCTTCAACACGGCTCAGATCAAGTTGGGTTGCAACACTGATGCGGTAGTTATTGATACCGACCACGGAGCTAAGTAGATTGGCGATACTCTTCTCGGTCGTGCTCTGTAAATAATGGGCTAATTCGGCACCACTTTTCACATTTGTCATTCCCTTGTCGTTAGCCTGATAGGCTTCTGACAACAGCTCACCGTGCTGATCGACCACCCGCACATTAGCCGCTTTCATGCCGGGAATGCTGCCAGCCACCAACTGGACAATGGCCCCCACCTGTTCCGCTTTCAGCGTTTGACCATATTTTAGGCGTAAGATGACCGATGCACTGCTCTCTGAGCGATTGCTGATGGCAAAAGAACTGGCCTCACTCATTCCTAAGTGAACCCGGGCATAATCCACGGCGGTTAGCGCCATGATGCTTTGCGCCAGTTCCCCCTCCAGACTGCGTTTGTAGCGCACATTCTGAATAAACTGGCTACTGCCGAGCATGGTTTCCTGATCCATCAGCTCATAACCTGTCGGCAATGTGGCAGTAATACCTTTAGCTGCCAGCAGAATACGGGCTTTGCCGAGTTGGTTTTCCGCGACTAATATTTGGCCATTATCTGGATTAATACGATAGGCAATCGCCTCGCTGTCCAGCACTTCAACCACTTGCGTCACCGGAATATGCTCCTGTGAACCAAACAAGGCGGTATAGCCCTGCGAGCTGCGCCAAAGGCTGAAAATAATCGCACCGGTGACCAAAATAGCCACCGCGCCCATGAGAATACTTTTTTGATTTTTACCCAACCTGATGGCGGGCAATTGTTGCTTAATTTTATCTAACACCGATTTACCCTACAGCGCAGTATTCATGACTTCGTCGAGTGCAGTGGTAAGCTTATTACGCACCTGCACCATCGCTGAGAAAGCCACACTGGCTTTCTGACTTGCTAGCATCGTGCCGGTTAAATCATCACTGACGCCCATATCCATTGCGGTCTGTTTATCGCTTGCCACATGTTGTAAGTTATCCACGCTATTAATCGCGCCTTTAAGCACCCGGGAAAATGAAGGGGAATTCACCTCGTTAACCTGAGCGAACAAACTACTGCCCGCGGGTTGTGGTAATGCAGTGCCAAACTCAACACTATTGCTGGCTATAGCCGCCATCTGTTGCATTTCCGCTATCATCGGCAATTGCATATTTGGCATAGTGATAGCTCCAACTTTATCCATCGTTCTTCCTCTTATGAGTAACACTCAATATCGATACCGTCTTCGCGCATATTGGCCAACCGATAGCGCAAGGCGCGCGGTGTAATACCTAAAAATGCGGCCGTTTTAGATTTATTTCCCTGGTGTCTTTGCAATAAATCCGCGATATATTGGTATTGAGCCAAACGTCCGCGTAATTTAATGTTACTTTCGCCATGATTGGATTGAATATTTTCAGTAGAGAATACCGGCTTATTTTCTGCCAATTTATCTCCCGCCAATTGTCCCTCTGATACGGACAGATTTCTTGTTGCAGGCAGACCTAAGTGTGAAATGTCGATTAATCCATCATTGCTCATAATAATTCCGCGTTGGATAACATTCTCCAACTCGCGAACATTACCTGGCCAGTAATACGTCTTTAACTCATACTGAGCTTGTGGGGTAATATTGATTTTCACATCTAGAAAATTACGATATTTATTAAAAAATGCACTTACCAACGGCATAATATCTTCAGGTCTTTCGCGCAGCGGTGAGATATGAATAGGTACTACTGATAAACGGTAATAGAGATCTTGACGAAAGCGTCCTTCTGCAATCTCAACACTCAAATCTTTATTGGTAGAGGCAATAATACGAATATCTAGCGGAATACGTTTATGGCTACCTAAACGCTCAACTTCCTGTTCTTGCAACACGCGCAATAACTTAACTTGCAAGGCTAATGGCATGTCGCCAATTTCATCCAATAATAAAGTACCGCCATTGGCTTGTTCAAATTTACCGGCAACACTGGCAACAGCCCCAGTAAATGCACCTTTTTCATAACCGAATAATATAGCTTCCAGCATACTCTCGGGGATAGCGGCACAATTTACTGCAACATAGGGCGCGTTCTCACCCATCGCTTTATGATGGATATATTTTGCCACACACTCTTTACCTGTTCCGGTCTCTCCAGTGATTAATACTGGCACATTGAATTCTGCCACCCGACGTGCAAGAGAGAATACGCTCACACTGGAGGGGGCATTAGCAACAAAACCATGTTCATTTTTAGATAACACATCCATAGCCATATTCATCATAATGTATCCACTCTCCAGCAAAGCCAACAAATCACATTCAACAGTTAATAACACGACACATAAAAAGGCATTATTAAATCTCAAGAAAATAAAATATTAGATCCTTTCATTGTTATTCAATCATTAGAAGTCCAGACAAAAATCCTGCTGGGTAATGACTATATATTTACTATTGAAAATAAAGGAATTAAATAAAAATTAAAAAAATTAAACCTTTAAAATCATTGTGTTACTGAAAAACAATTAATTCAAAAATAAAAAAGAAATAAATTAATAAAGAAATTACTATTGTATTGATTTTCAATAGAAGGTTTAATTAACATCCTAACGAAAACATAAGTAACTCACTCATCCCTATAACCACTGACGAGATCGTGAGAAATTATTCGGACTATGATTTTGGATAAAGCATGAAGCCAAATAAAGCTAAAGCGAGAGTTCACAACAGGGACTCGCTACCGGAAATAATGACTCTGGACATTAATAAACTTGGGCGTCCTTATCATAAAATACCCAAAATCGTGGGTGGCTACTTTGCGGTAATTGAAAAGCAAATCAGCCTCTATTTTTTAAGAAAATATCGAATCAATATCACGTTAAAGGATATTAAGTTCAAAACAGATTGTCATTACAAGAATGCTCAAACACTCAGTAGCCAGATAGGGAATATTGCCTTTGATATCGACCGCACTCTACTGCTTAATATTCTTAATGACTACTATGGTTTAACTAAAGAAAAGAACATAGTTTCCATTGTGGATAACACACCGAAAACCCAGACAGAAGATAGACTAAAAAACAAACTAAGCATAGAAATAGCTGATTTGATTCTTAATCAGCCAGTATTCGGTGAGCCATTGGTGATCAAAAACAATAATTCCACACCTATTGTTAATTGGTCCTATCATATGGATTTTTTGTTAAAGGATTATGAGAATATCGGTTTTACACTACTTATTGACACCCCTCATGTCGACAGGCTGCTTAATACATTACACACCGGAATCAAAGAAGAAAAGAAAACTCAGACATTGTCATCAACACAATTTAATCAATTGGTAAGCCAATTACCTATTCAGCTTACCAGCCAGTTAAGCTGTAGTGAACTCACATTATTTGACCTAATGGCAATAAAAGAGGGCGATATTATCCCTGCTTCTCTACCTGAAAGGTTCCCAGTATTTATTGGCAAGAAACCCTTATTTAGTGCTGTGGTTACTGAGAGTCGCGGCAAACTATTTTTATCTGAATTTAATGAAAAAACTAATGAGATGAACCATGACTGACCAATTAATTGAACTCGACAATGATCTGGATTTTAATTTCTCAACACCAGAGAATGAGGCTAGCGTACCACTTTCTGCCCCTACGGCTACAGTGCCCGCCGTGGATAACAGCCAGTATGAACAGCAACGCAAAATATCGCTGTTCAGCCGTATTCCTGTCACATTAACACTGGAAGTCGCCTCGGTGGATATTCCACTTTCTGAATTGATGTCAGTGAATAATGATTCAGTTATTGAGTTGGATAAACTGGCCGGCGAGCCACTAGATATTAAAATCAATGGCATCATGTTCGGTCAGGCTGAAGTCGTGGTGGTCAATGAGAAATATGGCCTGCGTATTATCAGCTTCAATAGCCAAAGCCTGGGTGAACTCGCTTTATGACCTTGAGCCGCCTGCCAACTATGACAGCTAAAATCATCAGCAGTGGCCTGGTTATTAGCGGATTATTGTATTCCCCTCTTCTCCTCGCGCAGGAGGGGGGGATAACCCTGTTTAGCACGGCACAAACTGCTGCCGGTCAGGATTACAACGTCAAGATTGAAACCCTGATTCTGATGACGCTGCTTGGCCTATTACCCATCATGATGCTGATGATGACCTGCTTTACCCGCTTTATTATCGTGCTGGCAATATTACGCCAGGCGCTGGGATTGCAGCAAAGCCCCCCCAATAAAGTGCTGACCGGTATTGCGCTAGCGCTAACCTTGCTGGTGATGCGCCCGGTATGGACTAAAGTCCATCAAGACGCCGTCATTCCCTTTCAGAATGATGAAATCACCTTACCGCAAGCGCTGGCCCGTGCGGAAATCCCCCTCAAGAATTATATGCTGGCACAAACCAGCAGTAAGTCGCTGGATCAGATGATGGATATTGCTCAGGTCAGTGGCGAGCCGCAACAGCAAGATCTTACCGTCGTGACTCCCGCTTATCTGCTGAGTGAATTGAAAACTGCTTTCCAGATTGGCTTTATGATTTACATACCTTTTCTGGTCATCGACCTGATTGTCGCCAGTATTTTGATGGCGATGGGGATGATGATGCTGTCACCGCTCATCGTTTCGCTACCCTTTAAATTAATGCTGTTTGTGTTGTGCGATGGCTGGACATTAATTGTCGGGACGCTGACTGCCAGCGTGCAGGGGTTATAGCATGATGACCACTGATATTGCAGGAGATATTATTGCCGCAGGATTGCATCTGGTATTGATCATTTCGGTGGTTGCCATTATTCCCAGCTTATTAACCGGGCTATTGGTCAGTATCTTTCAAGCCACTACACAGATTAATGAGCAAACCCTCAGTTTCCTACCGCGCTTGGTGATGACCATGCTGGTATTGATCTTTGCCGGTAAATGGATGATGACCAAACTGAGTGACTTCACCATTGCTATTTTCCAGCAAGCCGCACAGTTGGTTGGGTAACAGGCAATGGGAATAGATATTCAAACACTCACCACGCCGGTATTCGCACTTTGGCTGCCCTTTGTGCGTATTTTAGCATTTTTTCATTTTTGTCCGGTTCTCCAGCATCGCGCTTTTCCCCGTAAAGCGAAGATTGGCACCTCGCTGCTGCTGGCGGTTTTAATCACCCCCATGCTCAGCCAGCCGGTGATCTTGGGTGAGTTATTATCGATGAATTCATTGCTGCTGACTGGCGAACAAATCCTGTGGGGCTGGTTATTTGGCTCCATGCTGCAACTGGCTTTTGCCGCCCTACAGGCCGCTGGCCAGATTTTATCAATGAATATGGGTTTAGGCATGGCGGTGATGAATGACCCAACCAGTGGTGCTTCAACGACCGTTATTTCACAAATTATTTTTGTCTTTAGCACACTTATCTTTTTTACCATGAATGGGCACTTGTTACTGGTCACTATCCTGTATAAAAGTTTTATCAGTTGGCCGATGGGCGAAGCTATCAATGATTTCTCCTTACGATCACTGGCATTAAGCTTAGGTTGGATCATGTCATCCGCCACACTGCTGGCACTGCCAACCACCTTTATCATGCTGATTGTGCAAGGTTCTTTCGGTTTGTTGAACCGCATTTCTCCGACCTTGAATCTTTTCTCTCTTGGGTTTCCAATAGGTATGTTGTTCGGCCTGTTGTGCCTACTGCTACTGGCCATCAATGTGCCGGATCATTATCTCAATTTGACTAACGAGATCCTGACGCAGCTCGAACGGATGAAGGTGTACTGATGTCATCCAGCAGCGGAGAGAAAAGTGAAAAACCCACCAGCGGTAAACTGACCAAAGCGAGAAAGAAAGGGGATATTCCGCGCTCCAAAGATGTCACTATGGCGGCCGGATTAGTGACATCATTAGTCACCCTGACGCTATTTTTACCCTATTACAAAGAGTTGATTCGTGAGTCATTTTTAGCTGTTGGCCGTACAGCGGGCAGAATAGATGACCCCACAGCACTGGAACAATTACTGCTGACCAACCTGTTTATCTTTTTCAAGTTCTTGCTTACGCTAGCCCCGATTCCACTGGTCAGTATATTGGCAACCTTAGTTCCTGGCGGTTGGAATTTCACACCGGTAAAATTAATCCCTGACTTTAAAAAACTCAGTCCATTGGCAGGAATTAAAAAGATATTTTCCGCCAGTAATGGTACCGAAGTCTTGAAGATGCTCGGTAAGTGCAGCATCGTGCTTTATACCTTATACCTGATGGTCAATAACTCGCTGGCCGATTTATTGCGTTTACAGGCATTGCCGCTACAGGAAGCGATCACTGAAGGATTTATTTTATATCACGGAATTTTGGTTTATTTCATCGCCATTATTGTGATTTTTGCCGCGATCGATATTCCACTTAGCAAATATCTTTTCACCAAGAAAATGAAAATGACTAAGCAGGAGGTGAAATTAGAACACAAAAGTAATGATGGTAATCCAGAAATTAAAAATAGAGTTCGCCAATTACAACGGCAGTTTGCCATGGGGCAAATTAATAAAACCGTCCCAAATGCTGATGTTATTATTACTAACCCAACACATTTTTCAGTAGCATTAAAATACGCCCCAGAGAAAGCCAGCGCACCTTATATTATCGCAAAAGGGAAGGATGATATTGCATTATACATTCGGACTGTGGCTAAGAATAATGATATTGAAATTGTTGAATTCCCTCCTTTAGCTCGTGCTATTTACCATACCACCAAGGTCAATCAACAGGTTCCAGCCCAGTTGTATCGCGCCATCGCTCAGGTATTGACCTATGTAATGCAGGTCAAGTCTTGGCGATCTGGTCTGGCTAATAAACCGGTATTAAATACTTACCTTGGTATTCCCAAAGAGATGCAGAAATTCCATGATGAAAAATAAGTTTAGTTATCTTGCTCATATAGTAAGAGATATGCATGTTACTGTTCCAATATTAATCCTTTGCATGTTGGCAATGGTCATTTTGCCGCTATCACCTATTGTATTGGATATTTTATTTACCTTTAACATTGTGTTATCTGTATTAGTTTTATTGGTCAGCGTAAACAGTAAACGTCCACTTGATTTTGCAATATTTCCGACTGTATTACTGATTGCCACCTTAATGCGCTTAACATTAAATGTGGCGTCAACACGAGTGGTGTTACTCAATGGTCATGAAGGTGTTGGTGCTGCCGGTAAAGTGATTGAAGCTTTTGGCCAAGTGGTCATTGGTGGTAACTTTGTTGTTGGTTTCGTGGTGTTTATCATCCTAATGATCATCAACTTTGTCGTCGTGACGAAAGGTGCCGAGCGAATTTCTGAGGTTTCCGCCCGCTTTACATTAGATGCACTACCGGGCAAGCAGATGGCTATTGATGCCGACCTTAACGCCGGATTAATCAATCAGGAACAAGCCCGCCTACGCCGTAAAGAAGTTGCCAGCGAAGCCGACTTCTACGGGGCAATGGATGGCGCATCCAAGTTTGTTCGTGGTGATGCTATCGCCGGTATTATGATTCTGGTGATCAATGTGATCGGCGGCATTTGTATCGGAATTTTTAAATACGACCTCAGTGCCAGCCAGTCATTCCAGCAATATGTATTACTGACCATTGGTGATGGTTTGGTCGCGCAAATTCCTTCACTGTTATTAGCCACTGCCGCGGCAATTATTGTCACCCGGGTGAGTGATGGCGGTGATATGACTGATGAAATTAAAGATCAGTTATTAGCAAAACCGACCATTTTATATGCTGCGGCATTTGTGATGTTCATTCTCGCCATTGTGCCGGGGATGCCCCATCTTGCCTTTCTCAGCTTCACCGGATTACTCCTGTTCGCCGCTTGGCAGCAAAGTAAAAAAATACAGCAAGCGAATATTGAACCCGATCTTACAACCCTCAACCAAGCAATTTCAGAAGATAACTCACTCAATATTAATTGGGATAATATACCCGTCGTAGAACCTATCGGCCTGAATCTTGGTTATAAATTAGTGACACTGGTTGACGAAGCGAAAGATCGGCCATTAATCCAGCGGCTGCGTGGTGTGCGCCAAATTATCTCGGAAACCTGCGGAATCATATTGCCCGAAGTTAAAGTGCGGGAGAATTTTCGTTTAAAGCCCTCTCAGTACACTATTAATGTTAATGGCGTCAAAGTCGCGGGCGGTGAAATTTATATTGATAAGCTAATGGCAATTCCAACTACGGAACAATACGGGGAAGTCGATGGTGTTTTGTCGATAGATCCCACTTATGGCCTGGCGGTGGTGTGGATAGAGCCACAAAATAAGGCGAATGCCTTAAACTTTGGCTATCAAATAGTCGATTGTGCCAGTGTGGTAGCAACTCATGTCAATAAAGTGGCACGGGAACACCTGCCAGTGTTATTTAATTACGACGATATAACACAATTACACCAACGGCTGGAGTCATTGTCACCTCGACTAGCGGAAGATTTTGCTGCGGCATTTAATTTTAGTGAGTTATTAAAAGTCTATCGGCAATTATTAATCGAAAATGTCTCCCTTAAAGATATTGTGACCATCGCAACCACATTATTAGACAGTGCCAATGTGACGAAAGACTCACTTTTATTGACCTCCGATGTGCGGTACGCGTTGCGCACCGGGATCGTCAATAGCATCAATGGCGATGATAAAAACCTGTCGGTTTATACCATTAATAATGCATTGGAGAATATGTTGCTTGGCTCACTCAATCAGGCACAGCAAGCAGGAAAGATCGTCTTGGATAATTTCCCTGTCGACCCAAATATTCTGACCCAGCTACAACAGAATATGCCTATCATTAAAGAACAAATGAAAGCGGAGAATCACCAACCTATTTTATTGGTCACTCCGCAATTACGCCCCTTGATTGCACGCTATGCACGATTATTCTGCAATGGGCTTAACGTATTGTCTTATAACGAAATACCTGATGATATGTCATTGAACGTGATTGGGACGTTAGAATAAAAATATTGTTAATTATCATTATAAAAATGGCCAGGGTGTCGACACTCATTGCTCGACACCCTGGCCATTTTTTATATACTTAAAATTCCTGTCGCGAATCATAGGCCCTGACTCAATTAATTGAGTCGGAATAAGAGCACCCCGCCCGCTCTTCGGCGACCTTCACCAGCAAGATATATCAGTTATCCATAAAGGTTTGTTGCCATTCGACAATAGTTTTAGGTCTTTTATCTTTGTCTTCAGGCACATTAGTAAAATAATGAACTCGCAGGCTTCCATTCTTGTCAGGTGCAATATATGCGGCCCACATCAAACCGCTACGATTATACATAATTATCGACGCTCGTTTATTTGCAGCCCCTCGCACCCACGTAGATAATACTTTTGCGCCTCGATTATCCCTGTCTTGGCTATAGATATAGACATTGGCTGAAGCAATAAATTGGGCATAATGTTCACCGACTAACTCACGGAAAATCTTATCATTCTCGGCATCAGTAAAAATACCAATGGAAAGTAAAGTCGATATTTCGCGTGGATCTTTTTCAGCTCGGACATATTGCCCATCAATAAAAACATCTTTGGGCATCGAGATGCGACAACCCCAACTGCCATTGCTGTGTACTTGAATAGAACCATCTTTTATTGGAATCAGTAACAGCCGACAATTTGCTGTATTTTCAATAAGATCAATCACAGCCAGCCCTTCAACTTTACGGGCATCAGCTCTAAAGTTACCGGTATTTTCACCCGACCAGGCATGGCTATCAATACTGAATCCCCACTCCGTAACTCGAGTTACCTTGATAACACCACCCCGGTCATTACCTTTGGTGATATTCCACCATTGACCACGCCAGTCGAAATTTTCATCAATGTCTGACATAGAGGCAATGCCCTGAAAATAAGCACGCTGGATACAGTTATTACTGGTGCAACTGTTCAGAGATTTCTCCCATACTTGCCGCTGCTGATAAACTGTTTCAGTATCATATTTCACTAACATCGCTTGATAAATATCACTGAGTGTCTGATCAAGCCAATGAAGATCTTCATCACCGCAGACAGTGTATTCAACCGGTGTTGCTGCTCGCTGGCAGTTTATAGCGAAAGATGAAGATGAGATAATCATCAGCAAAAAAAAGAAAACACCGCGAAAAAAAACCATATTATTTAGCCTAATGAAAATATATTTTTATTATTAATGAGATAATTACGAATAGGGTTATTATATCGGCTTTATGGCTAAAAATCTGTATCTGACAATAAAAATCCACCAGATTATGCTAAGTATCCCGCACAACCCGATGGATTATCCATACTATTATTAATGGTAATTATTTCTATTATATAAAGTTAATATCTCTACAACTCATTATTCAGCCCTTTCAGGGGTAAATCACCAAGAATAAAATCATTAATGATGCTGTTGATATCCCTATCACTGCAAAAACCTAATGATTTAGCGTAGCGAGCGTCGAAATTTCCAGGCCAGGAATTGACAATTTTCTCAATGAGTGGGTCTTTCTGAATCCTAATTAGATCGGCCACTTCATTACCTGCAATGCGCCGTAATGTATCAATTATCTGTTGCACACGAACAGATAACCCAGGCAGATTAATCACTCGCCCAGACTTAAGCTGACTGGCATCCAGTTGATGACCATGAATCAGGTTATTAATTGCCATTTTCGGCGATAACAGCCACAAGGGTGTTTGTGGGCTAACAGGGCAAACTACTGCAATACCCTGTAATGGCTCACGAATAATGCCACTGGCAAAGCTAGAAGCGGCGCGATTAGGTTTGCCGGGGCGCACTACAATAGTCGGCATTCTTAAGCTACGACCATCCACGAATCCCCGACGGCTATAATCTGCCAGCAATAAATCATTCAATGCTTTTTGCGTCCCATAGGAACTTTGCGGCGCCCAAACCTGCTCATCGGGCACCACTGCCGGTAACTCTCCGCCAAATACAGCTACTGAACTGGTAATGATGATTTTAGGGCAATGCCCCAATTGACGCGCCCGCTCCAGCAGCCCACGGGTGGCATCAAAATTGATGCGCATACCCAGTTCAAATTCCTCTTCTGCTTGACTGGAGACAATTGCCGCCAGATGGAAAACGGTGCCAATCTGATGGTCAAAAACATTCGCCAGCCATGATGAATCGGCGATATCACCACAAGAGACCTGCACCCGTTCATTCGCTATCCCACGCAGCGGCACCACATCACAGGCAATGATTTTATTGATACTGTGCTGATGACCCTGGCTATCCGTCAGACTCTCCAGTGTCAGTAAATGCTCAATTAATCGACGCCCCAGAAAACCCGCAGCACCCGTTACCATTATGTTCATTGTCATATCCTTTTTATCTGCGCGGTTAGCGGTTAACTGTTTTAGCTGGAACTAAAAAGACTAACCCTGCACCAATAAATAACATGGTGGAAATAATCAACATCCCGACGGTGGTACTTTGCGTCAGATCTTTCAGATACCCCATCATATAAGGTGCGACGAAGCCCCCCAGGTTGCCCCAGGAGTTAATCAGTGCGATACCTGCGGCGGCAGCGGTGCCACCAAGGAAGGCCGTTGGCAAGCTCCAAAACAGTGGTAAAGTGCTCAATGCCCCCATAGCTCCTATAGTTAACCCCACCATGGCGATGATGATGTTGTCACTGAAGCTGGCGGAGATGATCATCCCAATTCCACCCAATGTCGCAGTTAATGCCAAGTGCCAGCGCCGTTCCCGTAAGCGGTCGGCACTGCGTGATACCACGACCATGGTCACAGCCGCCGCCGCATAGGGGATGGCGCTCAATAAACCGATGTACAAGATATTGGTCACTCCGCTGTCTTTAATCAGCGTCGGCAACCAAAAACCAATGGTGTAAAAACCGGAAATCAGGCAGAAATAAATAAGGGTGAGCAACCAGACTCGGGGTTGCAGGAAAATCTCTTTCAGGCTGCTATGGACATGATGCTGTGTGTCATTATCGATATTGGTCTGTAGGATTTTTTTCTCTTCAACAGTCAGCCATTTGGCATGTGCGATCCTGTCCGTCAGTTTAAAAATCACCAAAATACCGATGAGTATCGAGGGGATACCTTCCAGAATAAACATCCATTGCCAGCCAGCAAAACCATGGAAACCATTAAAGGCATCCATTATCCAGCCAGATAGCGGTGCACCAATCACCCCGGATAATGGCACTGCGGTGGCGAATAAGGCATACATTCGGCCACGGCGGTTACTCGGGAACCAATAAGAAATATACAGGATTACCCCCGGATAGAAGCCGGCCTCAGCAATCCCCAACAAACAACGCATCACATAGAATGACATCGGCGTGGTGACGAAAGCCATCCCCGCCGAAATAATGCCCCACGTTATCATGATGCGCGCAATCCACAGCCGCGCCCCAACACGATGCAACATCAGGTTGCTGGGAATTTCCAGGAAGAAGTAGGCAATAAAGAAGATACCGGCACCAAAACCATATACTGCATCGGAGAATTGTAAGTCATCAGCCATTTGCAACTTGGCGAAACCCACATTCACCCGATCAAGATAAGCCATGACATAACACAGCATCAATAAAGGTAAAATATGCCATGCCGCTTTACGATAGGCATGATTCTCCTCCGGTAATACCTTTGGTATCACTAAAGGTTCGGTTGATGATTCAGACATAATAAAGCCTCATATTATAATTATTTGCAGGGAACAAAGGTCAGCCATAATCCTGTCAACTACCGCAGTTGGTGTTGCATATTAATATTAATGTTAATTTTAGTTATTTAATGTTTATTAAAGTTAAATCTAAGGGATAAGTCGGGAATTAAATGCGATTCAAATCACAACATTTAACAAGAGATAATGGAGAAAGATACAATCAACTGATTTTAAATGAGTTTAAATTTAATCTTATTCACGAAAAGTAACATTAACAGTGAAAATCGGCAGCAAGTGCCGTCATGAAGAGCAATACGAAAGGGTAAATAGCCAGATACGACTCACCCCACGCACAAGAAATTATCGCGGTGAGGTGTCACGAGGAAGCGCTTAGAAATGAAACATAACTGCTCAAGCAGACAATACCTATCAAGCAGACAATGTCGCGCCGCCGTCTACCACAATATCTTGCAGAGTAATATGGCTGGCTAAATCCGAGGCGAGAAACACCACGGTGTTGGCAATTTCCTGCGGGGTGGCGATTTTCCCCAGTGGGATACCCAATTTATATTGCGGTGGAAAACCGGCAATCGTCCGCTGCTGCGCATCTTCACTGTGCCACATGCCGCGCTGCATCGGGGTATCCGTAGAGCCGGGGGAGACCACATTGCACCGCACACCGTAAGCCGCTAACTCTAATCCAACGCAATGACTAAAGCTGGTTAATGCTGCTTTAGAAGCACAATAAGCCGACATTTGGATGCGCGGCACATGCGCGGCATTGGAGCCAATAGTCACTACCGCGCCAAAACGCTGCCATTTGAACTGTGGGATTAACTGGCGCAAGAGATAAAACGCGCCGGAAACATTCACATTAAAGCACTGTTGCCAATCTTCGAGACTCAGCGCCTCAGTCTCTGCCATGCGGAGAATCCCGGCACCATTCACCAGAACATCAATACGCGGAACCTGGCTCAATAGATGCTGGCACACCAACGCGACTTGCTGCGGGTTGCTAATATCCAGCAACGCCGTGGTAAAAGGGAAGTTTTGTGTCGCCGAAAAGCTTTTATCCAACCCAACGACATCTGCACCCAGCGCGACAAACTGGCTGGCAATTTGATAGCCAATACCCTGCCCTGCCCCAGTGACCCACACCCGTTTATCAGTAAAATCCATCTGCGCCGCTTTGTTTATTGCGCAGGTACTTTTCGCGGACGAAACCTGATTAGTCGCCATTATTCAGCCCCGACCAATGACACATTTTTGTCTCGATCAATAAGTTGTGGCTCCAGCAGTTTCCACCAACCATTCAAGCTCGGGTTCTTGGCTAACGCGACAAAACTCAGTTCTATACCTTGCTGACGCCACTGTGTGGCTAGCGCCATGATATGCACCGAGTTCAGACCATAATCGATCAGATTTTCGTCTTCATCGAAATCATCAGCATTTTCATCAATCAGAGCCAGTAATTGCTGTTTTAGCTTTTCTTTACTGAAAATAAGCACATTTTCGTTCACGTTAGCGACAATTTCACTGGTAAATATCACCCGCCCGCTGCGCGTTGCCACATACTTAAGTGCCATCAAATGATCTTCCAGAGAGAAATCAGCGATAGCATCGGCGACCATAAATGGCTGAATATCTTGCATAAAAGCATCTGTGGCGGTCGTCAGGCAGCCGATATGGCCATAAATGCCACAAATAACCAACTGATCACGGCCCTTATCCGCCATGATTTGGCGTAATGGTGAGCGGTAAAACGCGCTGTATCGCCATTTAACAAGCACTTCATCATCCGTATCCGGTGTCAGCTCTGAAACGACTCGCTGTTTAGCCGGATGATTATTCAAACCTGCGCCCCACATATCATTAAGCAGCGCGCGATCCTCAGCACTTTGATGATTAGGCTGAGCAGTATAAATAACGGGTATTCCCTGCTGTTTACAGTAATTTCTCAACGCAGCAATATTTGCGATAACTTGCTGTATCAAATGGTTATTTTCACCATAAAAGCTCACAAAATAGTCCTGCATATCATGGATAAGTAACACGGCACGGGCGGGGTTAAACTGCCAATTCACTTTATTCGCCGGAAATTGCCCCACTTTAGGGAGGTCATAAGCAGAAAGAACCGGAATAGCCATCATAAAATCCTTATTTGCTAAGTGTACTAAGGCGGTCTTGAATATCCTGACGCAACCGCTTTTTATCTATCTTGCCAACGGGAGTAACAGGTAGGCCGGCGACGATTTCAAAACGGTCGGGTAATTTGAAATCAGCCACCCCCATCTCACGCAGATATTTACGCAAAGTTACTGGCCGCAGATCGGTATTCGTGACGACAATAAATGCGCAGCTTTTCTCACCCATTATTTCGTCCGGCATAGAAACCAATGCCGCGTGAAGAATATCGTTATGGGCCACCAGCAGGTTTTCAATCTCTTCTGCGGCAATCTTTTCACCACCACGGTTAATCTGATCTTTTTCCCGCCCGACTACCCGCAAATAGCCCTCTTCAGTCATCTGTACCAGATCACCGGAATGGTAAAATCCTTCTTTATCAAAGGCATTGGCATTATGGGTTGGACTGCGGTAATAACCACGGAAGGTATAAGGGCCGCGCGTCACCAGTGCACCAACCTCTCCGATAGCCACGGGCATCCCATCACTATCCACCACTTTAATTTCGTCATCCTCGCTGATAGGCCGCCCTTGAGTGGTAAACACCAAGTGGTCGCTGTCACCAAAGCGAGTGTAATTCACTAATCCTTCCGCCATCCCCAACACCTGCTGCAACTGGCAGCCCAGTCTCTGTGGAATACGGCGAGCCAGAGACTCACTGAGTTTCGCCCCTCCAACCTGTAACACTTGCAAGCTGGCCAGGTCAGCGGAAAAATGCTCTGCGGCTTGTAGCCACAGGGCCACGGCGGGAGGAACCAAAGAGGTGAATGTAATTTGGTGGCGTTTAATCAGCGGGAAGCAACTCATCGCGCTGGGATCTGGAGCCAACACTACACAGCCGCCGACATAAAACACCCCTAATGCCCCCGGTGAACTGAGCGGGTAATTATGGGCGGCCGGTAAAGCGCAGAGATAGCGGGTGTGCTCGTCGAGCTGACAAATTTCCGCGCTGGCCCGCACACTGTAGTAATAGTCATTGTGGGTGCGAGGGATCAGTTTTGGCGTCCCCGTGCTGCCCCCGGAAAGTTGGAAAAAAGCCACTTCGTCAGCCGCAGAGGGATAAAATTCGGCAGTTTCATTATCCCGATCATTAAATCCCCTCTCGCTATACAACAAGGCCTCCAGCGACTGAGCGTAATCGGTATTTCCCGCCACAATGAGGAATTCCAGCATTGGCGTTTTTTTCTGTAATTCGGCGCAATAATCCCCTGTGGCAAACAGGTTATGGCTGGCATCAGCAATCAGTAAGCGCGGTTGGATTTGTTCAATATAAGCATTTAACTCCAATCGGTTATGACTGAATAATGCATTGACGGGCGCAACACCGATTTTTAATAGTGCAAAGTAAACCAGATAAAATTCAGCACAATTGGGGAGTTGAACCAAGGCGGTATCGCCACGGCGCATGCCCTGATGGGTTAAGCGCACAGCCAACTGCTGCGCTGCCTGCTCGAACTGCGCATAACTGATATGGCGCTCACCACAAATGATGGCCGTCGCCTCTGGCCGCTGCTGGCACTGGCGAGACAACATCTCCGTCATCGGCTGGTCTGTCCAATAGCCTTTCTCGCGATAGCGACGAGCAAACTCTTGCGGCCAACGGGTAAATTCAATACTCATAGCGGCACTCCTGATCGGGTGATGGCGATCGCATTGAGCATGGTGCCCAATTTGGCTTCAGTTTCTGCCCATTCCAGCGCGGGTTGTGAGGCAGCGACAATGCCCGCCCCAGCAAATAAGCGCACTTGTGTTGGATGTACCGTGGCGCACCGGATAATCACCGCCCATTCACCATTGCCCTGTTCATCACACCAACCCACAATTCCGCTGAATAACCCCCGCTCAAAAGGCTCTAATTGTTGAATTAACTGGCGGGCTTTTTGCGTCGGTAATCCACACAATGCGGGGGTTGGGTGTAACAGATTCGCCAGTTCTAACACCCGCATCTGTGGGTTTTCCAACTCACCGCTGATGGCGGAAGATAAGTGCCACAGCGCGGCGGTGCTAATCAATGAAGGTTGTGAAGGGATATGCAGACTTGAGCAATGTGGCGTCAATAAGCGGCGAATTTCGTCGATAACCAGCCGATGCTCATATTGGTCTTTCTCTGAATCCAGTAATGCCTGGCTAATATCCCAATCATGTTGTGGGTCGTCTTGCCGTTTCGCCGAACCAGCCAACGGATTGGTATAAACCCCAGCCAGATGTTTACGCACCAATAATTCAGGGCTGGCACCGAGTAATACGCCACCATCAGCAAGCGGCACGCGAAAATGATGCGCCGTGCTGTTTTGGATCAGTAAATGATTCATAACCTGATCGCTATCAACCGGGATGTCTGTATCAATTTCCAGAATACGGGACAGCACAACTTTATGGATTGCACCGCACTGACAAGCAGCAACAGCCTCCCCCACAATATGTTTGAACTCATTTTCATCCGGCAAACTGCGGCTGGTGAGGGCAGTAACCGCTCTGCGGCTATTAACACACGCAGCATCCACCAAAGCTTGGCGGTCACAAACCTGATAATGTTCCGGAATAAATAAGCACGATGCCTGACGGGCATCAAAAGGTATGGCCCCGACGATGATAGGCTGTTGTTGTCCAGCATCACGTGCACGTTGGAACGCCGATTGTAGGGCTGATTGCAGTGAATTTTCATGGTCAGCACGGCCTTGTGCCGCTTGATTAATTCGTTCGAAAATACCCTGGGTTTTGATACTCTGATGTTTTGAAGTAAATAGAAATGTTGAGGATACAGCTGAAAACGGCGAATTAACGGGCATGTCTGCAGAGCTGCCGTGTTCTTCAGAGCTGCCATGTTCTTCAGAGTTGAAGTACCGCACAAAGACCTCCATCACAATGCAAATAGTAATGGTAATAATAATTACTATCATTCCCTTTCGTGCGTGGTAAATTACGACTAAGAATTCATATTGTCAATCAATGTAAATATGTTATTGATGAATCTTATTTATATATCCCCCCAGAACTGGGGCTTAAAATAGAAAGAGAAAATGCCGTTATGTCCTTTTATATCAATTACATTCAGTATAAAAAATGGCGGTCAATATTGACTAAATTGGGTCTTTTGGGCCTTATTTTCTGCTTGTCTGCCTGTAAACCGGCGGAAGAAACTGCGGATCAGCAAGCACCATCATCAGGCAATGAGGGTACAGCTACGTGGACCCGCACAGTAGAAACGGCCAAAGGCCCGGTGGTACTAACACATCCCCCCAAACGGATTGTGTCCACCAGTATCACCATTACCGGGACTTTGCTGGCTATCAATGCCCCTGTGATTGCCAGTGGGGCGACCGTGCCTGACACCACAGTGGCTGACCATCAAGGTTTCTTTACACAATGGTCAGATGTTGCACAGGCCAAAAAACTGGTGCCAATGTACCAGACGGAACCCAATGCCGAAGCTGTCGCTGGAATGAATCCGGACTTAATTATTATTTCTGCCACTGGCGGGGATTCGGCCTTGAAGCTCTATGAGCAACTGTCAGTTATCGCCCCCACATTAGTCATTAATTATGATGATAAAAGTTGGCAAGAGTTAGCCGTCGTGCTGGGCCAGGCAACAGGGCATGAAGCTGACGCACAGCAAGTTATTGAGAAATTCGCTAATCGACTCAATGAGGTAAAGCAGAATATTACGCTGCCACCACAACCGATTTCAGCGTTTGTCTATCAAGCGGCGGGCAGCACTGCCAATTTATGGACCGAGCATTCAGCACAGGGAAAACTACTACAGGAATTGGGCTTCACACTGGCAGAAGTCCCTGATGCGGTGAAAGGCAACACCAGCATGGGGCACCGCAAAGATATCATCCAACTGGGTGGCGAGAAATTGGCCGAGGGCCTTAACGGTGAAACTATTTTGCTATTCTCCGGCGACCAACCGGCGATTGACGCACTGAAAAATAATAAGTTTTTAGCTCATATCCCAGCAATTGAACATGATCGAGTTTATGCCGCGGGCTATGATACGTTCCGGTTAGATTATTACAGTGCGAGTCATTTATTGGCACGGATTGAGGGGATGTTTAAGGCTAAACCTTAATTATTTGATGTTTTATCAGACCGGTTAGTTTTTGGAGGATGATCTGGGGGCGTTCACAACTGAACCAGATCACCATCAACAAACCCCATCTATATCTTAAAAATTAAAACTAAAATCGCCCCTTCGGTATCACCAACGGCGTATGCGAAACCGGATCATCAATAATTAAACAGGGCATACCAAAAACCTGCTCGACTAAATCGGCAGTGATCACGTCGCGCGGTTTACCTTGCGTCACTATCTGCCCATCGCGCATGGCGATAATATGGGTGGCATAGCGGCAAGCATGATTAAGATCATGCAGGACGGCCACTAACGTATGGTTATGTTCCTGATTAAGATTGCTAAATAACTCAAGCAAATCAATTTGATGGGCAATATCTAAATAGGTGGTTGGCTCATCTAACAGTAACAATGGCGTTTGTTGCGCCAGCACCATGGCTATCCATACCCGTTGGCGTTGCCCGCCGGATAAAGCATCCACCGACCTGTCCGCCAGTTCACTGACCCCCGTGGCTTCCATGGCATGGCTGACCGCCAACCGGTCGGTTTGTGTCCATTGCTGCAACAATTTCTGATGGGGATAGCGGCCTCGCGCCACTAAATCCAGCACACTGATACCATCCGGAGCTTGCGAGCTTTGCGGTAATAAGCCCAAATGGCGCGCAACATGCCGGGTATCAAGGCTGGCAATATTCTTACCGTCTAAAATCACCTGGCCCGCCTGCGGTTTCAGCAAACGGCTCAAAGCACGTAACAGTGTCGATTTGCCACAGGCATTGGGGCCGACAATCACGGTAAACTCACCATCAGGAATGGCGACACTCAGGTTCTTGCTGATAATCTTGCCGTCATAACCTAAGGTCAGAGCATCGGCCTGCAAGCGCGACAGAGGTAAGGTGGCAGAGCTAGCATTACTCATGATCGTCCGGACTCTCGGATTAAAAGCCAAATAAGGTATAAGCCGCCGATGCTGATGGTGACCACACCGACTGGCAATTGATTAGGTGAAAATAGGTGCTGAGCGCACAAATCCGCGGCTATCAATAACAATGCTCCCATCAGCGCAGACGCGGTCAACGTCACTGAAGATGTGCCCAACAAACGTTTTGCAATCTGTGGCGCGGCTAATGCAATAAAGGAAATAGGCCCCGCCGCCGCAGTGACCGCGGCCATCAAAATCACGCCAATCGCCATCAAGCCCAAACGGGTTCTTTCGACCGGAACGCCCAAAGCTCCCGCCGCATCATCGCCCATTTCCAACAGCGGCATACGGCGGCTCAGTAACATAGCCACCAGGGTAGCGATAATGATAAATATCACCGACGGCAAGCCCTTGGCCCACGTCAGGCCATTAAGCGAACCGGCCCCCCACGCCGCGGCGGTCATAGCGGCTTCTAATGACGCCGTGATAGTCAGCCAGGTATTGAATGCCGTTAACATTGCGCCAATGGCGATGCCGACAATAATCAGCCGAAAACCCTGAATCCCCTGCCGATAAGCCAACAAATACACCGCGAGGGCAGACAGCAACCCTCCCCCCAGCGCGCTACTGGCAACCTCAAAATA
Source organism: Yersinia rochesterensis (assembly GCF_003600645.1). Lineage (NCBI taxonomy): Bacteria > Pseudomonadati > Pseudomonadota > Gammaproteobacteria > Enterobacterales > Yersiniaceae > Yersinia > Yersinia rochesterensis. Next base: position 3,677,878 of record NZ_CP032482.1, read on the forward strand.
GTTGCCGTTGAACAGGGTAATCGCCACCAGTGCACCGGTATAAGCCCCCGCATTAAAGCCGATGATATCTGGGCTACCTAATGGATTGCGCACCAATGACTGAAATATAGCGCCACTGATCCCTAGCGCAGCACCGAAAATCAACGCCATCATGGCGCGGGGCAACCGCCATTGGTTGACGATAATATCCGCCGCACCGCTGGCTTGGCCGAATAGGGCTGAAAATACTTGCCCGGAAGAGAGCGGTAAAGTCCCGACCCTTAATGCCAGCAGCCCCGTCAATAAACAGGCCAATAGCAGTAAACTGCCGACAATCAGGCTACGGGGTTGGATCCGCAGATTGATTGGGCCATCAGGGCGGCCCAATAGCCATGGCGGAGTAGCGGGTTTCATAACGCGGTCATCCTTTTATTACGGCGTACCAGCCAGATCAATAAGGGCGCGCCAATAAATGCCGTTACGATGGAAACCCGCAATTCACCCGGTACCAGAAAGCGGCCGACGATATCAGAAACCAGTAACAAAATTGGAGTCATCACCAAGGTGAATGGGAGAATCCAACATTGATTCGGCCCGACAATCCAGCGAGCAATATGCGGCACCATCAGGCCGACAAAGGCGATCGGGCCAACTGCCGCAGTAGCAGCACCGCAGAGTAAAGTCACAGTGACCACAGCCCAAAATTGGGTTTGACCAATGCGCGCGCCAATTGCGGCGGCTAAATCCTCCCCCATATGCATAGCATTGAGGGGCCGAGCCAGCAGCAAGGCAATCACACAGCCGAGAAGAATGGCGGGCGCGACCGCCATCACCACCGACATATCGCGGATGTCCAGCGAGCCAGCTTGCCAGAAGCGAACGCGGTCGTAGACCTGCGGGTGTGTCAGTGATATGCCGGTAGAAATCCCCATGAGTACCGCCCCGATGGCCACGCCGGAGAGGGTCAGCCGCAAAGGATTAACCCGCCCACTGCCCTGTGTTCCCACCCAATACACCACCAGCGTCGTGAGCATCGCGCCAATAAATGCAGCAATCATATAGCCATGAATGGCATGTACGCCGAAAACAGTGATACCAAGTACCACCGCAAAACTGGCCCCCGCATTGACGCCCAAAATCCCTGGGTCCGCCAAAGGATTGCGGGTCAATGCTTGAATCACTGCGCCGGATAACCCGAGTGCAGCACCGGCTAGCACACCAATCAAGGTGCGGGGTAGGCGAGATTCCAGTATTAAAACGCTGTCGGCATTGTTGTGTTCACCCAGCAAACTTTGCCAGACAACAGAGAAAGGAATGGCTTTAGCACCGAGCATCAGGCTGGCAACCATCACGAGCATCAATATAACTATGCTGAGTAAAAACAAAAGTCCCCGGCGGGATTGTGCGTTTTCAGCAACAACAGGGCTTGGTTTTAGCCGTTTTGGTAAAGATTGGTTTGGGGAATCAGTCGCTGACATTGTGACTCTTTTTTAACAAACGCCGATTGTTTATAAATGATTATTTACAAATGATTGTTATTATCGTTTTGATTATCATTAGTATTAATTTCATGTATTTTAACACGACTTACAATGGGAATGCATTGGCTAAAACCGCTTCCCGGCAAGATTAATGTCCGTTTGTCACCATGGCAGGTCATTGTTACCTACATTAAAGGATTAAATCATCATGGAAAAATCACCGATTCTTTTAGATTTCAGCCTGTTAAGAGAAAATGCTAATTTTCGAGCGGTGTTTTTTGCCCGTTTTATTTCCATTTTGGGGCTGGGGATGCTCACGGTTGCGGTGCCGGTGCAGATACAAATGATGACCGGATCCACCTTGCAAGTGGGGCTGGCCGTCACCTTGGATGGGCTGGGGATGTTTATTGGCTTATTGCTGGGGGGCGTATTAGCGGACAGACTTGATCGACGTAAACTGATTTTATTCGCCCGCTTTACCTGTGGTTTAGGTTTTATTGGCTTAAGTATCAATGCGTTCTCTGTGACACCCTCATTGTGGGTTTTGTATGTTTTAGCGGCCTGGGATGGGTTCTTTGGTGCTCTCGGTATGACCGCATTGATGGCGGCAACGCCCTCACTGGTCGGGCGAGAAAATCTGGCCGCAGCGGGCGGGTTAAGCATGCTGACTGTGCGTTTTGGCTCGGTGATTTCCCCGGCCATTGGCGGCCTGGTGATTGTTTATGGCGGAGTGGGTTGGAACTACGGGATTGCTGCGGTGGGGACGATGTTAACTCTGTTGCCGCTGTTGAGTCTGCCCTCAATGAAACCGACAACCAGCCAGCATGAACACCCATTACGGGCATTGGCGACAGGGATTTCGTTTGTATTGCGGCATAAAGTTGTTGGCTCCGTGGTGTTGCTGGGGACATTGGTCAGCATGATTGGGGCTATCCGTATTTTGTTCCCCGCGCTGGCGGAGAATACCTATCATGTCGGGGCTTCACAGATTGGTTTAATGTACTCAGTGGTGCCACTGGGGGCGACAATCGGGGCCTTTACCAGTGGCTGGGTCAATCAAGTTCGCCGCCCTGGAATGGTGCTGATGTACAGTTCTATTGCCGCTTTTTTAGCCATCGGGACATTAGGGCTGACCAATAATTTCTATCTGGCTCTGCCCGGTTTGTTGTTATATGGCTATCTAGGGTCTATCAGTGGATTGCTGCAATATACCTTAGTGCAAACTCATACACCGGATGCCTTATTAGGGCGGGTGAACAGCCTATGGAATGTGCAGTTTGTCGCGGGTGAATCATTCGGCGCATTGGGGTTAGGTGTGTTAGCGAGAGTCATGGCCCCGGCGCTCAGCGCCTTGACCTTTGGTATGATCGCCGCAACGGCGGGGGGGGTTATTGCCGTCTGTGGCGGGACATTACGCCGCGCGACCATGGGGGACGAGGTTTCCAATGAGGGGGAGAAGATTGATGAAGTTGGCGGGTGATAGATCACCGGATCATTGTTTTGGTTGATAGTCGATTTGGTACTCAGGTTCGGTTGTTAGAATTTCACTGTTCACTTAACCTCCGACTCATAAATACAGATCGAATCATTGTTTCGGTTGATATTCGTTTAGTTATCACTTAATCCCAGTCGCCTCAACCGAGCAGGAGGGCTAGCCGGCCCTCCTGCACCTGCGGCTTGCGCGAAATATTGCCCTGCGGGTAAACCCTCCTGCGTCTTTCGGGCTGACGAGCCAGCGCGATTCGCATCCATGCTCAAGCGCACTTTTCGCCGCCATCCCTGGCGGCTCACTCTACCCTCCATCCTTGTCGGCAATATTCCTGATTGCGCTCAACATCAAAACCACGGTTTTGACCTTGATGTTAAAAGCACATTTGAGCCGCCGAGTGAAGAATGGAGCAAGGGAAATCCGCCATGGACGGCGGATTTAGGCGTCATGAGCAGGGACGCGACAACACTGCGAAGCAGTTTTGAACAACGCTTGCGTTGGCCCGAAGGGTAGCCTCGAAGAGGCTATAATAAAGCCGTCCCGCCAGTGAAATGATGAGTGAGGGAACCCACGCCGTGGGCTGGCGATACGTGCGAAGCGCGGGATTCCACAAGGGTGCGCGCCCGCACCCTTTGGCGATTGGTTCAGCCGAGGCCAAGTGACCAGTAAAATTCTAACAACCGAACCAGAACATCGAACCTATTCACCATCCCCAACTACAATGACCTAATCCCACTAAACACTTGCTGCAAAATGGGCCCCAGCACTTTTAATGTCTCCGGCGACATCATCGTGATATGCGAACAATCAAGATGATATGTCCGCAGTTGCTTCACATATGGCCGCCAGATATCCTCGGGAGTCTCACCCGCGGGTAGGGTTTGGGTGGCAACAAATAACGTGGTTTCACCCTCGTAAACTGGCGTTTTAGCCCCTGATAACAAGCCGACAGAGTCGTCATAATTTGCCTGAATTTGCGCAAACATTTCTCGTTTCTCTTGCTGCTCATCGCCCGCCGCCGCCATAAACAATGCCCGCTCGCGCTCAACTTCCTCCAGCGCCTCCGCCTCAATCGGCGCATTCCAATCCTGGGTTTCCGGCGGATAGGTATCCAACAACCCCAAGAAAGCCACTTCCTCGCCCTGTGCTTGTAATTTTACCGCCATGGCCTGCGCCACTGTGCCGCCCAATGAGTATCCCATTAGGTGATATGGCCCCTGTGGCTGCACCTGACGTAAGGTCGCCAAATGATGGTCACATAAGCTGTCCATATCCCGACTAGTGGCAATGGCCCCATGAGGGCGCGGAGACTGAATTCCCAGCACCGGCCAACTACCCGGCAAATAACGCGGTAACAAACTGAATTGCCAAGCAAAACCAGACGCCGGATGGATACAAAATAGCGGGTTTCCCCTACCACCACGCAACTGCAAGACTTCGCTGAAACCAGCTTTACCCGCGGGTTTATCTGACTGCGGCTGGCTCAATGCGGCTGCCAATGCCGCCACTGTCGAGGCCACCATCACCTGCCCCACCGCGACGGGCTGTTGCAACTCACGGCGCAGGTCAGCCGCCAAGCGCATTGCCAACAAAGAATGGCCGCCCAGCGCGAAGAAATCATCATCCGCACCGACGCTTTCAACTCCCAACAAATGGGCAAATAATCCCGCAATCAGACTTTCCAAACCGGCTTGTGGCGCGCGCCCACTACTGCCCGCCTGATTCACTGGTGCCGGTAATGCCTTGCGATCCAGTTTGCCATTGGCACTCAGCGGGAAAGCACTCAGGCTGACGATAACTACCGGCACCATATGCGCCGGTAAGCGCTCACTAAGCTGGCTGCGCAAAACCTCTAAATCAATATTTTCCGATCCGACAACCGGCACAATATAGCCGACCAACTGGCGGGTATCGGCTCCGGCTAAGGCCCCTTCCGCCCCCGCCAAGGTGCGGGCATGCACCACCGCTTGCTGGACTGAAGGAAACTCCAATAGCGCAGATTCAATCTCACCTAATTCAATGCGTTGCCCACGAATTTTCAATTGATCGTCACTGCGCCCCAAATATTCTACTGTGCCATCCGGCAGCCAGCGGGCGATATCACCGGTGCGGTACATCCGCTGTCCACGGTCATAAGGATCAGCAACAAATCGGCTGGCAGTCAGATCTGGGCGGGCATGGTAACCCTGCGCCAGTTGTACGCCACACAAATAGAGATCGCCCGAAATGCCGACCGGGGCTTGCCGCAGCATAGTGTCGAGAATACGCAGTTGGGTATTCCACACCGGCTTGCCGATGGGCACACTGCTGCCAGTCACTCGCGCCAAAGCATCACCATAGGCGGGTTGATAAGTGACATCCACCGCCGCTTCGGTTGGGCCATATAAATTATGCAATGGAGCAGCAAAAATCTGTTGGTATAGCTCCGATAGCTCGCGTGACAATGCTTCGCCACTGCAAAATACTCGGCGTAAGCTCTGGCAAGGCTGCTGCTGCCCATGCATCGCACTGACAAAAGCGGCCAGCATTGAGGGCACAAAGTGAGCGGTCGTGACGCCATAATCCTCAATCAAGCTACGCAGTAGCTCGGGGTCACGATGAGCTTCTGGCGGCACCATGACCAATCTTGCCCCGGTTATCATCGGCCAGAAAAACTCCCACACCGAGACATCAAAACTGCACGGCGTTTTCTGTAATACCACGTCATCAGCGCCCAGCGGATACTCATTTTGCATCCATAACAGGCGGTTAACGATAGCCCCATGTGTGACTACCACACCTTTTGGCCGCCCCGTAGAGCCGGAGGTGTAAATCAAATAAGCCGGATGGTTTGGCGTTATCTGGATGGCGGGCAACAGCGCCGGTTTATCCTGCGTGGGCAGTTGATCCAGCAGCAACAGCGGGGCCTGGCCGGTAAAGCGCTCAGCCAAAGAGCTGACCGTAATAAGGAGACGTGGATCGGCATCACTGATCATGTAAGCCAGGCGATCATCAGGATAACCAGTATCCAGCGGCAAATAAGCAGCGCCTGCGGCCAAAATAGCCATCAAGGCCAAACTGAGATTCACCGAGCGCGGCAGCGCCACAGCAACCCGGTCACCGGGCAGCACGCCCTGTTGACGTAGATGGGCAGCCAGCGATTGAACCCGCTGATTAACTTGCTGATAAGTGAGTGTTTCATCAGCATCCAATAAGGCGATAGCCTGTGGTGTTAGCTGCGACTGTTGGTTTAGCAAATCACATAGTGTCAGCGCAGGTAGGGCGATGGCAGTGTCATTGGCGGCTGCCAACAGCGCTTTTTCATCGGCAGTCAGCAAATTCAGGGCGGATAACGGCAATTCGGGCTGCCAGACCAAATATTCCAGCAACATCACCAAGCGCTGGGCCAATCGTTGCGGATCGCCGACCGCATCACGGTATTCCAGTTGCAGATGCAGCTTCTCGCCCGGCAACACCAATAAAGTCAGTGGGTAATGGGTATAACCGCGATTATTCAGTGCATTACACCGCAAACCCTTGAAAGATTGCTGATGTAATTGATTGTTTTCCGGGTAGTTTTCAACCACCAGCAAGGTATCAAATAATGTATTCGCCCCGGCCAGACGCTGGATCTCCCCCAACCCCAGACCATCGTGCTCCAGTAGTTGGATCTGCTGCTGCTGCAACGCGGTCAACTGTGCTAACAGTGGCAATTGCGGCTGTAATTTCACCCGCACCGGGAGGGTGTTACTGAACAGCCCGACGTGCTGTTCGATACCGTCGATTTCACTAAAACGGCCAGAAACCGGTGAGCCGAATACCACATCATCACGGCCACTAAGCACGCCCAATAAGGTGGCCCAAACCCCTTGCAGTAGAGTATTGAGCGTGATGCCATCGCGCCGTTGCAACTCGGTCAGTGCCGTTTCCAGTTTGCTGTCCAGCGCGATAGTCCATTCGCGTACCGGGCTGGCGGCATTGGTTTCAGGATATAGAATCGTTGGCGTGACACCGCGAACAGCCTGCTGCCAGGCCAAACGGTCTGATTGCAGGTCGCGCGACGTCATGCGGCGAATCAAATCACCATAACTGACACTCAGCGGCGCTAATTCCGGCTTATTGCCGTAGAGATGCAGCAAGTCATGCAGCAAAATTGCCGATGACCAGCCATCTCCCACCAAATGGTGCGCGATGATGATCAACGAATAGCGCTCGGCGCTGTAGCGGATTAAGGTGGCAATCAGTAAAGGTTTTAATGTCCCCGCCGTCTCACTCACCAGATCCCGTGCCAGCCCTTCGCGCTCCAATTGCTGGGTTTTGGCAGTTTGCTGATCCGGTGTCAATGCGCTCAAGTCATATTGCTGCCATGGCCAGCGACGGGCGCTATCTTGAATCTGCGGTAGAATTTGTAATGATTCACTGTGCAACTCACTGTCAAAAATAGCCCCCAGTTGCGGGTAGCGCCGCAGTAGGTTTTCCAGTGCATCACGCAAGCACTCAATGTCTAATGCACCTTGAAGGTCAAAACGGCTGATCGCATTGTAATTGTTAGCTTCTTGCCCTAACTGAGCATGGAACAGTAAACCTTGTTGGAGCGGCAATACCGGGAGAATATCGGCGATTGGGCCATATTTTTCGCCAGCCGCCTGCCACAGTGTTTCGGGTAAGGATGCCGTGGGTGCCGCTTCGGGCGAACTCATTAAGGGTTGTAAAGCCAGCGCCATTTTAGCCGGTGTGCGCAGAGCAAAAATCTCGCGCGGAGCCAAGCGGAAACCGGCGCGACGCAAAGTGCTCCCCAGCGCCATAGCGGAAATACTGTCGCCCCCGAGTTGGAAGAAATCATCTTCCGCACCAATATTGCCCAAACGCAGCAAGTGGGCGATGGCATCACACAACAGCTTTTCCGGCGGGGTTTGTGGTGCCCGGCTGGTGAACTGTTGCCGATGTTGTGGGGCGGGCAGCGCTTGCCTGTCAATCTTGCCGTTTACCGTCAGCGGCATTTCATCCAACACCATCAGGATCGCGGGCACCATATAATCTGGCAAGCTCGCGGCCAATTGATCCATTAGCCGGGCATTAAGATCTTTACTCTGGCGCAGTTGCGCATCGGGTACCACGCAGTAGCCAATAAGCCGATGGGTCGCGCCGACCGCTTCGGCGATAACCACTGCGCTACTGACTGCCGGCAAGACCACTAGCGCGTTTTCGACTTCGCCCAGCTCAACCCGGAAACCGCGCACTTTTATCTGGTGGTCGGTGCGCCCGACAAAATCCAACTGCCCCTCTGCCGTCCAGCGCATCAAGTCGCCGCTGCGATACATCACTTCGCCGTGACGGAAAGGGTTGGCCACAAAACGCGCCGCGGTTAAATCAGGCCGGTTCAGATAACCACGAGCCAACCCTTTACCGGCAATATATAACTCCCCCACCGCACCTATTGGCACTTTGGCGAGTTGACTATCCAGCAAATAGACTTCGGTATTCGCCACCGGCCGGCCAATAACCGGTTGCGTCGCCACCTGGATATTCGCGCCGAGGGTATCTATGGTGTATTCCGACGGGCCGTAGAAGTTAACCACGTTCAGTTCAGGATGCTGTTTCAGCCGCTCCCACAAACGCGGTGTGGCGGCTTCACCGCCAATCATAATAAAGGCGGGCTGGTGATGCCCAGCCTCCAGTAAACCGCTATCGATCATTTGCGTAAAGAATGACGGGGTAATGTCCATGGTGTCGATTGGCGTCTGATCCATCATCTGCACCAATGCATAAGCATCACGGCGCATTTCTTCATCAAAAATGACCATCTCGCAGCCCATCATCATCCAGAACAGCGGTTCCCAAGAGGAATCGAAAGAGAATGATGCGGTATGCCCCGCGCGCATTCGGCGGGTATTATGCCGCTTAAATTCCGCCATCGCCGGGCCATACAGGTACGTGCGGTGCGCCACGAGCAAATTGACTAACCCGCCATGGGTGCTCATGACCCCTTTAGGTCGGCCAGTCGAACCCGAGGTATAAATCATGTATGCCAGATGTTCACCGTGCAGGGAATGCTGGCGCTCTGCATCAGTAATGGGCCGAACAGAGAAAACCGTGCATTCCTGCTGGAAGCGCGATTCATTCAGGCAAACTATTTCCATCTCGCCGGTGATAGCCAGTGAAGATAACAAACTTTCAGTCGATTGATGGGCTAGGAGTAAGCGCGGTCTGGCGTCCTCGCACATTTTGGCGAGCCGCTCCATCGGGTAATCCAGATCAAGCGGCATGTAAGCTGCTCCACTGGCCAGAGTCCCCAAGATGGCGACCAGCGAATCCACAGTTCGCGGAATACCAATCGCGACCACATCATCAGCCTGAATTCCTCTGGCGATCAATGCTCGCCCTAGTTGGGCCACACGGTCAGAAAGCTGGCGATAAGTCAGACTTTGCTTGCCACAGCTCACCGCAATAGCATCCGGTTGCGCACTCACTTGCTGCTGGAAAATATCCAACACCGACACCACTCCGGCTGGCAGACTTAATTGCGGGCCTTTGGCCCAACTATCAATGCGTTGCAGCTCCTGCTGTGGCGTCAATATGAGGTCGCCTACCGTGATTTCGGCTTGGGTCGCCAATTGCTGCAACAAGAATTGTATCCGCTCACCATGCTGATGTAAGCAGGCGAGGTCATAGCGCTGCGCATTTGCCAGCATTTCCAAGGTCAACTGGCCGTTATCAAGGTAGAGATCAAACTCGACATCATCGACCGGGCCGGAGGCCAAGGTGTGGGTAACGCCGGTTATTTCCCCCAAATTCAGGGCGAAATCGAACATTTTAAAATTCAGTACCGGGCCATATAGCGCCCGCTGGGAGCCGACCATCCCCAAATCACGCCGTAATTGTTCCGCTTCATAGCGCTGATGTTGACGCACCGTTTTCAGCTCGCACGCCACTGCGCGCGCCACATCAACAATCTGCATTTCGCGCCGTAACGTTATCTGCAATGGCAACACATTCACCACTGGCCCGGTGGCGGTCAAGGCGGCTGATCCCATGCGGCGCATAAACGGGCACCCTACCGACAAGCGCATTTCGCCGCTTATACGGGCGAAATAAATCAGCAACAGCGCCATTGCCATATCGGCAGCGCTCAGGCGCTGTGCTGCGCCCCCTGCCAGTAAACGGCCAAACGAGTCAGAGTCGATATTAATCCGCTGACGCAATACGCGATTATCCGTTTGCTCTGCCCGGGCGGGCGAGTTCAGGGGGGAGAGTGTGTGTGCGGCGGGTAAATCCGCAGTATGTTGTTGCCAAAATTGCTTATCGCGCAGCTCGGTTTCTGACCCCGCATACGCCAAATATTCACTGACCACATCGCTAAACGGGGTAAAAGGGGATTCCCCAATAGATTTCCCTTGCAATAATGCAGTGTAAATATCGGCAATACGGCGGGTAATTGCGGTGAAACTGAAGCCATCAAGCAACAAATGATGATAACGCTGATACCAAAGCCATAGCGGCTTGCCATTTTCATCAGGAACACGAATAACCCAGTGTCGATACAGTGGCTCCTCGCCATCTAACTGTATCGGAGCCTCAGTATCCTCCCACATCAATGTCAGTGCGGCCTGTCGCCCATCGGCGCGAGCACTGAAATCCAACCACTCCAGCTTAGGCATGTCAGCCGCCTGGCGCTGTATGGGAATGCGCTGCATCGGGCCATCGTCGCCATCAACAAAACGCGCATGAAGCGTATCGGCCTCCGCCAACCCTTGGCTAACGGCACGGCTAAAGAGTTCCCTCTCCAGCGGCCCCGCCAGTTCAATATAATGGGCCACGGTAAACATGTTCTTTTGCTGACTTAACTGATCAGCAAACCAGATTCCGGGCAGGGCCGCCACCAAGGGCAGCTCGACAGCAGCAACAAGGGAGATTGAATCCTCTGACACGATGGGTATTCCTTTTTTTGGCAACACAGGATTTATTGCAGCAGGTGGAGCCGCGATAATCCGATAATTCCTTTAGCCCACGGCCCGCGTTATTGCAGGCCAGCCTCTGCACGAATCAAACTGGCCGGGCGCATGTCGGCCCAATTAACCTCAAGATATTTCACACAATCTGCCCGGCTTTGCGGCCCATGAACAATTTCCCATCCTGCCGGAATCGCCGTAATTTGGGGCCACAAGCTGTATTGCTGCTGCTCATTTATCAGCACAAAAAAAGGCAGATCTTCGTTATCAAACGGGTTGGTGGGTGTTTCTGTTTCATTGTTCATGGCGTAAATGTTCATGGCGTAAATATCCTTATTTTGAATCTGAGGAACCTAATAAAAAGTGCAATCCATCAATCAAGCCGCCACGCCAGCACAAGGAATCGTGGCCCCCTGAATAAACTCGGTAATGCAGCCGATGCCCAGCCTGCCGCAGTGCTTCACTCATGGCCTCATTAACTTGATAAATCACATCTTCGCGACGGCCCGCTTCCATAAAAATATCCAATGGATGGTCAGCGCCCACACCTTGATAAACCTGCTCTGTCAGCCAGCCCTGCCGCTCGGCAGTTCCGGCGGTTAGTGCTTTGAAATTGTCGACATCTGGCCACCAAAAGGAACCTGACTGACTCAGCACACAACCAAAACGCTGCGGCCAATGTAACCCGGCATACAGCGAAGCTAGCCCGCCAAAACTCTGTCCGGCGACTAGAGTGCGAGAGGCTTTGTCAGTGAAAGGTTGCAACAAGGCCACTTGTGGCAGTAACTCCGTTTGCAGCGCTTGCCAGAAATCCTGATTGCAGGGCAATTCCACTGCGCGATGAGGTTGGTCGATAATGTCGATCAAGATATACACACTGGCAGGTAGGCGTCCGGCTTCAGTTTCTCTGTCCAGCACACCAAAAATCGATTGCCCATGCGCCCAATATTGACCATCGAGTAAAATAGCCAGCGGCCGCTCAGCTTTATCTTCGGCACCGAGTGTGTGGTAAATCCACACATTACGGCTATTACCGAGCAACTTGCTATTCCAGCTAATCAGTTGCAGCCGTTTTGGGTCTGTTGGGAGTTTTTGGCCCGCATCAATGGGCTGCCAGGCCGTCTGGGGCAAAGCATCGGCTAAATGCACCGCCGAAAGTGGTTTCCCGCGATAGCTGTAATGGGGAGCGGTAGGGTTAAACGGATCGTTTTCAGCGAGATCCATCAATGAGAGCCACCAATTGCGCTGCGCTTGACGGCGCTCTTGTGGTGTCCCCTCCGGTAAATTCAAACAGTGTTCTTCAACAACAGGAATAAAGCTGTAGCTGCCCCGGAAGTCAGATTCCACTTCAGCCTGCCAATACCAAACATTGCTCTGGCCCAGGCGCTGTAGCGTTTCAGGATTGGGACTGTGGTGATCAGTCACGCCGTTAACATCAATATAGACACGGCTATAAACAGCGCTCCCCGCCTTGGCGGGCGGCTCCCGCCAGAGGAATGTCAATTTCACCTTGCCAGCAGTAACCGGCTCCACCAGCGGTGTTCCCCGCAGTGCAATCTGCTGCCACCATGACTCACTGCCAGCCAGAGGGTCTGCTAACAAACTCTGGCTATCAATCTGTTCATTTGTCGTGCTCACACCCAATCCTTTTGATTTCATTGCCCAAGTTTCTATTCACTACACATCAAGACACCACACATCAAGCCAATGTATGTCCACAAGCAACCAAATTAAATATATTTGTGTTTATTGTGTTAATACAAATAATATTGAGAACCATTAGTATTTGCAATACCATATGCATGTTCATTCTTGAGTGCCCCTTTATTCCCGCAATATGAGTAAGGGCGTTCTGCGGTGCCGAGAAGGAATTGAATGGGCAGAAAGTTTTCTTATCGCCATACCGGTTAATAAATAAACCCAATAGATTTCAAGATGTAGGAAGGCGGTAAAGGAGATAATCCCAATGAGCTTACACAAGTAAGTGATTCGGGTTATTGAGTGCAACCAACACCTGCAGTTTGCAAGATGAAAGGTATAAGGCCGGATGGGCTCCAGCACGTTTTATTATTGTGTTTCTAGGTAGGGATAAATCATGTTTGATATTTCAGGCAAGAAGATGCCAGGGAAATTGCTATTCCGGGCAAGCTACGCATCAAAAACCTTATTAACCTCTGCACTTATATTAATACCGGCTCTACAGGCTTTCGCGGCAACCACCGCGAAAGAAGCAACGGCGACAAAAGAAGATAAATTAGTGGTGGTTGCCAAAGCAGGTAGCGGGCAACAAGATGATGGTTTCGTTGCTAAAAATAGTTCAACCGGCACTAAAACCGATACCCCGCTTATCCGTACTCCACAATCCATTTCCGTGATTACCAGCCAGCAAATGCAGGAGCAAGGTGCAACTTCCGTGGCACAAGCATTGCGTTATACCGCCGGTGTCGTACCGGAATATCGCGGTGGTTCCAATATGAATGATGAAGTTATCATTCGTGGCTTCGGCTACGCACCGCGTTTTCTGGATGGATTAAGCTACAACTCTCTGGGTGGCGCACGGCGCGGCGGCCAGATTGACCCATGGTTATTGGAGCGAGTTGAAGTGGTTCGTGGCCCGGCCTCAGTGCTGTATGGCCAAGTCAACCCAGGCGGCCTGATCAATATGGTCAGCAAACGCCCGACAGCCGAAAGTATTCATAAAGTGCAGGTCGGGGCTGGTAATAATAGCCGGGCAGAAGCCGCCTTTGATTTTGGCGGTGTGTTAGATGATGAGGGTAAAGTTCTCTATCGCCTTAATGGGATTGGCAGGACACAGGATGATGCAGTTAATACCTATAAGCAGGAGCGTTTTGCTATCGCCCCAGCAATAACTTTCATCCCGAACGAAGACACCACTTTTACCTTGCTGACCAGCTATCAGAAAGAACCTAAGGCCGGCTCGCGTAACTTCTTACCGGCAATTGGCACGGTGTTTGGTACCCCCTACGGCAAAATACCTTACGATTTTAACGTCAGTGACCCGTCATTTGATCAATCTGAACGCGAGCAAACTTCCGTCGGATATGCCCTTGAACATTACATCAATGACACCTTTAAATTCCGCCAAAATCTGCGTTACAGCTACAACAAGCAAGATTACAAATATCTGGTCTTTATGGATTTACTGGCTGATAAGCGCACCATGACCCGCCGTCCGCAAATCGAACGGCAGAACACCGGTGAGTTTTCGGTCGACAACCAGTTACAAGCCGATTTCTGGACGGGACAGTTAAATCACACGGTGCTGACGGGGTTAGATTATAAACGCACCCGTATTGATAGCCGGTTCTATATGGGTAAAGTGCTGCCAGCATACAATTTGGATTGGGTATCACCAGCTTATGGCCTGAATATTAAGGACAGTGACCTGTCGCTCAATAGCAGTGATTTAACCAAACTTGATCAGGTCGGGATCTATTTACAAGACCAAATTGAGTTAGATAAGTGGAATTTCCTGCTGTCGGGGCGCTATGACTGGTCACAGTTAAAAACCATGAACCGTAAAAGCGTCACGCAAGATCAACAAGACGATAAAGCATTTACTGGCCGTGGCGGTGTGTTGTATGCCTTTGATTCGGGTATCTCGCCCTATATCAGCTACAGCACCTCATTTGAACCTAGCACTGCCAAAGGCGCTCCTGGTACGGGTGCACTAGACCCCGTAACAGCACGTCAGGTCGAGTTAGGCATTAAATACCAGCCTCCGGGCAGTAGTACCCTACTGACCACCGCACTGTATGATTTACGTCAGAAAAATATCAGCCAATACGACTCAGTGCTGGCCTACAGTGTTCCCATTGGTGAAGTTCAGTCTCAGGGGATAGAAACACAATTAAACAGTGAAATTAACGACAATATCAACCTGATCGCCGCTTATACCTACACGAAAGGCAAAGTGCGTGAAACCAAAAATGCCGCTGAACTAGGCAAAATGCCATCACGAACACCTAATCATTCGGCCTCATTATGGGGAATGTATAGCTTTGATAAAGGTGTGGTGGACGGCTTGTCTACTGGCGTCGGTGTGCGGTATATCGGCACCAGTTGGGGCGATGGAAAAAACAGCTTTAAAGTCCCGGCGGTAACACTATATGACTGGATGATGCGCTATGAACTGGGGCAAGCAATGCCCGCGATGAAAGGCACCAGTTTGCAGGTTAACGTCAACAACATATTCAACAAAGAATATGTGGCCAGTTGCGCACAAATGGCGGCCTGTTTCTATGGCAGTGGTCGTGTCGCTACCGCAACCGTCAGTTATTCTTGGTAAGTTTTTATTTTCAACCGCGCCGGTGGCCCATACTGGCGCGTTTTTTTATCCTAATGCGGTTTTTTTATCCTAATGGGATAAGAATTGCTTAAAGAAAAGTAAATTTTCGCCCTCTTCCTGCTGTAATTTTAACAATAAATTGAACAAATTCAGCCGAATAACATTTCAGAAACTTTTTATTTTATTCCGTGTAACCGGCCAAAACCATTCTAAAAACAGTGAGATAATCCTATACTTGCGAGCAAGCATCACCCCATCACACCACTGACTCAAGGTAAAAATGCCAGCATTTAAGGGAATATCACAGCTTATGCACCGAACGCGCGCCTGTAAAAAGCGCCTGTGCGGTATGCTGCTGGTAACCTGCTGGTTTTTCCTGAATACCCAACTGGCAATCGCGGGCCATCAGTGTGATATCGCCCCTGCCGACTCTCCGGTTTTTAGTCAGCATCAAGGGCATTTGCAATCAGACCCGATGCAACAAATGTTGTCGGCGATGGAAATGTCCCATGGTCCGGCGCAAAATTCCCTGTGTGAAAAACACTGTCTCCCCGATTCAGTTCAGTCTGACAGCGGGATGCTGGTGTTGGCAGCATTGCCAACTCACACTGAGTTAGTGCTGGCGGATATCCAACAAGCCCCCGGTGTGCGTCGCCTCGACTGGCATATGCCACCCATTGTCGGGCCACCCACCGAAATTGTTTTCTGCCGATTTAGAGAATAGACCCAGACAGAGTTAACCACATCTTTCAGGCCGCTTTCCCGCGGTGTGTTGTGCTAATTCTATTTTGGAGTTATTCCATGAGTTCCTTATTCAACGCTGTATCTGCCACTATTAGTGCATTATTTTTTGCTGTTACTCTATTCTCTGCGCCCCTGTTTGCCGCCACTCCGTCGATGGCCGACAACATGCCGATGTCCCATAATCATGGGGCCATGATGGCTGAAAACACCGCCACAGACACCAATAGCTACCACTCTAGCGGGCAAATAAAAACCTGGAATGCCAATAGTGTTTCCATCGCCCACAGTGCCATTCCGGCCCTAAACTGGCCGCCGATGACCATGACATTCGATCTGCCGAATAACTTGGTTGCCGCCCCGCTCCCGGTCGGCACGCAAGTCGCATTCAGCTTCCACCAGACTGAACAGGGCTATCAGCTCACCGCCATTTCAGCGCAACAACCGTAAGGCGGGAGCCATCATGAATCACTCTAATCACCCTCGACAGGGGCGGCCCACCGCTGCCTTGCGGATAGGATTGACCCGCTTGTTGCTCGCCGCCGCATTCGGTTTACCTGCCATGGGCTATGCGGCAGACATCACTCTGGAACAAGCGCTGGTTTCTGCTGAGCACTACTCAGCCGAGCTATCGGCCAATCAACATCAGGTTAATGCACTAGAAAACATGGCCAGTTCCGCCACCCAACTGCCTGATCCCAAATTGAAATTCGGCATTGAAAACCTGCCGGTGGGGGGCAACAATGGCCGCCGCTTTACCCGCGAGGGCATGACCATGCAGCGGATTGGTATCATGCAGGATTATGTCAGCAGCGATAAACGACAAAGAAAGGCCGATACTCTCAGCGCCGAAGCCCGTAAAACCGCGGCGGGCAGCGAAACCATTCTCACTCGGTTACAAAGGGAAACCGCACAAGCCTGGCTGGATTTGGCACTCACTGAGCAAGCGGTGACGGATGCCAGGATTTTAGTGCAGGAGAGTGAAAAACAGATAGCGCTGCAACGGGCGGGAGTCGCCAGTGGTGGCGCGTTACCCAGCAGTGTGTTGGATGCGCGCCTAACCCTATCCGCCATGCAAGACAGATTAACCACCGCACAGCGCGATGTGGCTTTGGCGCAAACCCAGCTCACCCAATTGACCGGTATTGAGGTTCAGCACGTCAGTGGCACATTGCCCAAATTCTCCCGCCTGCCAGCGGATATCACCGTATTGCGCGATGCTATCCAGCAGCATCCAGAAATATTGCTCGCCAGCCGCGAAGCGGAAGTCGCCAAAGCGCGTTCAGCACAATCCGCCATTGCGGCCACTCCCGATGTCGGTATTGAAGTTTATTACGCCAAACGCGCCGAAGAATATGAGGATATGGCGGGTGTCATGGTCACTGTCGATTTGCCGCTGTTCCGCTCACAACGTCAGGATAAAGACTATGCCGCCGACGTCTCGCGATCCATGGAAGCTAACGACCAACTCACATTGTTGACCCGTGACCATCGGGCGCAACTCGACACTTTATTAGCGCAATATCGAGCTACCCAAGAGTTATGGCAGCGGCAAACTGACGAGGTTTTACCGCTGCAAAAACAGCGAGTTAACTTGATAATGGCGCAGTATCAGGCCAATAAAAGCGATTTAAGCAGCGTGTTGGAGGCCCGCCGCGCCTTACTCGACAGCCAGCTCAATGCCAGCAATGCCGCCAGAGAATTAGCCCGCACCTGGGCCGCCATCCGTTATCTGACCCCGCAGGAGAGCGCACGATGAAAAAGCTATTTAGCCTGACTTTAGTGGCCGTCGCCGTCATCAGCGGCCTCGGCGGTTATCTGCTCGGAAAACCGGCATCAGATTCTACGCCAACCGCCGCCGCACACTCTGACGTCACTGCCGAAAGCAGCCGCAAAGTGCTTTATTGGTATGACCCAATGTCCCCCGGACAACGCTTCGACAAACCGGGAAAATCACCCTTTATGGATATGGAACTGGTGCCGCGCTATGCCGGTGAAACCGTAGAAGATGGCGGCGTGACAATCAGCGCCCGCCAACAGCAAAATCTGGGGGTGCGCACCGCGGCGGCAGAAATGCGCGCACTCAACCATCGCCTTACTGGCTACGGCACCGTGGCGACAGACGAACGCAGTGTGCAAGTCATTGCGGCGCGGGCCAATGGCATCATCGAGCAATTATATGTGCGCGCCAATCAGCAGCCGGTCACGAAAAATCAACCATTGGCACAGTTATGGATCCCCGATTGGAGTGCCGCCCAGCAAGAGTATCTGGCTATTCGCCAATTGGGTGACAGCGCATTGACCGCCGCCGCCCGTCAGCGGTTACAACTGCAATTCATGCCAGAAGAGGTCATTCGCAGTGTAGAAAAAAGTGGCCAGCCACAAACCCGGGTGACGCTGCGATCCCCGGCCAATGGCTATGTTAATAAACTGGATATCCGCGCCGGTTCGCAAGTGGCGGCGACCCAATCACTGTTCGAATTAGCCAGCCTCGATCAGGTGTGGATCCTGGTGGATTACCCGCAATCACAAGCCAGTTTAGTCACGATCGGTAGTGAAATTGCCGCTACCACTGCCAGTTGGCCGGGTGAAACCTTCCACGGCAAAGTCAGCGAGTTATTGCCCAATATGGATCTCGCGACCCGCACCTTAAAAGCACGCATCACCGTGGAAAACCCGCAACAAAAGCTCAAACCGGGGATGTATCTGAATGTGCAATCGGCACAAACCGCCGCGCTTGAGCCGGTGCTGGCTATTCCACAAGAAGCTTTACTGATGACGGGCAACCGCAACACCGTGTTGCTGGCGCAAGGAAATGGCCACTTTAAACCGGTTGAAGTCAGTGCCGGGCACACTCAGGACGGTTGGGTAGAAATCAAATCCGGGCTGAGCAATGGCCAGCAAGTCGTGACGTCGGGCCAATTCCTAATTGATTCAGAAGCCAGCTTGCAAAGTGCCCTGCCGCAGATGGCTGATATCCCAGAAACGCAAGCGCCCGCGGTGGAAAACACCGCGCAAGCGCCAGCCGATATCTACTCAGTTCGGGGGGAAGTTAACGCCATTAATGGCGCAACAATCACCTTATCTCACGGCCCGATAGCCGCCTTGAAATGGGGCGCGATGACCATGGATTTCCTGCTGCCACCGGGCAAGTTATCACCGGATATCCGCGTCGGCAGTGAAGTCAATTTCACCTTTACGCTGAATGAACAAGGCGCGCAGATCCGCCAGATCCAGCCGGCAAAGGCTAATAATTCCAATAAAAACATGGATATCCATGGGAGCCACTTATGATTGCCGCCATTATCCGTTGGTCGTTGCGTAATCGGCTGTTGGTGCTGCTAGGCGCGGTGATGATGGCGGCCTGGGGAGTTTGGTCACTGCAACAAACCCCGCTGGACGCACTACCGGATCTGTCGGACACGCAAGTGATCATTCGTGTCAGTTACCCCGGCAAAGCCCCGCAAGTGGTGGAGGATCAAGTCACTTACCCGCTCACCACCACCATGCTGTCGGTGCCCGGCGCTAAAACTGTGCGCGGCTTTTCTATGTTTGGCGATGCTTACGTTTATGTATTGTTTGATGACGGCACCGATCCTTACTGGGCGCGCTCAAGGGTGCTGGAGTACCTCAGCCAGGTGCAATCCACCCTACCAGCCGAGGCCAAAGCGGCACTGGGGCCGGATGCCACCGGCGTCGGCTGGATTTATGAATATGCATTAATTGATAGAACCGGCAAACACAGTCTGGCCGATTTGCGTGCTTTACAGGATTGGACACTGAAGTTTGAACTGAAAACCGTGCCCAATGTTTCGGAAGTCGCCAGTGTCGGCGGTATGGTGCGCCAATATCAAGTGGTTCTTGACCCGGAAAAAATGCGGGCGCTGAATCTCTCTCATCAACAAATTGCCAGCGCCATTGCCGACAGTAATCAGGAGGGCGGCGGTTCCGTGCTGGAAATGGGGGCCGCGGAATATATGGTGCGCGCCAGCGGTTACCTGAAAACGCTGGATGATTTCAGGAATATCGTGATAACCGTCCGTGAGGGTATTCCGATTTTACTGTCCGATGTTGCCACCGTGCGCATTGGGCCAGAAATGCGGCGCGGTGTAGCTGAACTGAACGGCGAAGGCGAAGTCGCTGGCGGCATCATCGTGATGCGCTACGGCAAAAATGCGCTGGAAACCATCAATGGCGTGAAAGAGAAGCTCCAACAGATTCAGCGCAGTTTGCCCGCTGGAGTAGAAATTGTGCCGGTTTATGACCGCTCGCACCTGATTACTCAGGCCATCGACAGCTTGTCATTTAAGTTGCTGGAAGAGTTTCTAGTGGTCGCGGTTATCTGCTCGCTGTTTCTATTCCACTTCCGCTCGGCACTGGTGGCTATTATCACCCTGCCGCTGGGGATCCTCGGTGCATTTATTGTTATGCACTATCAAGGGGTTAATGCCAATATCATGTCATTGGGCGGCATCGCCATCGCCATTGGTGCCATGGTGGATGCGGCGATCGTCATGATCGAAAATATGCACAAAGTATTGGAACAATGGCGGCGGGATCACCCCGGCCAAACGCCGGTTAGTCAGGATTACTGGCGTATTTCAGAACAAGCGGCCATTGAAGTCGGCCCAGCGCTATTTTGCAGCTTATTAATTATCACTTTGTCATTTATTCCAGTATTTACCTTACAGGCGCAAGAGGGCCGGATGTTTTCCCCTCTGGCCTTTACCAAAACCTATGCCATGGCGGTTTCTGCTGGCTTAGCCATCACTTTAGTGCCGGTATTAATGGGCTATTTTATTCGCGGAAAAATTCCTGACGAAAATGCCAACCCCATTAACCGCTGGCTAATAGCCCTTTATCATCCAGTATTAACCGCCGTCCTGGCGCGGCCAAAAACCACATTGGCCATTGCGGGCATGCTCTTGCTGGCAACGCTATATCCACTCAGCCGCTTAGGCAGCGAGTTTATGCCCGCGTTGGATGAGGGCGATTTACTGTATATGCCTTCGACCCTGCCGGGGATTTCGGTGCGCGAAGCCAGCCATTTACTGCAACAAACGGATCGCCTGATCAAAACGGTGCCAGAAGTGGATACCGTCTTTGGTAAAGCTGGGCGGGCAGAAACAGCCACCGATCCCGCGCCGCTCACCATGATCGAAACCACCATTCGCTTTAAACCCAAAGAAGAATGGCGGCCCGGCATGACCATGGACAAATTAATCGAGGAGCTGGACGCCACTGTTAACGTCCCCGGCATTGCTAATCTGTGGGTGCCGCCGATCCGCAATCGGCTGGACATGCTGTCTACCGGGATCAAAAGCCCGGTGGGGATCAAAGTAAACGGTAAGAATGTGCAACAAATTGAGCAAGTTGCACAGCAAATTGAGCAGGTAGTGCGCAAAGTGCCGGGCGTAACCTCGGCGTTGTCCGAACGGCTGGCCGGTGGCCGCTATGTGGATATCGATATCGACCGCAAGCGGGCAGCCCGCTATGGTGTTTCAGTCAAAGAACTGCAATCGCTGGTAGAAACCGTGATCGGCGGGCAAAACATTGGCGAAACTATTGAAGGCCGTGAACGCTATCCAATCAATCTGCGTTATCCACGGGAAATCCGCGATTCGCTGCAAAAATTGCGTGATTTACCGGTCGTCACTGCCAGCGGTGGGCAAGTGGCATTATCCGAACTGGCGGATATCAAAGTGACAGAAGGCCCGCCGATGCTGAAAAGTGAAAATGCGCGCTTATCCGACTGGGTTTATGTCGATTTACGTGGGCGAGATTTGAAATCAGCGGTCACGGATATGCAACAGGCCGTCGCTGAGCAAGTCAAACTGCCGGAGGGGGTCTCTCTCAGTTGGTCGGGGCAATTTGAATATCTGGAGCGGGCAACCGCGAAACTGAAAATTGTTCTGCCAGTCACTCTCATGATCATTTTCGTGCTGCTGTATGTCACTTTCAGCAGTGTCAGGGATGCCGCCTTAATTATGGCAACGCTGCCTTTCGCACTGATTGGCGGGGTCTGGTTGCTCTATGGGCTGGGCTATAACTTTTCCGTTGCCGCCGCCGTCGGCTTTATCGCGCTGGCGGGCGTTGCTGCCGAGTTCGGCGTGATCATGGTTTTGTATCTGAATCAGGCGGTGAAAAAACATCAACGACCCGGTATTGCCATGACGGTCAGTGAGATGAGTGCGGCCATTCACGAAGGTGCAGTATTGCGAGTACGGCCAAAGGCGATGACGGTTGCGACCATTATGGCCGGTTTGCTGCCCATTATGTGGGGAGGTGGCACCGGTTCGGAAGTTATGCAGCGAATTGCCGCCCCGATGATCGGTGGGATGGTGAGTGCGCCATTACTTTCGATGCTAGTTATTCCGGCGGTGTATATGCTGCTACATAAAAAAGAGAGCAAACAGCAGTAAACCTTAACAAGTATCATCATCGCCCTCAGTTCTGTCTTGCGGGACTGAGGGTTTTCTTATTGATACCTCATAACTTCTCAGAGCGCCCAGTACACCGGAAGGTCAAATTAATCCGATATGCCCCTACACTGGGAGAAAACCCAGCTTTAACTGGCAATACACCGTGATAATTCAAACGAGATGGCCCGCCCCACACCACCACATCACCTTCGCTCAATAAGACTTTCTGGCATTTAGCTTCACGGGATGCTCCACCAAATAGGAATATGGCGGGCAACCCCAGTGATACTGAAACAATCGGCTGGCGTAAATCCAACTCATCTTTATCTTGATGCAAAGATAATTTGGCTCCCACATCATAGCGGTTTATCAAGCAAGCATTTGGTTGAAAATGCAGAAAACCGGCTTGCCGTGCAGCAGCAACCGCCAGCGCCATAAAACTTTCGGGCATCGCGGGCCAGCGTATTTCTGTTAGCGGGTCAACTGGGCTGTAGCGATAACCTCGAGTATCACTGACCCACCCCACTGAACCGCAATTACTCATAGCCACTGACATCCGGTAACCGCCTGGGGTAATCAAATGCCGCAAGGGAGCAACAGTGGTAATGGCGGCAACTTCTGCTAATAATGACGGGGCCTGTTCTGATACAAAATGATGCAGAACCAACGCGCCAGGGGCTAATTCTTCAACCCAAGGCTCATTGGGTAATTGAGAAAATAGATCCATAGTCATAAGAGCCTCACTTTACCTCAGCCGATGACATAACTAAGAGCAATACAGTTTACTCCAACTCCAGCTCAATTTATCACTGTTTCAGTTTTATCGACATCCTCTCCCTATATGACGGGAAAATATTATATTTAATATATTAAAATTAAAAAACATGAAAATAATCAAAAAACAGAAGAATAGTATAAGTTCATAACAAAGATAAAATAATAAACGAATAAGAAATGATGATAAGTAATAATAGCAAATGACATACTCAGGCTAAATACCTGCTTGTTAAGCTCAATTGCATCGTGCAAGAATACGCCGCGTAGTTATTTAAAGAAGTTTGAGGATTAAAATAAGCACAGGAAAACAGCGGATTTATAACTCTGACAATCGCTATTACATGCGTAACTACACTTTCAATGCATACAACATCAAAGAGAAATACTCACTTAGCGTAAGTCTGAGTTACCCAAGACCTTAAAATACTCAAAAAATAAATATACATCTTACACAGGATAGGTAGCCGCCAATATGGAGACAAATGAGATTGTGTTTAAATTAGAAGGAACAGTGCTATTTTCTCCCGCACAACGCTGTTTAAATGGCCCTGGTGGTTCAGTGGTAATGCTAACTGAAAATAATTTAAGATTTTTGCATCTGTTACTTAACGGAGTCACTGAAAAAGAACAGATTATCAACCAAGTATGGAAAGAACAGCGCGGGGCTGTCAGTGAAAGCAGTTATTACGGACAACTCTATATGCTGCGTAAGGCATTTCTTCAGGTAGGGCTGAAAGAATCTCTTATTCATACTATTCCCCGAAAAGGCGTCCGTTATACTGGCTCAGTAAGCCAAGTGACAGTTGGCAAATATTCTGACGAACAGCAACATAATGACGATCTTCAGCAGATAACAGCACCCCCTGATACTTCCCTGGTAGCCGCTATCTCTTTACCGGCAGAGAGTATCGCACCACAGATTCCTCTAGCACAGGGCAAACAAAGTTTTTTGCAAAGCAATGGCTGGAAAAAATTGATATCTTTACTCGCTTTTTTCTCTTTCTGCTGGCTTTCATTTCTCTCAGTCTTAATCCTTATTATCTTATTCAGTGGGGATAAGCCAAATCCTTAATTATCATACTAAAATGAATATAATTTAAAGAGACAAAATAAGGCTAAAAAAAGGATTCCTCCTCCAGAAAGGCATTTAATAGCAACCACTACGAACGAGGCGAAAATAACAATATCGATTCGGGTAGTAGCGAGATACCTACTCTGTACTTAATTGAAATATCGGGAAGAATCCCAATATATTTAACAAGGAAACTAGATTATGATGAACTTAATCACTAAAGGTTATGTAACAACACAGATTAATGCCCAGCAGTTTATGAAGGACAATCGCGGCTCTATTATTGAATACGTTATGATCATTGCATTGGCTGGTATCCTTATTACCGCAGCTAAAGGCCCATTAACTGTTCTGGTTACTGATTTGGTGGCATCAGCCAAAGCTACTGTGACTGCAGCAGCACCCAAAGGCTAAGTGATTTAGACTCTATTAACATTAAGATGGAAACTTTAAGTTGCCATCTTAATGACATTATCCTCAAAGGAGGATTGGATATATTACAAATACCATTAGTCACATTGTTAGCATTACAATTATTGCTAATCTGCTATAGCGATATTCGTCATCGCACGATTAGCAACAAGCTTGTAATTACTGTGGCAATTAACTCACTGGCTTTGAGTTATATCTCATACAATAGGGTAGATTTTATCATACCTTTATTAACATTATTTATAGGCTATATAATTTTTCATTTTAAACTTATCGGTGGCGGCGATGTAAAATTAATAACTGTATTACTGTTTTCGCTGAATACAGAACAATCTATCAATTTCATTCTCTACACTGCGATTATGGGCGGAGTCGTCATGATAATAGGTATGTTAGTCAATCGTACTGATATTCAACAGAGAGGTGTACCTTACGCTGTTGCAATTTCTAGTGGCTTCTTATTATCTTTTCTATCCTGAATAGTGAACTAGTCATTTATATAATAATATAGGATTATTATGAACCGTAAGTTTCTTTTGTTAATTTCTATTCTTATTATTGCTATAGGTATTACTGGCTTATTTATAAGCTCTGAGAATGATGAAAAAATAACGAGTAGCCTACTCACGCCAAAAAATGAAAAGGAAGTCACTATTATATTGGCACAAGCCACTAGTGATTTGCCATCAGGAACTCTATTGACTCACAGCGAGTACGCCATAAAAAAAATAGCCGTCCCCGAGTCAAGTGAATTAATAAAAAATGACATCTCTGAAACCCCTAACATTAACAGCTATTTATTAAAAACGAACACTCTCAATGGTTCCTACATTACTAAAGACATGTTAGTCACACCCAATAGTGATGAGTTTAACCATCTAAGCTTACAGAAAGGCTACATTGTCTATAAATTCACAACTAAAAAACAAGATGATTACTTACTGAATACATTGAGTGTAGGTGATGAGATATCTTACCAATTGAGAGTTCTTGAGACAGACAATAAGAAAGGGATGGAACATGGCACTATTATTAATACAAAAAATATGAGTGATAGGAAAAAACAGAGCTACTCCCTCAATAAAATCATCCCTAACATGAAAGTAGTAAGAATAAAAAAGTACTCCGCTGACGAATTATCAGAAAAAAACAGCAAGAATCAAAAGACTGAAGATATGTTAACAGGTTATATTGCCGTCACAATAAAAATAGAAGAGCTTGATCTGATACATATAGTGGAAAAAACAGGTGATACTTTTCTAACTCCTAACTATAAAAATGATGATAGCAAGAGAATATCAACAAATTTATATGACATTATTCCCAAACTGCGCACAGCAAGAGAGTTAAGAGGATGAGAATACTTCGGAGAAGCTACGTCATTAGGAATATATTACTTTTCTTATTTGTCATTACGGCTATCCAAACTGCAGTCAATAGAGCAAATGCTAAATCAGTTTATTTATCTACTGGTGAGTCATATATTATTAATACGCAAGATGAGATAGACACTGTTTTTGTTTCTGCAGCAGCCATAGCTGACTATGAGATAGTGGGTAAAAAAAGCGTTATTGTCTATACAAAAAAAGAAGGAATGGCGGAGTTTATATTATTCAATAGTAGCAACAAGCCTATGATAAAATCTGTCGTTTTTGTCAACAATGTCATTGCTGCTGCATATAAAAGAATACAGCTTGAGTATCCAGAAAGTCATGTGGAAATTAACAAAATAGGTGATGGTTATATCCTGACAGGAACCGCAGGATCAGAGGAAGCCAAAGACACTATCGGTACAATTATAGGTGAGGCTGTTGGTAGTAAAAGAATAATAAATAGCAACTCTCTTATTAATACTACTGATTATTTAGGTATTATCAACAAAATAAAATTACCACAATCTAATCAGGTGAATGTCAAACTCACCATTGCCGAAGTTACAAAAGATTTCACTGAAAATGTTGGAATTAATTGGAGTACCATCGGCGATTCTGTGGGTTCTTTCCAATTTTTTAGATTTAATGCCAAAGGGATAAGTACATTAGTTCATGCTATTAACGATGATACCATTGCTCGAGTTTTAGCCGAACCCAATCTCTCCGTACTATCAGGTGAAAGTGCATCTTTTCTGGTTGGTGGCGAAATACCAATAGTAAGTACGACACAAAATAGTAGAGAAATAACTTATAAAGAATTTGGTATTAAATTAAACATTGGTGCAAAAGTTAATGATAAAAAACGTATTCGCATTACTTTAAATGAAGAAGTTAGCAGTATAGGTAAAACATTTAATATGAGGGGTGGAGATTCCTACCCTACATTAAGAACACGTAGGGCAGCAACAACATTAGAACTGGGAGATGGAGAGAGTTTCATTTTAGGGGGATTAATCAGTAACACGGAGAGAGAATCATTAAGTAAAATTCCACTAATTGGTGATATCCCTCTATTAGGAGCATTTTTCCGTAATGCACAGACAGAACAGAGCCAAACTGAATTAGTGGTGATCGCAACCGTAAACTTGGTGAATCCAGTCTCCGAAAAAGAAGTGGAGTTGCCTGATTTTATGCATACTTCAACGCTCGAACGATTTTTTAACTTTAGTTCCATTATGGAAACAAAAAGAGAAAAGATGGCCAGAGAATTTCTGCGTAAAGGAGGATTTATTAAATGAGATTACTCATAATAGGTACCATTATATTATTTACCAAAGTGGGCTATGCAGAGCTGACGATTAAACCTATTGATAGTGACCGATCATTTTGTCTTATGAGAGATAATCAATCCAAAATAAATATCATTATCACATCTAAAAATGACAGCGTTAACATTAAAAATAGAGCCTGTAACTATAGTATTAATGATTATCGTCGTGTTAAAAATCATGAAGTTGGATGCGCAGTTAATATTAACAGGAAAAAATCCAGTATTAGTGGTGACATATGCAATTAATCCTAAACAAGGATTTAATCAATAAAAAAACCAGCAAAGTAAAAGATACTATTGCAATTATTTCCACAAGAAAGTGGCTAATAGAGAAAATATCTGAAAAAATACGACTGGCCGATATTAACAACATTAAAGGAATAGAGGACAATATTTTCACTGCATCATTAGTTAATTTACCAGACCAAACTATTGGTATAATTATTGATATTGGTAATGATCAAGAAATAGAGAAAATATTAGATTTAATAAAAAATCATACACCGCGTGATTGCTGGTGTGTGCTCGTCGGAGATATTGATTCAATCAGTATTGCACAGCAGTTTACTGACAGGGGAATTTTATATTTAAATATACAGTCACAATCTGCTGAACTGACACAGTTATTGCTTAAAGGTATTCAGATAGAATCCGAAAGAAAGGCTTTTTTTATCAGTGTACTGGGTTGTAAAGGTGGAATAGGGACGACTCTACTCAGTTACCATTTAGCATATGAAATTACTCAAATAAAGAAATCCCCAACATTATTATTACAGGGTAATCAAGGATCGCAAGATCTTGACCTCGTAACAGAGAAAAAAATTAATACCGCTATCACTGAATATCATAAACACTTAGATCTTATGCTATGTAACGAAAAAAAATTAAGTGAGGTAGATAATCAAACAAATAAAAAACATAATTTTATTATTTTCGACCAACCTATTCATAATTCATCAAAGGAAAGAATAACAGACTATATTGAGCAATCTAATTGCATCATTATATTGTTAGATAATAGTATGATGTCAGTTAGAATCGCCAAAGAATTTATTAGCCTATATGAGCGTTTTAAAAGAGATAATAGAAAAGCAACCAGACTAATACTCTGCTTAAACGAAAGCAGGCCTGTAACCAAAGATATGTTAGATACTGCCGACATACAATCATTATTGAATCGAACTATTGACATACATATACCTTATATAAAAAACACAAAGTCTTCATTAAATGATCCTACTTATTTTGGTAGAAAAAAAATAAAAATAAACACATTAGCTAAAAACACATTAGGTATAAAGATAGACTCATCAAGCGATATGAATACATTGACAAAAAAAATAATAGCAACACTAAAAAATATAAGGTAAACAATGAAAGTATCATTAACTATACAAGAATTAATTCGCGAAAAAATGCTGGCTAATATTGATATAGATAAAGTTGAAAATCTTGTTGATGATTACAGTAAACTCAGTGGATTATTATCTCAAACATTTCATGATTTATATAATGATAATGAATATAAATTAACAACTCAGGATCAGAAAAAAATAATTTCAATGATTGCTGATGAAATCACTGGTTTTGGGCCATTAAGAGAGCTGATGGAGGATGACTCAATTAGTGACATTATGGTTAATGGACCTAATAAGATATTTGTTGAACGCTATGGCCTGATCACTTTAACTGATCTGCGATTTATTAATAATAATCAACTGACAGATATTACCAAACGTTTAATGCAAAGGGTAAATCGTCGTATTGATGAAGGCCGCCCCTTAGCAGATGCACGTTTAATTGACGGCAGCCGTATCAATGTAGCAATGAGCCCCATAGCCCTAGATGGCACTGTACTTTCTATCCGAAAGTTTAGTAATAACAACCGAAAACTAGAAGACTTAGTTGATATGGGTGCGATGAGTAGCAATATGGCTAACTTTCTGATTATTGCGGCCAGTTGTAGGGTCAATATCGTTGTCTCTGGTGGTACTGGTTCGGGAAAAACAACGCTACTTAATGCTTTATCGAAGTATATTTCTAAGAGTGAGAGAGTTATTACTTTAGAAGATGCAGCAGAGTTGAATCTTGAGCAACCTCATGTTGTGAGAATGGAAACCCGGTTAGCGGGTCTGGAGAATACAGGACAAATCACTATGCGAGACTTAGTAATTAACTCGCTACGAATGCGCCCCGATAGAATAATTATCGGCGAATGTCGAGGCGAGGAAACCTTTGAGATGCTTCAAGCAATGAATACAGGCCACAATGGTTCGATGTCAACATTGCACGCTAACTCACCCCGTGATGCTATTGCCCGTCTGGAAAGTATGATAATGATGGGCCCGGTTAATATGCCTCTCTTTACTATCCGACGGAATATAGCATCTGCAATCAATATTATTGTACAAGTTTCTCGAATGAGTGATGGTACAAGAAAAGTACGTTATATTAGCGAAATTATGGGAATGGAAGGTGATAATGTCATACTACAGAATATATTTTCATTTGAACCAGAAAAATTACGGGATGAACAAGGTAAGATTCAAGGAGAATTTATCAATCATGGATTATTTAGCCGTTCCTCTGTTAGAATAAATGCCGACATATATAACTTATCTGATGAATTAAATAGTATTTTTTCTATGGTGGAAAAGTGATTTACTACATAATACTGTCGTCCGGTATATTATTGCTATTATTGAGCAATTTTAAATGGATGAAAATCAAAAAATCAATCGTCAATGATAATAGAAAGAAATCTGTAAGTGATAATTTATTTATTTTATTTTATAAAAAAATAATTTCAGAATGGTTACAGTATTTGCATGGAATTATTAATGATAAAAACAAATTGCATATTGCGATGCCAATAATTTATTCAATATGTGTTTTTTTCATTAATACTTTATGGTTTCATTTTAATATAGTTCTCATTTTAATTTTTATGTTTATAAGTATTGTGTTTTTTCAAGTAAAATTATCCCGAAAAATACATCATTCTTTTTTTAAACAAAACTTTCCAGAAGTTCTCTTGATGATAAACATGGCGGTGAGCAGTGGAGCCAGTATTAATCAAGTACTAGAACGCTGTGGGAAAGAAATAAATGGGCCACTAGGACATGAAATGAGCCTTATTTGTCGTCGACTAAATCTGGGAGAATCACCTGAAATTGTTTTTTATGATGCCTATAAAAGATTCCATTACCCTGAATTCTATTTTCTAATTACAATAATTTTGCTTAATCTTCAACAAGGGGGGCAATTAAAAGAATTGACTAGCCGGCTATCACAGGTGATAACAAAAAATAAAAATTCTGAGCAGAAGAAAGCCGTAATGACTGCTCAGACACGAATGTCTGTCAATATTATTTGTTTTATGCCGATCGCCTTTTCTCTTTTACTTTATTTTATTGATTCTACCAGCATAGAATCAATATGGAATCATCCTGTAGGGGAAATTATATTTTATTATATTATAACCAGTGAAATCATTGGGATTTACTTAATAAGAAAAATGCTCAGGAAGGCCTTATGAATATATTTTTAATTTTATTGTTATCATTAGGGTTAATCCTTCTGTTAAAAACAAAATCAAGAGTAAAAAGAGTTTATATATATAATAAAATAAATGAAAATGATAAACACCAAGATAAAAAAGAAGTCAACAATCAGGATAAAACCCTGTCTAACTACATCTCTATTCCTTTTCTTCTGGAAGAGGTCATTTATTTCAAAATTATTATTATCGTTGCACTCTTGACGGTAATATTCATATTATTGTCAATTGATATAATAACAATTAGCTTTAGAAGTTCACTGATTATTGGATTAACAATTCTGATAACCACTCTATACCTCCCTAAAATAGTTATAAAAAACGTTATTACCAGAAGAACTGATTCTGTGCTTAAATCACTACCCTTCTTTATTGATATCACCGCCGCGTGTGTTCAATCCGGCATGACAATAGATAACTCTCTCAGTTACACGGCAAAAAAATTTACATTAATAAACTCAGATTTAAGCCGAATGATCCTTAAAATAACCAAACATGCAGAGATAAATGGATTAGAATCAGCTATTAAAGAGTTTCATCAGTGCTCTTCTGCCACAGAAATAAGAATGTTTTGCAGTGCGCTTCAATACAGTATTAGTTTTGGTTCAAGTGTATATGAACAACTGATTAAATTGTCTCAAGATATAAGAGAGATGCAATTATTAGTAACAGAGGAAAAAATAAGTAAATTATCAGCAAAATTAACATTCCCGCTATTTCTCTTTATTCTTATTCCATTTATCGTATTAGTTATATCACCCAGCATATTGGAGATACTTACCTATGTATAAAAAACCTAGAAAAATCATTATGTTTTCAATTCTTGCTTTTATGATCAATGGTTGTTCCTGGAATAATGGCATGAGTAAAAAAGAATTTTCTTATCGAGAAAGTATTTTAACCAAAGCAAAAAACTATAATGGACTAATTACTCTATACCGTAATGAATTAAAAACAAAAGAAGATGATGATATTAGATTAAAATTAGCCAATACATATTACCTTGCTGGTGATACTAAATCATCATTATACTACTTGAGCCCAATAGCACATAAACCCAATGAGTCTATTTATTTATTACAGGCCAAAAACCTTATTAACAATAATGATGATACGGCAGCCAAGGTTGTTATTGATAAATTATTGGTTATTTCGCCAAAAAATGCAGAAGCGCACAATATAAAAGGTATTATTTTTGCCAATAATGGCGAAATAAATAACGCTAAAAACGCTATTGAACAATCCAGAAATTTGTTTATTTCTGATGAAACAGCAATGAATAACCTCGCAGTGATCGCCATACTTGATGAGCGTTATTCTGATGCAGTCAGAATATTACTTCCTGACTATCTGGCAGGAAAAAAAGATAGTTTAATATTACATAATTTGGTTTTCTCATTAGTTAAGCTCAATGATCATCAATATGCAAAAAAGATAATTTCAGCTGAAAAAATGGCTAAAAATCCTGATGAATTAATATTAGCCCTCAGTCAAGTGAGTAATCCATATCAAGATAAATTTTCTGGCAAGGTTGACTAATGAGAAAAATGAACTTTACTTTTTTGTACGAAAACAAAGGTTCTATCACTATCGAGTTTTCAATCGTCTTTATTTTATTTTTACTCATGCTCCTGTTTAGTGCTGAGATTGCTCGTTTACTTTATATTTCAGCCAATTTAGATTTGGCAGTTTCCGAAGCAGCGAAGTCAGCCAAGAATAAAGAACGGCATGACGATATTAGCTATACCTCAATGCTACGGCAGAAATTAGTTTCACATCAAGGAGTTTTAGGTTCATTTATCACTGAGGACAATGCGTTAAACGCAAATGTTATTTTTAGTGAAAACATTTCGGATATGATTAACCATAACACATCAGATAATAATAAACTTCCGCTAGCTAAATATAGTGTCAGTTATTTATATCGCCCAGTTTTTTTTCCTATTTTATCTTCTTGGCCTACTATTTTACTCTCACGAGAGGTTATTCTTGTACAAGAAAAATAATCAAATAAACATAATTAAAAATACACATGGCGCAATCATTGTTGAGTTTGTTTTTGTTATTTTCATCATGACTATTTTTATAAAAACATTAATATCAGTCTCGAATTATTACTCAAACGTTGGAAAGTTAGATCGCATTTCATATTCATTAGCTGGAATAGTGCGCGAAAGAACAAGGCTATACAACAATGATAGAATATTAACACAAGAACAGGTTAATCAAATAAAACAGTTAGCGGACAATATGTTGTTAAATTCAGGCAATCCTGTTCATAACCTTGCAATAAATATAGAAACACTGCATTTCAATCAAACCGAGTCATCCGCAGTCACAAGTAAGAGTATTGATAATACGAAAAGTTTGTCTTTCAATGTTGGGACTTGTGAGCCGAACAGACCACTCAATGAGTTAGCTCAGTTATCAACATTCAGTAATGCCGGGAGATGGATACCTCTTTATCAAGTGACATTATGTTTATCGTCAGCTCCTGGGTCTGGAACCCTATTTGCACCAATAAAATCATCCTCTATTACGATCGAACGTTAATATCTAAATATATGAATACAACACTCATACAGTAAAGGTTATTTATGTTGGAAAAAAACATTACTTTTATAAATATACAGAGGCTTATAAAGAATGAAAGCGGTGCAATATTATTGCCATTTATTATTTTATTGCCTTTTTTTATTGGGCTGATTTTTGTGTCTTTTGAAATCTCTCTTTTTATACAAAAAAAAGCCAAACTCTCTGATGCTATAGAGCAAGCTGCATTAGCATTAACAGTTGAAAATAATGACAATCCTGATGCTATCCAAGAACAAAAGAATAATGCCCTTGTCTCTTCTTATGCCAGGGCATACTTACCATTAGAAGAGTTTTCAACACCAAGAATAGTGATAGATAAGAGCACAAATCATCTCCAATATAATGTAGCTATTACTATGAATTACCCTGCATTATTTTTAAATAAAACAGCTCTTACTAGCACGAATAGTAATATAAATATTACTGATAGTGGTGCGGCTAAAAAATATATCTCCAATCACTCTGAACCCACAGACGTTGTCTTTGTTGCTGACTATTCTGGTTCAATGAATGAGTCGTTTGAACATTCTGAGAAAACTGAAAGTAAAATAGAGTCATTAAGAAAAATATTAAAAAAGCTGAATGATAAAATAGACAATAATGATGTCATTAATGTTATTGGATTTGCGCCATTTTCATGGGGAAGTAAAAAGATTATAAAAAATGAAATGTTTTGTCACTACCCATTTGTACCTAAAAAATACAGGTCAAAAGGCAATTATCTGAGTCGTTACACTGCGTCTGGATTAAAAAAATTTAACGGATTAGAACAATTGGGCGATATTTTAAACACTGAGTATGGGAAGTTAAATCAAGACACAGACAAGGTTACATTCGTTAAAGATAAAATTGAAAGAATCATGATTGATGACAAAAACAAGTCAAAAGCTGTTTCTTTTTTTAGATATGCTACTTTTATTGATTATGCAGTAATTATATGGACAATTATTGCAGACAACATTGACTACGAACAGACAATTGACTCAATTTCTCATAAAACCGAAGAGAGAAATATTAACATACCTATATCTGATGTTCTTAATAATGAGTTTTGCTTAAAAAATCTAGACACTCATATTATTGAAAAAAGTAATATGACTGATTCAGTATTATCTAATGTTGTAAATTTTGATGTGGGTGGTGCAACGTTAATAAGCTCAGGAATTCTAGTTGGAAATAATATTTTTAAAGAAACAAATAATAATCACAAAAAACTAATGATTATTCTTTCTGACGGTGATGATAGTAATCATATTAACGCTAACCTTCCTGAAGATTATAAAGATAAAAACTACTTTAATATTACTAAAACACTTATTGAGAAAGGGATGTGTGAAAAAATAAAAAAAAATAACATTAGAATGGTATTTATTGGTATTGGATATGTTCCAAGAGAGGATATTGACTGGAAAAAGTGTGTTGGGGAGAATAATTTCTATCTGGCTCAGAATGCTCATGAATTGGAGCAAGACCTGGAGCAAGCACTCTTAGCAAATGATGAAGTTGGCCGTAATATACCTAAAAACTGAGATCAGGCGCGGTAATATCACCGCGCCTGTTATTGACTATTTTGCGCCACCCGCTTCCATGCCGACTAACCCCACCTTGAGATAACCCGATTTACGCAATGCATCCATCACGCTCATCAGCGTTTCATAATCCACCACTTTATCCGCCTGGAAGAAAATGGTGGTTTCTTTGTTAGATTGGGTCACTTTATCCAGCGCCGCCGCCAGTGTATCGCGGTCGACCTGCTGATCGCCGACATACAGCTGATTATCAGCTTTCACTGTCAAAAAAACCGGCTTCTCTGGGCGCGGCTGTGGCACCGCTGAAGATGCCGGTAAGTCCACTTTGATATCAACCGTTGCCAATGGTGCTGCCACCATAAAGATAATCAGCAATACCAGCATGACATCGATGAAAGGTGTCACGTTAATTTCGTGCAGTTCACCACTTTCATCGAGGTTATCGTTCATCCGCATGGCCATAAATCACCCCGCACGCAATTGGTGAGGCTGCTTAGGTGACTTTGCTTCAGCGCTGCTGCTCAAATCAAGATCACGGCTCAGCAATAATAATACCTGTGCAGCAACATCCCCTACCTGAGCGCGGTAAGAACCAATCAGGCGAGCGAAAATGTTATAGATAACCACCGCAGGAATTGCGGCAACCAAGCCAAGTGCTGTTGCCAGCAAAGCTTCGGCAATACCCGGAGCAACAACAGCCAGATTAGTCGTCTGTGAGTGGGCAATACCGATAAAGCTGTTCATGATGCCCCAAACAGTACCAAACAAACCGACAAACGGAGAAATGGCACCGATTGTCGCCAGGAAGCCATTACCTTTGCCCATTTGGCGGCTAATGGCAGCAACACGGCGCTCCAGACGAAAAGCAGTACGTTCTTTAATGCCGTTGTTATCGTTTGATTCTGCCGATAATAGGCGCTCGTTTTGCGCTTCACGCAGTAATAGACCGCTGATGCTCTCTGGAGAGAAAACCTCTGCTCGCTCAGACGCGGTATCAAGATCAGTAACCGCGCCGATAGCCTCGTGTTCTTGCCGTAAACGGCGGCGTGCTCGGAATAATTCAGTCCCTTTGGAAAACAGAATGGTCCAGGTCACGATTGATGCCAATACCAAGCCAATCATTACGCCTTTCACCACCACATCAGCATGTTGATACATGCCCCAAACGGAGAGATCCATCGCCAAGCCTTGTGGGGCAGGAGCCGTTAATGGCTGAACTGACGGTACCGATATTGTGGGTACTACAGCTTCTGCATTAGCAGGGGCTGCTACAGATGTAATTTCCGGTGCAGGTAACGGCGTTGATGTTGCTGTCGTCGTTGGTGTCGTAACTGATGCAGCGACTGCGCTACTGTTGCCCGGTGCGGCGAATGCATGACCGGTTAAACCTGCCACCAGCAATAATGCCATCGCGCCTTTCATCATTCGGCCTTGCACGAATGATTTGTCTTTAATCTTTTTGTCAGCTGTTTTCACGCTGCGCCTCCACCCAATATGCATATCAATTTAAGGACGAAATCAGCTGCCGATCATATCAAACAAACCGGGGATTGATAGTAATTATCATTAGTATTTACGCCTATTTTTTGAGAAAAAATAAGAATCCCCCTGATATCAGGGACTACGCGGCAGGATCAACGGATAAACATTCTGAGCTGTACAGATTGAGTGACACTTTATGTAAAAATAAAAAAGGATTTATTGCAGAGAGCGCTTTTGCATGAATTAAGCCCTCTCCTAACGGCCTCCCCTTAATAAATTTCCTATTTCGTCACTTACACAGCATTTTTCCATTACAAATCTGCGGAAAACAGCGAGTCACCCTCTTTAGTTTTTTTCATGGTGAAAGCTACCCTCTCATTACAATCATCATGCTAACGTAAGGAATAAATACATCCCAATAATGAATGCTGACCATGGAATAATGGGCATGCTGATGAGAAGGTGGCAAAGCGATTATGTCTGCAAATAAACCCACGATAGAAAAATTGGAAACAATCTTAGTTAGCGCTGGCAGAAGTCAGAAATTCACCCAAGGCTCGGTCAATACCGTCATTCAGCGCGCATCTTCTTTGGTTTTTGAGTCAGTAAAAGCCAAAAAGCACGCCACAATTAATCGCGGAAATGGGGCGCTATTTTATGGCCGCAGAGGCACGCTAACCCATTTTTCTTTGCAAGAAGCGATGACAGAACTGGAAGGCGGCGCGGGTTGTGTGCTTTATCCTTGCGGTGCCGCCGCGATTAGTAATGCCATTTTGTCATTTGTTTCCACCGGCGATCATGTGTTGATGACTGGCTCGGCTTATGAACCGGCACAAAGTTTTTGCGATAAAATCTTATCGCGTATGAATATCATCACCACTTATTTTGATCCCATGATAGGGGCCGAAATAGCCTCGTTGATCACACCGCAAACTAAAGTGGTTTTTCTTGAGTCGCCCGGTTCCATCACGATGGAAGTACAAGATATTCCCGCGATAGTCAAAGCTATTCGCGCGGTTTCTCCAGAGATGATTATCATCATGGACAATACGTGGGCGGCCGGCGTGCTGTTTAAAGCCTTGGATTTTGATATTGATATCTCCATCCAATCAGGAACTAAATATATTATTGGTCATTCCGATGCCATGCTGGGGATTGCGGTCGCCAACACCCGTTGTTGGGAGCAACTACGCGAAGATTCTTATCTAATGGGGCAAATGGTGGATGCTGATACCGCCTATCTTGCCAGCCGGGGCTTACGCACGCTGAGTGTGCGTTTAAAGCAGCATGAAAAAAACAGTATCGAAATCGCAAACTGGCTGGTTCAGCGCCCGGAAGTTGCGGCGGTCTATCACCCTGCCCTGCCCGGCTGCAAAGGTCATGAATTCTACAAACGAGATTTCACCGGCTGCAATGGTTTGTTTTCTTTTGAGTTAAAAGAAGAGTTAACCCAGCAGCAGTTAGAGGCTTATCTCGACCACTTTACCCATTTCAGTATGGCTTTCTCGTGGGGCGGGTTTGAGTCTTTGATTCTGGGGTATCAACCCAAGGATATCCGGGCAATCCGCAAATATGAGGGTGAGGAAATCAAAGGCACATTGTTCCGTTTGCACATTGGGCTGGAAAATGTACAAGATTTGCAGGACGATTTAACCGCTGGGTTTGAGCGCATCAAAGCTTCGCAGTAACATTTATGAGCGCTATGGTTTGTGAATGTGCGGTCAAAGTCTCCGCACATTCATCCTCTCTTACACAAATAGTGTCAACGGCACGTATATATGCCCTTAAAAATTCGGTTATTGAGGATAAGATCAATGTGGATTAGCGCCATTACCGATACACTAGATAAAACCTTATAACAATATTCTCACACGATAGGCAAACAGGAACAGAAATGGATGTATTACGCGAAATCCTTCATGCCTTATGGCAGCAGGATTTTAGTAAACTTGCCGACCCGAATGTGATTTGGGTTATTTACGGTATACTTTTTACCACCCTTTTTTTAGAAAATGGTTTGCTGCCAGCCTCTTTCCTCCCCGGTGATAGCTTGTTGCTATTGGCGGGTGCACTGATTGCCAAAGGTGTCATGGCATTCTGGCCCACCATGATAATTTTGACCGCTGCGGCCAGCTTGGGTTGTTGGCTGAGTTACCTGCAAGGGTTATGGTTGGGAGATACCAAAGTGGTAAAAAGGTGGCTGTTGCAGTTGCCTACTCATTATCGACAACGCGCCCATAACCTGTTTGTTCGCCACGGTCTGGCAGCCCTGATTATTGGCCGTTTTCTGGCTTTTGTCCGGACTTTATTACCCACTTTAGCCGGTATTTCAGGTCTAAATAGCACGCGTTTTCAGTTCTTTAACTGGCTCAGTGGGCTGCTATGGGTTGGTAGTGTCGTGGGGCTGGGCTTTGCACTTAGCCATATTCCCCTGGTTAAGCATTATGAAAATCAAGTCATGACCGCGCTGATGATTTTGCCGATTGTTTTGTTATTGGTCGGGTTGGTTGGCACACTGGTCTTGGTCTGGTGTAAACGCAAAAGTGTGACCGAGTAAGCTTCTCCGCTCGAACAACTAAACGGCGCTTAGTGCGCCGTTTTGTATCGATATCACCTCAGTTAGTGCGTAACTTGGCGACTTCTTCACTCGGTGTAACGCCGAAATAGCGTTTAAACTCGCGGCTAAATTGTGAAGCACTCTCATACCCTACCTTATTCGCTGCGGTACTGGCCTTTAGCCCATCGTGTAGCATCATCATTCGCGCACGATGTAGCCGGTAAGATTTCAAATATTGTAGTGGCGAAGTGTTAGTCACCGCTTTGAAATTATGATGAAACGCGGAGACGCTCATGTTTACATCCGCGGCTAATTGTTCAACATTCAGGTTATCTGCAAACTGATTTTCAATACGCCGCAATGTCTTGGTAATTTGATTGAAGTGCCCATGGCGATTAACCAAAGCCTGTAATGCCCCACCGCACTGTCCACATAACACGTAGTAGATGATTTCTCTCACAATTTGTGGGCCAAGCACTCTGGCATCACGAGGATTAGCCATCACATCCAGCAACCGCTCGGTGGCGCATAGCATCTCTTCAGTCAATACAGATGAATTGACACCAGAGGTATTACCGAAAGGTTTATCGAGTTCGTCATCACCAATATCTATAATTAGATCCTGTAGCATCTGGCTGTCTATATGAATCGAAATCCCGGCCAGCGGCACTTCCGAGCTGGCAAAAGTTTCACATTCAAACGGTAATGGCACTGTCAGAATCAGGTAGTTTTTCGGATCATACTGAAATACTTTGCTACCCAGATAACCCACTTTATGCCCCTGAAATATAATAACTACACTCGGGGTATACATGACGGGTGTACGCGGTTGGTGTACGGTGGAATAGAGAATTTTCACCTTTGGTACAGCGCTAGGGGTTAAGCCATTGCCTTGAGCCAGACGAGCAATCATCCCAGCCATCTGTACCTGAATATCCGTAACCTCAACCATTGCGCCCTCACCTGCTTCTGTTATCTGGAACGATCCGACATAAATTGTGCAGTATTTTGCGAGTTTTCTACAGTGATTTAGAGAAATAGGCAAGAGCAAGGCAGAAATGTGCATTGAGGTATAACGCCAGGTTACCGACAATGGCTACCACTGATATGGCGGCAAACAATTATTTATCCGCAAGCTATTGCGCCACAAACTAATCTCTTAATTCTTATTGTTCCTTACCCTAAGCTGGAAGACAAATCATGCAAAATTTTACCCTTCATACCCCGACTAAAGTGCTGTTCGGTACTGGTCAAATAGCGCAACTGAATAAAGAAATTCCTGCTGATGCACGTATTTTAATTACCTATGGTGGCGGCAGCATCAAACAAAATGGTGTACTCGACCAAGTTCACCAAGCACTGCAAGGCTTTGATTACCTAGAGTTTGGTGGCATTGAGCCAAACCCTACTTATGAAACCTTAATGAAAGCCGTTGAGGTTTGCCGAGCAGAAAAAATCACTTTCCTGCTAGCCGTGGGTGGCGGTTCAGTATTGGATGGCACTAAATTCATCGCGGCGGCCGTCAATTATCCACAAGACCCATGGCATATTCTGGAAACCACCGGCAGCGATATCAAAGAAGCACTGCCTATGGGTTCAGTGCTGACCTTACCTGCTACTGGCTCTGAAGCTAACAGTGGCGCAGTTATCAGCCGCCGCAGCACCGGTGATAAGCAACATTTCTTCTCGCCGTATGTGCAGCCGCTCTTTGCTGTGCTGGATCCAGTGGTGACTTATACCTTACCACCGCGCCAGGTGGCTAACGGTGTAGTTGATGCTTTTGTACATACCATTGAGCAATACCTGACTTATCCGGTGGACGCCAAAGTTCAAGATCGTTTTGCTGAAGGTTTGTTATTAACTCTGATTGAAGAAGGCCCGAAAGCCTTAACTGATCCTGAGAATTACAATGTACGCGCCAACATTATGTGGAGCGCCACCATGGCATTAAATGGCCTGATTGGTGCCGGTGTCCCGCAAGACTGGGCGACTCATATGCTGGGCCACGAACTGACAGCGCGTCACGGGCTGGATCATGCACAAACATTGGCGGTGATATTGCCCGCTCTGTTAGTGGCGAAGAAACAGCAAAAACGCGCGAAATTATTGCAATATGCGGAACGTGTCTGGGATCTCCGTGAAGGCACTGAAGACCAACGCATTGATGCGGCTATTGAAGCGACCCGTCAATTCTTTGAAGACATGGGTGTCGCGACTCGCTTATCTGATTACAAACTGGATGGCAGCACCATTCCTGATTTAATCAAAAAATTAGAAGAGCACGGTATGACCGCACTTGGCGAGCACAGTGATATCACTTTGGCAGATAGCAAACGTATCTACGAAGCTGCGGTCTAATAATATAGTTTAGCGAAATACAATGTGATTTTAGCTGAGGAGATCAATATGGTGACGCAACCCATTATCAAATTGCACGATGGAAATCTGATGCCACAACTCGGTCTTGGCGTTTGGCAAGCAAGCATTGAAGAAACACAGCTTGCTGTCACCAAAGCACTGGAGATCGGCTATCGTTCAATCGATACAGCGGCTATTTATAAAAATGAAGAGGGTGTTGGTCAGGCGCTGCAAACGGCCAATGTCGCCCGTGATGAGCTATTTATTACCACTAAGCTGTGGAATAGTAACCAAAATAATCCTCAGCAAGCACTGGAAGAGAGTCTGAAAAAACTTCAGCTCGATTATGTGGATCTCTATCTAATTCACTGGCCTGACCCAGCACAAGACCGCTATGTCGGTGCCTGGCGTGAATTGATCGCCTTGAAAGAGCAAGGTTTGATTCGCAGTATCGGCGTTTGTAACTTCCATATCCCTCACTTACAGCGGTTGATTGATGAAACCGGCGTTGCCCCGACTGTCAATCAGATTGAGCTTCACCCGCTGCTCCAGCAGCGGCAGCTCCATGCATGGAATGCCACACATCATATTGCGACAGAATCCTGGAGCCCGCTGGCTCAAGGCGGCGATGGCGTTTTCGATCAAGCCATCATTCGTGAATTGGCGCAAAAATATGGTAAGACTCCAGCACAGATAGTCATCCGTTGGCATCTGGATAGCGGGCTGATTGTTATTCCTAAATCAGTGACACCGGCGCGCATCAGGGAAAACTTTGAAGTATTTGATTTTAAACTACACAAAGATGAACTGACGGCAATTTCGAAGTTAGATAGCGGTAAACGACTGGGGCCAGACCCAGATGCTCCCAGGGCCTGACCGCTGATTTATCAGCTTATTAATGATGCTTAGCTTTCCCTCTGGCGACACCAGCGGGTTTATTCACCGGCGCTCTGTTTGCGCCGGTTTTGCTACCTGCGGTCTTGGGCGAGGAATTGCCCGTAGTGGCCTGCACGGTTTTACCCAAAGGGGCTTTACCTGTTGAG
Source organism: Yersinia rochesterensis (assembly GCF_003600645.1). Taxonomy (NCBI): domain Bacteria; kingdom Pseudomonadati; phylum Pseudomonadota; class Gammaproteobacteria; order Enterobacterales; family Yersiniaceae; genus Yersinia; species Yersinia rochesterensis. The sequence goes on from NZ_CP032482.1 coordinate 3,720,334, forward strand.
GCTGCATTCGTGCGGTTACCCGGTTGACGCTGACGAGTGATAGCAGTGTGCTTGGTCAGCGCCGGTGTATGATGACGAAACGCCCGGCGTGCTTCACGTTGTTCTTCCAGAGTCGGTGCCGGAACCAAACATTCACGGCGGCTACCGATCAAGTTTTGCAGCCCCATTTCCTCTAATGCCGTGCGAATCATCGGCCAGTTAGCGGGATCATGATAACGCAACAATGCTTTATGCAACCGCCGCTGACGATCTCCTTTCGGAACAACAACATCCTCACTCTTGTAATCCACTTTGCTCAGCGGGTTCTTGCCGGTGTAATACATGGTGGTGGAGTTAGCCAGCGGTGATGGATAGAAGTTTTGCACCTGATCCAAACGGAAACGGTTTTTCTTCAGCCAAAGAGCCAAATTCACCATATCTTTATCTTCTGTCCCCGGATGGGCGGAGATAAAATACGGAATCAAATATTGCTCTTTACCGGCCTGCTTGGAATAGGTATCAAACAGCTCTTTAAAGCGCTGATAGCTGCCCATTCCCGGTTTCATCATTTTTGAAAGTGGCCCTTCTTCAGTATGTTCCGGGGCTATTTTCAAGTAGCCGCCCACATGATGGCTGGCTAATTCTTTGATATAACGTGGATCTTCTACTGCCAGATCATAACGAACACCAGACGCAATCAGGATCTTTTTAATCCCTTTCAAATCACGCGCTCGCCGATAGAGCGAAATGGTCGGCTCATGGTTAGTGTCCATGTGCTGGCAGATTTCAGGGTAAACGCAGGATGCACGGCGGCAAGTTTGCTCGGCTCGTGGCGACTGGCAGCGCAGCATGTACATGTTTGCCGTTGGGCCACCCAGATCAGAGATGATGCCGGTAAAACCAGGAACTTTATCGCGAATTTCTTCTATCTCACGAATGATAGAATCTTCAGAGCGGCTCTGAATAATGCGCCCTTCATGCTCGGTAATCGAACAGAACGAACAGCCACCATAGCAACCGCGCATGATATTGATCGAGAAACGAATCATATCGTAAGCTGGAATAGGTGATTTCCCATAAGACGGGTGCGGCACACGCTGATAAGGCAGGGCAAAAACGCTGTCCATTTCTTCCGTACTGAGCGGGATAGCCGGTGGATTAATCCAAATATAGCGGTCGCCGTGTTTTTGCATCAAAGCCCGTGCACAACCGGGGTTGGTTTCATGATGTAAAATCCGCGAAGTGTGGGCATACAATACTTTGTCTGCTTTCACTTTGTCATAGGATGGCAGCAAGACATAGGTCTTCTCCCATGGTTTGGGTTTGGCGGCCCGTACGGTTATAGGTTTGGCTTCCGGCTCGGGAACACTGTCTGTCGCGCACGGCAAATCTTCACCATAAGGATTCGGAATAGCTTCAATACGGCCCGGTTTATCCAACCGAGTAGAATCCACGCCACTCCAACCCGGTAATGGGGTTTTGCGCATCACAACGGTGTTACGCACATCCTGAATATCAGCAATTTTCTCACCCGCAGCCAGACGGTGTGCCACTTCAACCAGTGGCCGCTCGCCATTGCCGTACACCAGCATATCGGCTTTGGCATCGACAATGACTGAGCGGCGCACAGTATCAGACCAATAATCATAATGGGCAATACGGCGTAAGCTGGCTTCAATTCCGCCAAGCAATACCGGCACATGGCTATATGCCTCTTTGCAGCGCTGGCTATACACCAAAGTGGCGCGGTCTGGCCGCTTACCGCTTTGATTATCCGGCGTATAAGCATCGTCATGGCGCAATTTGCGATCAGCGGTATAGCGGTTAATCATCGAGTCCATATTGCCCGCGGTGACGCCGAAGAACAGGTTCGGCTCACCCAAGCGCATAAAATCATTTTTATTTGTCCAATCTGGCTGAGCAATGATCCCCACACGGAAGCCCTGAGCCTCCAGCATGCGGCCAATGATAGCCATGCCAAAACTGGGGTGGTCAACATACGCATCACCGGTGATGACAATAATATCGCAGCTATCCCAGCCCAATATGTCCATTTCTTCGCGAGACATCGGTAAAAATGGCGCAGTGCCATAGCATTCAGCCCAATAAGGCTGATAAGAAAACAGGTCACGCTCTGGCTGAATCAGGCTGGCACTCATGGCAATACTCTTTGAATTGGGGGAAATTGGGGTGGTTCGGGTTAAGAAATCATCACCGGGCGGCGATTATACGCATTTATCCATGGAAAGAGGAGGGATAAATCTGTTGATAACATGATTCGCGCCATCAATTAGAACAGGATCACTGGACGATTATTCATCGAGACAATTATTCGTCGAAGCAATAATCTATCGAAACAATAATCTATCGAAACAATGACCCCATTAATCTTAACCGAGTGTCGGCGCGGCCTGTGTTACCAATTGTCCTGCTGACCCACGATCCGCCATCTCAAGGCTCTGGCTGTAGAACAAGAACGGGAAATGCTCGGAAGATACTTGATTGAAATACACCAGTAACTCTACATCGCCATCAACCCAAACTGTATCCTTCCAACCCCTATCTTCGGCCATCGCTGGCGCACCATTTACACTTTTCACCAGGAACGAAACACCCTGAATATGGAATGCTTGCGGCATGTCCGCATGAATTGTCCAACGTTCCCAAGTACCTTGCTGTGCCTGAGCATCAGCCCGATTCATATCCCAGATAACGCCATTGATTCCCGGCAAATCATCTCCCAAACGGAAGTCGCGAGAACGCACCGCATTGCCATCCAAAATCTGATCAGAGAGCAAACGTATTGGCAGATTATCAGTGACTAATGGCAACAAACCGGTCGGTTTTAATGTCAGCACCAAGCTGGAAATCAGAATACTTGATGGTTCAAATAGCCCGCGCAACCTGTCCATAATCCCGGCAGACTCACCCGCCGTAATCGACACTTCGCTCCCCTGCGACATATCGATAACCACCTCACGTCGTTCACCCGGCGCTAACGAGAGTTGCTGTACCATCACCGGCGCAGGCAGGAACCCCTGGTCACTGGCAACCACATGCAATGGGCGGCCGTCACTCAGTTGCAATATATAGCGGCGGGCATTGGACGCATTCAATAAACGTAAACGCACCCAACCACGAGAAACTTCAACAAATGGGCTTTGTGCGCCGTTAACCAACAACGTATCCCCCATAAAGCCCCCATTTGCTGGCGGGTCATATTGCGGAACGCCAAAGTTATCCAGCCGTTTATCCTGAATAATAATCGGGAAATCATCAACACCATAATGGCTTGGTAGTGGCATCGCTTTGCTGACTTCATCTTCCACCAGCCACATACCGGCTAACCCATTGTAAACATGGGGAGCCATGCGGTTGGGCGTATTGGCGTGATACCAGCAAGTTGCCGCAGGTTGCCGTACAGGCAATACCGGTGACCAATCAACACCGGGGGTAATCATACGTGCAGCGCCGCCCATCAATGTGCCCGGAACTTGCAACCCACTGATAGTCATAGACACCGGCTCAGCCAAACGGTTGCTGTAAATGAGCTTAACATCATCACCGCTGTAAACCCGAACAGTCGGCCCTAGATACATACCGTTGATACCCCACACAGCGGCTTTCTGCTTGCCACTGAATGCCCAATGCGCCCGCTGTAAAGTCAAAAACAGCGGTTGCCCACGGCGAGATTCAAGTAAAGGTGGGACAGGCAACGAGGGTTGCTGGGTACTATTAGCCTGTGCCCTCAATGGCAACGAACCCGCGCCTAGCGCTAAGCCCGTAGCCTGAATGAACTGGCGACGACTGAGTGACATATCTTCTCCGGGAAAACCACCATCAAACCTACTGCAAAATTTTGCCTGACTGCGAATAACGCTGAAGGACGGCAAAACGCTCACGACCAGAGTCGTTTAAATAAAACCCGTCATACTTCAAGCTGCACGTGCGTTAGCTGCACTCAATCACCCGAATCACTTACTTATGTAAGCTCATCGGGATTCATTTGTTTGCCGCCTTCCTGCAACTCGAATTATTTAGGGTATTCTTTATATAGATTATTTTTCAGTTGCTGCCTGCTGGGCAATTTCTGCATCAAGCTGCTCAATTTTAGCCAACATCAGATTGCGACAATGCTCCGCTAACTCACGAACGCGATCTTTACCGTAACCGGTGGTATCAACTGGCGGCATAATTTCTACAATAACTTTGCCATTTGACCAACGGTTTAACTTGATATTGTTAGTGCTGGACACACAAATTGGCACGATTGGCACACCCGCGGCAATAGCCGCATGGAAGGCACCTGTCTTGAACGGCAGTAAACCACGCCCACGGCTACGAGTTCCTTCTGGGAACATCCAGATGGAAACATTCTTTTGTTTAACTTGTTCAACTACTTGGGCGATAGTGCCATGCGCTTTGGCGCGGTTATCACGATCAATAAGCAGATTACCTGTTAACCAATATAATGGGCCAAATAAAGGAACCCACAACAAGCTCTTTTTGCCCACAGTGACGGTGCCGGATTGAACGACATTCGACATCGTGACCATATCGTAATTATTTTGATGGTTAGCGATATAAATACAGGTACCGTAGTTAGCCGCTTCCTTAGGAATACGCTGCTCAACCGTAATCCCAAATAATACTGACATCCGGCCAAAAAGATGAGCAAACGTCGCGAGATTACGTGGATTTCGGGGGCGAAATAGGCAATAAATCGAACCAAACACACACACTAGAAAACAATATAAAACTGCCAATACCGTGCGCAAAATTAATAGCATAACAACCTCTTAAATACTTATTTTTATTAAACACTTACTTCTATTAAACACACACTCTTAAATTCGCAATCGGCGCTAGTATAGCGGTTTCCAGACAAAACACCGCGCTGATTCCTTACCCTAATTATGTTACGCGACAGCGCGCGCAAATTGCGCGCGCTCCCTGTTACATTTACTGGTTACTACTCTTCATTATCTGCTGGTATTACACGCTCTGGCGCATCAACATCAACGCGATCAATACGTTGTAGCCCACGAGGCAGTGGTGAACCTTTCCGACCACGTTCGGCTCGGAATTTCTGTAAATCTTCTGGCCGTAAGGTTAACTTACGTTTGCCAAAGTGCAGGGTAATTGATGTTTGAGGAGGTAAGACAAACAACCATACCAGGCGATCTTTACCTGCTGCCGCATCCGCCGCTGGGATAGAGACTATTTTATTGCCCTTACCTTTTGATAATTCAGGTAAATCTGCCACTGGGAACATCAACATGCGGCCAGCGGCAGTAATGGATAACAGCATGTCATCCGGCCCATAGATTTCCAATGGCGGCAGTGCTTTGGCATTTTCCGGCAGAGTAATCATGGTCTTGCCAGCGCGATTTTTGGCGACCAAATCATTGAAAGTACAGACAAAACCATAGCCCGCATCTGATGCCATTAACAATTTCTGGTCATCCGGTGCCATCAATACCTGTTCAATAGTTGCTCCCGGTGGCGGAGTCAGCTTACCGGTCAGCGGTTCCCCTTGCCCACGCGCAGAGGGCAATGTCAGCGGATCTAACGCGTAGCTACGGCCGGTTGAGTCAATAAACACCACGGGTTGGTTGCTCTTGCCACGTGCCGCAGCACGGAAGCTATCACCTGCTTTATAACTTAGCCCGCTCGGGTCAATATCGTGGCCTTTAGCACTGCGCACCCATCCCATCTCAGACAACACGATAGTCACCGGCTCAGAAGGCACAATATCATGCTCACTCATGGCTTTGGCTTCGCCACGTTCAGTCAGCGGCGAACGGCGATCATCGCCATAAGCGGCTGCATCGGCCTGAATTTCTTTTTTAATCAGGGTATTAAGCTTACGTTCTGATGCGAGTAATGCCTGTAATTGATCGCGTTCTTTAGCCAACTCATCCTGCTCACCACGGATCTTCACTTCTTCAAGTTTGGCTAAATGACGGAGCTTCAGCTCAAGGATAGCTTCAGCCTGAGTCTCAGAGATCGCGAAATGCTGCATCAACAGCGGTTTGGGTTCATCTTCAGTGCGGATGATATGAATAACTTCATCGATATTCAGGAAGGCAATCAATAAACCTTCTAAAATATGCAGCCGCTTCAATACCTTTTCCAGACGATAATTCAGCCGGTTACGCACGGTTTGGCGGCGGAATACCAACCACTCGGTCAGGATCTCCACCAGCCCTTTCACTGTTGGGCGATGATCCAAACCGATCATATTCATGTTGATGCGATAACTTCTTTCCAGATCCGTAGTAGCGAACAGATGGTTCATCACTTGGTCCAGATCAACACGGTTGGTACGCGGAACAATAACCAGCCGAGTAGGATTTTCATGGTCAGATTCATCGCGCAAATCTTCAACCATCGGCAGTTTCTTAGCACGCATCTGGCTGGCAATCTGTTCCAGCACTTTGGCACCCGAAACCTGATGCGGTAGGGCGGTAATCACCGCGCTGCCATCTTCTTTCTTCCATAAGGCCCGCATCCGTACCGAACCACGGCCATTCTGGTAAATTTTACGAATTTCATCACGCGGAGTGATGATTTCTGCTTCCGTCGGGAAATCAGGCCCTTGCACAAACTCCAGCAACTCTTCCAGCGAAGACGTTGGCTTATCAATCAGTGCCAGCACCGCCTGCGCAATTTCGCGCACATTATGGGGGGGAATATCTGTTGCCATGCCCACCGCAATGCCGGTGGTACCATTGAGTAAAATGTTCGGCAGGCGCGCAGGTAGCATTTTCGGCTCCTGCATGGTGCCGTCAAAATTCGGCACCCAATCAACGGTTCCCTGCCCCAATTCACCCAGCAACACTTCCGCATATTTGGATAAGCGAGATTCAGTGTAACGCATTGCTGCAAAGGATTTAGGGTCGTCCGGCGCACCCCAGTTCCCTTGCCCATCAACCAATGGATAGCGGTAAGAAAATGGCTGTGCCATCAACACCATAGCTTCATAACACGCGCTGTCGCCATGCGGGTGATATTTACCCAGCACGTCACCCACGGTACGAGCAGATTTTTTGAATTTTGCGCTATTGTTCAGCCCCAGTTCGGACATTGCATAGACAATGCGCCGCTGTACCGGCTTCAAACCATCGCCGATAAACGGCAACGCCCGATCCATGATGACGTACATGGAATAGTTCAGATAGGCGTTTTCAGTAAAGGTGTGCAGCGGTAAGCGTTCTGCACCGTCATGAGTCAAATCACTCATTACTCAATTATCCTCAGACTCTGGAGGCGATCACTGTCAGTCAGCAGATCGGCACCGCAAGTTCATTGTCAATTTCTGCCCGCGATAGTACCTCATCTGCGGGGTGACTGTCACAACCCACAGATAATCTCAATCTTTCAGTCCTGCAACATTGGCCGTACCTACTATCAAGCGGCGGGTTCACGGCCAGCTCGATGTGTGTTGGCAGCAGTAGCGGAGCCAATCACGAGGTTTTGTTGCTTCTTAAGCAATAGTGTTATGCATCATTGTGTATTTCTCTCTGGTAGCAAAACCATTAGCATACTCAGTATTCTGGGCTGGGCAGTATCTGGCCCACCGCTTTAATAGGATTATGCTAATGAGTAACATACTAATTATTAACGCAATGAAAGAATTTGCGCACTCCAAAGGGGCGCTCAATCTGACTCTCACTAATGTAGCTGCCGATTTTCTACCAGAAAATGGCCATCAGGTTAAAATCACCACTGTTGACCAAGGCTATGATATTGAAAGTGAAATTGAAAATTATCTCTGGGCTGACACCGTCATTTATCAAATGCCAGGTTGGTGGATGGGCGAACCCTGGATTTTGAAAAAATACATTGATGAAGTCTTTACCTATGGCCATGGCCGCCTGTACCAAAGTGATGGTCGCACGCGCTCCGATGCCACTAAGGGCTATGGTTCTGGTGGTTTGATTCAGGGTAAAACCTATATGCTTTCAGTGACCTGGAACGCACCACTTGAAGCCTTTACCGATCCAAATCAGTTCTTTGAAGGGGTCGGAGTTGATGGCGTTTACCTGCATTTCCATAAAGCAAACCAGTTCCTTGGCATGAAGCCATTGCCGACATTTATATGTAACGATGTGATTAAACAACCCGATATTGAAGGTGACATTAGCCGTTACCGTCAGCATTTGGCCGAAAACTTTAAGCATCAAGCCGTTTGATATCACATATAAATTGGGGTTGCTATGATTACTGTTTTTGCAGAAATAAAGGTTAAACCGGGGCGTCGCCAAGCAGTGCTGGGCGCAATCGAGCAGCTAATACCGGCGGTGCTGGCAGAAGAAGGTTGTGGTGGCTATGTGCCAATGATTGACGTGCCGACTCAGCTTGATTGGCAAAAGAACTCGCCAGACTCTATTTTCATGCTGGAAAAATGGCAAAGTGTTCATCATCTGGAGTTACATTTGCAGATGGAACATATGCATCAGCATCGTGAAGTGATTAAAGATGATGTACTGGATGTCAGCATCCACATTTTGGATAACGCTTAATCAACTTATCCCCAAAGTAATTGAAGTTGCAGGTAGGCGGCAAGCAAACGCATCCCGATGAGCTTACTCAAGTAAGTGATTCGGGTAAGTGAGAGTGGCCAACACCCCTGCGGCTTTAAGAACGAAGGGGATCTTTTAGCCAATGGCTGCCCTGCAACTGAATCTGCTCACTGACATAATCCAGAAAACAGGTAATGCGCGCGGCAAGCTGAGTATTACGATAATAAACCGCGTTAATCGGCTGCCAGGTTTCCAGAGTTTGCTCAGCCATCACTTCAACTAAGCGCCCCGCCAATTGATCCTCTCGAGTCATAAAATCAGAGAGTTCGACGATCCCTTCGCCCTGTAAAGCCAATAAACGCAGTGTTTCACCACTGGATGCAACCAGATTAGGAATGATCGACGCCCGCCCGCCCGGCAAATGAGGCAGCGACCACTGATTAAGAAACTCTGGCTGAGTAAAACCAAGCAAACTGTGATTTGCCAAGTCGTCAATCGTATGGGGAGTGCCGTGGCGTTGCAGATAATCTGGGCTAGCGAGGATGCGCACTCGGCTGGCACCCAACAGGCGCGCATGGATAGTTGAGTCGCGCAGCGCGCCAATGCGGATCGCGATATCAGTGCGTTGTTGCAGCAAATCGATATTCAGGTCGTCAGTATTCAGCTCAAGAATGATTTGCGGATATAGCGCTCGAAAACCGGTGATCATCGGCACAATCACATGCTGCATAAAAGGCGCTGCCGCATTCACCCGCAGTCGCCCAGCCGGTTTCAGTCGCCGTAAAGCAATTTGCTCTTCAGCATCATCGACCGCACCGAGGATCTGCCGCGCATGATTGAGGAACAATTCGCCCTCTTCCGTCAGCTCCAACCGCCGAGTGGTACGGCGCAGTAAAGTGGTCGCCAGTTTCTGTTCCAGCCGGCTCAATGCCCGACTGATACCGGATGTGGTCTGGCTGCGTTGCTCCGCAGCCGCCGTGATTGAGCCGCAGTCGACGACTGAGATAAACGCCTGCAACTCTTCTAACGTCACTTTCATCGATCAAATCCCGTCATCGATCAGACCTCGATCTCGGCGGTATCCCCTTTCTCTTGTAGCCAATTGCGGCGATCTTCAGAGCGTTTCTTCGCCAGCAACATATCCATCATGGCCATTGTTTTATCAATATCGTCGTCACCGATAGTCAATTGCACTAAACGACGAGTATTAGGATCGAGGGTCGTTTCACGTAACTGTAACGGGTTCATTTCACCCAGCCCTTTAAAGCGCTGCACATTCGGCTTTCCGCGTTTACGTTTCAGTTGCTCCAGGACACCGGCTTTTTCTTCTTCGTCCAGTGCATAAAACACTTCTTTACCTAAATCAATGCGATACAAAGGTGGCATCGCCACATACACGTGGCCATTGCGAACCAGTGCGCGGAAGTGGCGAACAAACAGCGCACACAGCAAGGTAGCAATATGCAAACCATCGGAGTCCGCATCCGCAAGGATACAAACTTTACCGTAGCGCAATTGGCTTAGGTCTTCGCTGTCTGGATCAATACCAATCGCAACTGAGATATCATGGACTTCCTGCGAAGCAAGAACCTCATCGGAAGAGACTTCCCAAGTGTTCAAGATCTTGCCTTTCAGCGGCATGATCGCCTGATATTCGCGGTCACGCGCTTGCTTGGCAGAACCGCCCGCAGAATCCCCTTCTACCAGAAACAGTTCAGTCATGCTCAAATCTTGCGAAGTACAATCGGCCAGTTTGCCGGGCAATGCTGGGCCGCTGGTCAGTTTTTTGCGCACCACTTTCTTCGCCGCGCGCATACGGCGCTGGGCGCTGGAAATAGCTAACTCAGCCAACTGTTCAGCCGCTTGTACGTTCTGATTCAGCCATAGGCTAAAAGCATCTTTTACTACGCCGGAGACAAAGGCCGCGCACTGACGTGAGGAAAGTCGCTCTTTCGTCTGGCCGGCAAATTGTGGGTCCTGCATTTTGACTGACAGCACGTAAGCACAGCGCTCCCAGATATCATCCGCCGAGAGTTTGATGCCCCGTGGCAGAATATTGCGATACTCACAAAATTCGCGCATTGCATCCAGTAAACCCTGACGTAAGCCGTTGACGTGAGTGCCGCCCTGCATGGTCGGAATCAGGTTGACGTAGCTTTCAGTCAGCAGCTCGCCACCTTCTGGTAACCATAACAGCGCCCAGTCAATAGCTTCAGTATCACCGGAAAAAGAGCCGACAAACGGCACTTCTGGCAAGGTAATCAAGCCGTTAACTGCTTCCATCAGGTAGTCAGTCAGACCATCGGCATAACACCAGCGCTGCTCAGTATTATTGACCTGATCTTTAAAGACGATTTCAACACCTGGGCACAGTACTGCTTTCGCTTTCAGCAAATGTGACAAGCGGGACACAGAGAAACGTGGGCTGTCGAAGAAAGAAACATCCGGCCAGAAATGTACGCTAGTCCCAGTATTGCGCTTACCGCACGTGCCGATAACCTGTAAATCCTGCACTTTATCGCCATTTTCGAAGGCGATGCTGTAGATTTGGCTATCACGGCGCACCGTCACTTCTACCCGCTTGGATAAGGCGTTAACAACCGAAATACCCACACCGTGCAAACCACCAGAAAACTGATAGTTTTTATTAGAGAATTTGCCGCCTGCATGTAAACGACACATAATCAGTTCAACCGCAGGAACACCCTCTTCTGGATGGATATCAACCGGCATCCCACGGCCATCATCAATAACTTCCAGTGATTGATCGGCGTGCAGGATGACGTCAATGCGGCGGGCATGGCCTGCCAGTGCTTCATCGACGCTATTATCAATCACCTCTTGACCAAGGTGGTTTGGCCGCGTGGTGTCCGTGTACATTCCCGGACGACGACGCACTGGTTCTAAACCGCTGAGTACTTCAATGGCATCAGCGTTATAGCTGGATTCAGTCATGGTTTGATTAATATTCGGCTAATGGTTGGAAGGCTAGCGGTGACATGCCCGGCAGGCCATCACGACCTGCGGTTCAATACCCACTGCAGTAATAAAACCTACGGTATCGGGTGATGCTTAAACCGCCATATTAAGCGGTCGCTAGCCCTAAAAAAGTTACAATCGGGGAGAAATAATGATCAAAGCCGACAAAGGCATGATTCCCACCTGATTCTACTGTTTGCCGACAAGGGGTGTAATAAGCAACCGCTTGACGGTAATCGAGGATTTCATCCCCGGTTTGTTGCAATAACCAGAGTAAATCCGGTGATCCCAACTTTTCAATCTGCATGGCTTTCAGATCATAAATATGTCGAGACTCTAACACATATTGTTGCCCAGTGTAGGGGTTCTCATTTTCCCCCAGATAATCGCTGAGCAGCTCAAATGGCCGCACTGCTGGGTTAACCACCACGGCGGGAATACTGAAACGCTGGGAAAGCCAGGTAGCAAAATAACCGCCGAGGGAAGAACCTACAATGCCGATGGATTGCCCGGCTTTATCCATTACGATGCTTTCCAGCATTTCTGCGGCCTCCGCCGGATAAGGCGGTAATTGCGGTATCAGCATCTCAATATGAGGATGGTGTTGCTGCAACCAACTTTTGAATGTGGTTGCTTTGGCTGAGCTGGGTGAGCTATTAAAGCCGTGAATATATAGAAGCGTACTCATTCAATAACCATCCGAGTCCATGTCCGGGCAGAACTCATCACTGGCTAACCGACGAACCTCAGTTTCAAGTTTTCCATCAGGCAGCAAGTCGAGGTAGCGCCATCCCGGTGCCACAGTATCCAGTGTAAAATTAGTACAGTGCGGTTTGAACTGCACACAGGTAGAAGGGCTGGCCAGCAGGCGCTTACCATACCAATCGAGATCCAGATCCTGATGAATATGGCCGCACAACAAGGTGGTCACACGCGGATAGCGAGTCAGCACAGCCGCCAGCATATGCGCGTTGCGTAGGCTATGTTGATCAAGCCAAGTGCAACCCGAGGGTATCGGGTGATGGTGCAATAATATCAATGTGTAGCGTTCTGGATACGCGATCAGACAGCGTTCCATCCACTCCAATTGATAGTCACTTAGTTCACCGTAAGGGACACCAAAAACTTGGCTGTCTAATAACAGTATTTGCCAATTATCACCGACCAGAACCTGCTTTGACGGTGCGATATCGGCATTCGCTAGAGCATCCACCATCGCGGGCTGGAAATCATGATTGCCGGGCAGCCAGACACAAGGTGCTGGCAAACGGGAGATACCCTCAGCAAAATTCTGATATGCAGCAACGGAATGATCCTGAGCCAAATCACCGGTCGCAACAATAAGATCAAAGGGGTGTTGCTCAGCAATAATCGCATCTAACACAGCGCGATAACTGCGAGAAGTATTTACACCCAGCAAGGTCTCATGTTCCCCCGCAAAGAGGTGGGTATCTGTTATTTGTAAAATTCTAACCCTGGCCCCACTCGCCATAGGCAGTTTAAACAGGCTTTCCAAATGGTGTCCTTGTTTTTGCACCTTTCCCAACCAGATTCATCACGTCTCTGTATCTCAGTTGGTCAGGCTATAAGTCTGTCTAACAAACTGGAACTGCCACCGCTCCATGCGCCAAACAATAGCGCAACCAGTCAGCAAGAAACTGGTTAATTTGATGCTTTTCGTCCCGCTGATGCAACTTTTTATTCGGATAATCATAACTTGCTTTGAAGCGGGAGATCTGCTGACTGGCACACACTTCCGCGACCTGCGCATCATGATAAAGCCGTACGACCATAGATGGCAGGCTCCAATGACTGCTAGCTGGCTCAGTTTGCACAATCTCGACAACAGAAGTGTAGCGGGTTGATTCAATAATTGTCAGTTGATAACTGGCGCTATTGACCTGATAAGCCACGCTTTCACCCACTTCATCGACACGCGGTATCAAACGACGCAATTGCGCGAAGTTAGTTTCGCATATCCGCATCATTTCAGGAAAATCAGGTGTGTAGCGCTTACCCATTATTTTCTCTCTTTCTTATGACTGCCACTCTGCTCTTAGCGATTGATGGTGCAACGCCAACCATTGTAGTGCAATGACTGAGGCTGCATTATCAATAACACCCTCTTCAACCCAACGATAAGCTTGTTCACGGCTGACAACATGCACCCGGATATCTTCATTTTCATCGGCCAGCCCATGAACCCCACTCGCGGTCGTCGCATCGACTTCCCCAACCATGATAGATAAGCGCTCACTGGTACCTCCGGGACTGGCTAAATAACTGAGCACCGGTTTGCAGCGGCCAACATGAATTCCCGCTTCTTCTTCAGCTTCGCGACGTACCACTTCCTCGACGGTTTCGCCCTCTTCAATCATCCCTGCCACCATTTCTAATAACCAAGGCGACCGGCTGCTGTCAATGGCGGCAATCCGTATTTGTTCAACCAGCACCACTTCATCGCGCACGGGGTCGTAAGGTAATAGCACGGCAGCATGGCCGCGCTCAAAAATTTCGCGTTTAACTTCTCCACTCATTTCGCCATTAAACAAACGATGACGAAACCGGTACACATCCAGTAAAAAAAAACCCCTGTACCGTGTTTCACGTGCAATAATTTCCACATCCTTCGTGCCGAAGGTCACCGGTGAGGGTTGTTTTGATGTCATAGCTTATTTCCTTACTTGAGTATCTAGCCTGAATAGTGACTTTTAATGACAGCATGAATGAATGCCAGTCAGGCTAATAGAGGTTGGCAATTTTATAAAGACGGTTTTATAAAGATTATTTGACAAAAATAGTGTGATACAAGTTAGTTGTCTGAATAGTCATTTAGCTTTGTGATAGATTTAAGTAAATTTAGGCGAGATGGCACAATCAGCCACCTTATCCCATTGGCAGACTCTGATAGAATCGGCAACAATTCGTCTATCGACAACTACCATAGTAATATTGCCGCACAACTGCTGCACAACAAGGACTGCAAATGAAGAAACTGCTCCCCCTTCTTATCGGGCTGAGTCTGGCTGGTTTCAGTAGCATGAGCCAGGCAGAGAACTTGCTGCAAGTTTATAAGCAAGCCAGGGATAGTAACCCGGATTTACGCAAATCTGCGGCTGACCGCGATGCTGCATACGAAAAAATTAATGAAGCTCGCAGCCCGCTGTTACCACAGCTTGGTTTAGGTGCCGGTTACACCCATACTAATGGTTTCCGCGATGCCTCTGACAGCCCGGATAGCAATGCAACATCAGGCTCTCTACAACTGACTCAGACCATTTTCGACATGTCTAAATGGCGCGCTCTGACTTTACAAGAGAAAGCCGCCGGTATTCAGGACGTGACGTTCCAGACCAATGAACAAGCTTTGATCTTGAACACGGCAACTGCCTATTTTAATGTTCTCAGAGCCATTGATAGCCTGTCTTATACTGAAGCGCAGAAACAATCTGTGTATCGCCAGTTAGACCAAACGACTCAGCGTTTTAATGTCGGTTTAGTGGCTATTACTGATGTGCAAAACGCCCGTGCTAGCTACGATACCGTGTTAGCAGCGGAAGTGACGGCTCGTAATAACCTGGATAACGCGCTGGAAAATCTGCGTCAAATTACCGGTGTTTATTACCCTGAACTGGCGTCGCTGAATGTATCTCGCTTGAAGACAGAACGCCCACAAGCGGTAAATAATCTGTTGAAAGAAGCTGAAAAACGTAACCTTTCTTTGCTTTCTGCTCGTTTGAGCCAAGATTTGGCTCGTGAGCAGATTAAGTCGGCAGAAACAGGCTACATGCCAACTATCGATTTAACGGCATCAACTTCAGTCACCAATACTCGCTACAGCGGCGGCACTCCAAGCACCCAGCAAGCAAACATGGATGCTGGTCAGAACAAAATTGGCGTGCAACTGAGCTTACCGCTGTACAGCGGTGGGGCGACTAATTCCTCAGTGAAACAGGCGCAATACAATTTCGTCGGGGCGAGTGAGCAGTTGGAAAGCGCACACCGTAGTGTGGTGCAAACTGTACGCTCCTCATTTAATAATATTTCAGCCTCCATCAGCAGCATTAAGGCTTATGAGCAAGTGGTTATTTCTAACCAAAGCTCATTAGATGCAATGGAAGCAGGTTATCAAGTAGGAACGCGTACCATTCTGGATGTGTTGACTGCGACGACTAACTTGTATCAATCCAAACAGCAATTGGCCGACGCGCGTTATAACTACCTGATAAACCAATTAAATATCCAGTCAGCACTGGGTACATTGAACATGAACGATCTGATGGCCCTGAATGGTGTACTGGATAAACCCGTCCCAACATCAGCCACCAGCTTGGCACCGGATGATGCTAACCAGAATGCTTATGCCGATGGCACCAGCACTCGAGCTACACCGCGTGCGACAACTGTTAGCCAGCCGGCCAGCGCCGCTGCTGGTAACAGCAACCCATTCCGTAACTGATTTTTACGAATGTGAACTCACCGGGTACGGCATCAAGCTGTGCCCGGTTTTTTATTTCCCTCCTTGACTCCCCAGCATCTTTCGTCAATGAAAAAAGCGAAGCGACTCGCAGCATTTCGTATAGCTTTGTAAAGTCTGCACCTCATCGTCCCTCAAGCTTTAATTTCATACACATTTCCCCTATTCTTAGGACACTTACTGGGAAAGGGCATTGAACGCCCGGAAATGAGACAAATAATGATGAAACGGACTCAAAACATCAATCAAGAGACTTTCCGTAAATCCTGGCGCAGCTACCGCCTCGCGCCAGTAGCTTTAGCTGTCAGTGCTGTATTTATGCTGGCTGGCTGCGAAAAAACCGATGAAACCGTCTCTTTGTATCAAAATGCTGATGATTGCTCTGCAGCAAATCCGTCCAAGAGCGCGGAATGTACCACGGCTTACAACACTGCGTTGCAGGAAGCGGCTAAAACTGCACCGAAATACTCAACCCGTGAAGATTGCGTGGCTGAATTTGGTGAATCACAGTGTACCCAAGCACCAGCACAAGCCGGTATGGTACCAACGTCTTCATCATCTACTGAAACAACAGCAGCAGCGCCGCAGCAAAGCGGCAGCATGTGGATGCCACTGATGGCCGGTTATATGATGGGCCGCATGATGGGCGGTGGTGCAAGTCAGCCATTGTTTACCTCTAAAGCACCAAATAGCCCGGCGAGTGGCAAGTTTGTTGACGCAACGGGTAAAAACTTTGGTTCAGCCACCACGGGCCGCACCATGACAGTGCCAAGAACTGCAATGGCACCGAAACCTGCGGTGACCAATACCATCACTCGTGGCGGTTTTGGTGAGTCAGTAGCTAAACAATCTTCTATGCAACGTAGTGCCGCGACATCATCCAAAACCAGCACGCGCAGCATGGGTGGCTAAGGTCTGATTAATGAAACGTTTAGCGATTAGCGAACGCCCGGACTGGCGCGAAAAAGCCACCGAATTTGGTTTCCGTTTCCACACCATGTATGGCGAGCCGTACTGGTGTGAAGATGCTTATTACGAATTCACACTGGCACAAATTGAAGAGTTGGAAGACACCACCGCAGAGTTGCATCAGATGTGTCTGCAAGTGGTTGAAAAAGTAGTCAATAGCGATCAAATGATGGCAAAATTCCGCATTCCGAAACATTGCTGGGATTTTGTTCGTAGCTCTTGGAAGTCTAATCAACCTTCTCTCTATTCGCGTCTTGATCTGGCCTATGACGGTGTAAATCCGGCTAAGCTGCTGGAAAATAACGCAGATACACCAACCTCACTATATGAAGCCGCTTTTTTCCAATGGCTATGGTTGGAAGACCAGATCAATGCAGGCAATTTGAGTCAGGATTCTGACCAGTTCAACAGCATGCAAGAGAAGCTGATTGAGCGTTTTGTTGATTTGCGCGACAACCATGGTTTTAGTTTGCTGCATCTGGCTTGCTGCCAAGACAGTGAAGAAGATCGTGGTACTGTGCAATATCTGCAAGATTGCGCACTGGAAGCTGGCCTGCCAACTGAATTCATGTTTATGGAAGAAATTGGCTTAGGCGAAAAAGGGCAATTTACCGACTTGGATAATCAAGTTATCAGTAATTTGTTCAAGCTCTATCCGTGGGAATTTATGTTCCGCGAAATGTTCTCCACTAAATTGGAAGATGCTGGCGTACGCTGGCTGGAACCGGCCTGGAAGAGCATTATTTCCAATAAAGCCCTGCTGCCGTTACTGTGGGAAATGTTCCCAAATCACCCTAATCTGTTGCCTGCTTACTTTGCTGAAGATGATCATCCAGTTATGGATCATTATGTCACCAAGCCGCTATTCTCGCGGGAAGGTGCCAATATTCAGATAGTGGAAAACGGTAAAGAAGTGGCGCGAGTTGATGGGCCATATGGTGAAGAGGGTATGATTGTTCAGCAATTCCACCCATTACCTAAGTTCGGTGACAGCTATACCCTAATTGGTAGTTGGCTGGTGAATGATCAGCCTTGTGGTATTGGTTTGCGCGAAGATCGTGAATTGATCACCCAAGATCTGTCACGTTTTTACCCGCACATCATTTTGGGCTAAGACTACACAACATACCGTGAGCCAAGGGTTTACCGCACCTATGGGCGCTCCGACGGCTCACGCACTGGTATTTGAAACTAAAAGTGGCCCCAACGGCACGTTCCCCCTGGTTCAATTTTATCAGTAAATACCCAAAGTCATTGGCGTTACAGCCAGGCAGCAAGTGAATGACAACTTGGTTGTAAACCATGTTGAACAGCGCTTGCGCTGGCCCATAGGGTGAGCTTCATAGAGGCTCATAATCCCGATGAGCTGACTCAGGTCAGTGATTCGGGTGAAAGAACGCAGCTAACAACGCTGTAGCCGTCAAGGGCGAAGGGTATTAGCCTAGCTTAACCGACAGCATACTCAGCGACCCCATCTCAATCCCATCGGTTGGAATCGAAATCGGCTCTTTACCATCCCAACCCCCCAATACATACAGTAATGGCAGATAATGCTCGGGCGACGGGTTGGACAATTCAGCCCCTTCATGCTGCATAAAATTGATCAATGGGTGATTATCACCTTGATAATTCAGGTTATCCCTCACAAATTGGTTGAAAGACTCCGCCCATGGGTAAGGGTTGCTTTCGCCCTGCCATCTCACCATACGCAAGTTATGCACCACATTACCACTGGCGACAATCATGACCCTCTGCTCACGCAGCACCGCCAACTTACGCCCTAATTCATAGTGATACGCCGCCGGTTGGGTGCCATCAATACTCAATTGCACCACAGGAATATCCGCGTCAGGGTACATTTTGATCAACACCCCCCAACTGCCGTGGTCTAGCCCCCATTCACTGGTATCCGCTCGCACGGCGATAGGCGCCAACAATTGCTGAATCTGGGCTGCCAGCTCTGGAGAGCCTGGGGCCGGATATTCAGTATCAAACAACGCCTGCGGGAAGCCACCAAAATCATGGATAGTCCGAGGTTTTTCCATAGCGGTTACCGCTGTACCACGGGTATACCAGTGAGCAGAAATGGCCAAAATCGCCTTAGGGCGAGGTAACGTCTCACCCAACGCACGCCATGCCTGAGTGTGGCTGTTTTCTTCCAACACGTTCATCGGGCTACCGTGGCCGAGAAACAGTGCAGGCATACGAGAGGTGTTCATAGATAATCCTTACTGTTAAGAAAAAGTGTGGCGCTTAAATCATAAGAAGTACATTACGCGCTTTTTTTTCATTACACAGCCGGATAACGATGATGAAGATATTCAATAAATTTGAAGAGGAAAGTAGCGAGAAAATACCAAAGATCGGGGGGGTGAAAGTCAAAAATAACCGGGCGGCGATCTATTCGATAGAATGATAGCAACCCGGTGGGTAAACCAAATTATCCAGAGACAATATCAGCAGATATTGCCATCAGAAATCAGCTGGCTTTTTTTTCTTGAGACTGGAGGTACTCAGCCAAATCATCAATAGTCACGACTGGCATATCATGTAATTTAGCGAACTCAATCACTTCTGGTGCATGTGCCATGCTACCGTCGTCATTGGTCAGTTCACACAATACGCCCGCAGGTTTGTAGCCTGCCAGTGTCGCCAGATCGATAGAAGCTTCAGTATGACCACGGCGGGATAATACGCCGCCTGGCTGTCCGCGCAGCGGGAATACATGACCAGGGCGATTAAGGTCAGCAGGTTTCGCGTTATCAGCAATTGCCGCGCGGATAGTGGTCAGACGGTCAGCAGCAGAAACGCCAGTCGTCACGCCTTTAGCCGCTTCAATGGTCACGGTAAATGCCGTTTGGAACTGGCTGGAGTTGTTGCTCACCATCATCGGTAAATCAAGCTGTTGACGCCGTTCGTCAGTGATACACAGGCACACAATGCCACTGCCGTGGCGGATAGTCAGTGCCATTTGCTCAACAGTCATTGTTTCAGCAGCAAAAACCATATCGCCTTCGTTTTCACGACTTTCGTCATCCAACACCATAACACCACGGCCATTACGCAGCGCATCAATAGCACGTTCCACACGCTCAACAGCCGTGCCAAAATCTGATAGAAGGGTCTGATTCATGGTAAAAAACCTCATTAAAATTATGGATTACCAGAATCAGGGCGGTCTTGAGGAGTAAAGGGCCATTCTTCATCTAACAATAGAAATAGCCGAAATAACGCAAGCGGGCTATAAGCCCGGCAGATACCGTTACTCTCTCCCATCCGGACTATAACCGTCGGCCCCGGAATTACACCGGGTCTGCTGACCTCTACCCTGCTCTCTTTGATAAGAGAAACAACGTGAGCGCTCGCGGGCTTTTGCACCACGACACGAAATGCCGCAACACAATTTACCGCCGGTGGGGACTTGCACCCCGCCCTGAGAATAAGCCCTGTGACTATAACGCTATTGATTCGTCGGAGCAATTACCAAAATGGTGATGTGCGGAGGTTTATACATTCGGCAGCAAGTATTACACTAGTAAGAGTAACTTCACATCTAATTAGGGAAATACCATGATTGACCCGAAAAAAATTGAACAAATCGCCCGCCAGGTGCATGAGTCTATGCCAAAAGGTATTCGCGAATTCGGGGACGACGTCGAAAAAAAAATTCGGCTAGTGCTGCAATCGCAGTTAACCCGCCTGGATTTGGTTAATCGTGAAGAGTTCGACGTCCAAACTCAAGTATTGCTACGCACCAGAGAAAAACTGGCGTTGTTGGAACAACGCATGGGCGAACTGGAAGCCAAATTCAACAGTGCTCCGGCCGCCGTTGATACAACAGCCGCGATTGATGATAAGACGGGCGAGTAAGGTATAAATTAGTCGCCAGTTATCATTAGGGCGCCGTATGGCGCCCTTTTTATAGCGGTATGACTGACTCTCGCCGTCTGGACATCAGCATCCACAACAGTGCAAACATCAGTAAGGCGTATAAGCTTTTCCAACCAATCATCACCAGCAATACACAACACAGAATACTGCCAATCACCGACATCACCCGCGAGCGCCCACTTAATAAGCGAATACCCGCCAGCATGCACAATAAATAAATCAGCACAAAAATGCCGTTGGCGTAAACAATCAGTAAATCCAATGGCAGAGACAGCCAGTAAGTCAGCAGAGTAAAGAGCAGGCAACTGCCGACCACCGCAGTCAGTGCATTGACCGGTGTTTGCCCAGCAGACAGCTGCGCCAGCTTACTTTGTGGGCGCACCTGCGCTTGTGACCACACCATGCGGGCAAAACTTTGAGTATAGATATTCACACTGGCAAAACAGGCCAAATAACCAATAATGCAGGCAATCCACAGCGCATGTTCACCAAACAATTGCACCACAATTCCCGGCAATGAAGCCGCGGCCGCTTGCTGCTCACCATAAGCATGGAAATGCAGTACCACCACAGTGCATCCCCAGTAGACCGCCCCGGCGACCAACAATCCGACCATCAGCGCGCGCGGAAAATCACGTTTTGGATGACGGAATTCTGTCGCCAGGTGCGCGAAAGCTTCCAGCCCGACAAAGCACCAGAACATCACGGCCAGCGCGCTAAACATATTTGAGGGGGAAATATCTTGCGGTGCGGGCCAAGGTATCTGTGATAGCTGAATATCGCCCTGCCACCAAATAGCCACCACTAGCGCGATAACCAGCAAGGCAATCAATGTCTGCACATTAGCACTAGAACCCGCGCTGCGAGTCCCCAGCAGCCAAATAACCAGTAAGGTCGCCAATTGCACCATCAATAACCCGGTATCACTCCAGCCAAAAGTGGCTTGCCAGAAACCTGCAGCTATTTGTAACGCAGCAGGTAAACCGACTGGAATGACGGACAAAAAGAGCCAACCGGTGACTTTCCCGAGCTTCGGCCCGAATGCCATGGTAACGAAATGGGCTGCGCCACCAGCACTGGGAAAATGACGGCCTAAAGCAGCAAAGGCGATAGCAATCGGGAAAACCAGCACTATCAATAGCGGCCAGGCCCATAAACTATCCGCCCCCGCCAGCATTGCCGCCAGTGCTGGCACGGCAAAGACACCGGTTCCCAGCAATGAGGTGGACAACAACCCGACTCCCTGTGCCAGACTCAACTCCTGTTTTAGTCCACTCACACGCTTCGCCTTTTCTATATTTATAACTGACCCATATCCAAATTAATTTGGGCATAACACGACTAAACTAGAGCAGACTCAACCTCGGCCATTCTTGATGGACTGAATAATATTAGTGGTCGAAACACCATCTTCAAAATTCAGCACTTTCACTTCCCCACCAGCGGCCCACACTTCTGCGCTACCGGCAATTTCATCCGGTTTATAATCGCCACCTTTCACCAGTAAATCCGGCAAAATATCAGCAACTAAGCGCTGCGGGGTATCTTCTTCAAATGGCACCACCCAATCCACGGCTTCCAGTGCGCCCAAGACAATCATGCGCTGATCCAATGGATTTACGGGGCGTTTTTCACCTTTCAATCGTTTGGTGGAAGCATCGCTGTTCACCGCCACAATCAGGCGGTCACCCAGCTTGCGAGCATTGGCTAAGTAAGAAACATGACCGGCATGGAGAATGTCAAAGATGCCGTTGGTCATCACGACTTTTTCGCCGCGCTGGCGGGCTTGCGCCACCGCTTTTTTCAGTTGTTGCTCATCCATCACGCCGAAACCTGTTTCAGCACGGCCACGGATAGCATTTTCCAGCTCAATTGGAGAAACTGTCGACGTCCCCAATTTACCGACCACCACGCCAGCAGCGGCATTCGCCAGGAAGCAAGATTCTTCAAGTGTATTTCCCGCCGCCAATGCAGCAGCCAACACCCCAATAACCGTGTCACCGGCACCGGTCACATCAAATACTTCTTGTGCTTGAGTCGGTAAATGTAATGGCGGTTTGCCCGGCTGTAGCAAGGTCATCCCTTGCTCTGAGCGGGTGACCAGCAAAGCTGAAAGCTCAAAATCGGCTACCAGCTTCATACCACGGCTCACCAATTCTTCTTCATTTTTGCAATGACCGACCACCGCTTCAAACTCGGACAAATTAGGTGTCAGCAGGGTTGCGCCGCGATAACGTTCAAAATCGCTGCCTTTAGGATCGATAAGCACCGGAACTTTGGCTTTTCGCGCCAGTTGGATCATCGCCTGCACACTGTTCAGTGCGCCTTTGGCATAGTCGGACAGCACCAGAGCACCAATCTGTGGTAGCGCTTGTTGAATGCGCTCAAAGATAGGTTGAGGGTCAACACCATCAAAACCTTCTTCGAAATCCAGGCGAATGAGCTGCTGATTACGGGAAAGTACCCGTAGCTTGGTGATAGTCGGGTGAGTGGGCACCGAAACAAAATCACAACGCACCTGCACTTCATTGAGCTTGCTGGTCAGTGCGCGCGCGGCATCATCAATCCCAGTCAATCCCACTAATCGGGAGATAGCGCCAAGGGAAGCGATGTTCATTGCGACGTTCGCGGCACCACCAGGGCGTTCTTCGATGGTATCAACTTTGACCACCGGCACCGGTGCTTCGGGTGAAATCCGGCTGGTTGGGCCATACCAATAACGGTCTAACATGACATCACCAACGACTAAAACACCGGCGCGGCGAAAATCAGGCAGCGTGACTTTCATACGTTAGCCCCCCAAAGTGAGCTGTTATTAACCCCGAAAACACACATCTCTTCGCTCCCATTTTGTGTTTGTTATACTCTAAATAATTCGAGTTGCAGGAAGGCGGCAAGCGAGTAAATCCCGATGAGTCGACGCTAGTCAATGACTCGGGTGATTGAGCGCGGCCAACACACATGCAGCTTGAAGTATGACGAATATATATGGTGCCGGATAATATCACAGACACCTTGCATACTATTAATAACTGGAATCTACGCTAATAACTGGAATCTATGCGCCGGTCGGCGCTGCAACCAACCATTTATGCCAACTGGCGGCTACCTGTGCTCTTTCTGCGGCAAAACAATCAGCAGAGACCTTGCTAGATTGCTCCTGCAAGGCCAGATGATGAATCTCATCACGCATGGTGACATAAGCGCGAGTCAATGCCGCCGCTTCTGCCTCCGGCATAATGTCGTAATTGGCCATTAACTCGAAAATTCGCACATTATCAGACCAGCGGGTCAAACGCGGCTCACTGGCGGCATAGCGCAACACTAAATATTGCGCGATAAACTCAATATCAGTGATCCCGCCCTCATCGGCTTTGATATCAAAGATATCGCGCTGTTTACTGCCCAAATGATTGCGCATCTTCTCGCGCATTTCGCGGACCTCTTGCTGTAATTGCGGGTCTTCGCGATGACGGCAAAGGATATGTTGGCGAATGGCATCAAACTCTTGATGCAACTCAGGGTCACCATAGACAATGCGGGCGCGCACCAGCGCTTGATGCTCCCACGTCCAAGCTTCATTTTGTTGGTAATCAGCAAAAGCCTCGACGGTGCTCACCAACATACCCGCTTCCCCGGATGGCCTTAGCCGCGCATCAACTTCATACAGAATCCCTGACGAGGTGCGAGTGCTGAACAAATGCATTACGCGCTGGGCTAAACGCAAATAGAATTGGCGGCCATCAATGCTCCGCTCGCCGTCTGTCATCACATCCAGCGGGCAATCGAGCAGGAATACCAGATCCAAATCTGAGCTGTAACCCAACTCCCAGCCCCCCAATTTGCCATAACCAATCACCGCGAAACCACGGCCCTCGCGCTGCTGCAAATGGCTGGGCTGACCATAACGCGCCACCATCTGCCCCCAGGCTTGCTGGATAACCGCATCAATAATGGCCTCCGCCAGGTAGGTTAAGTGATCGCTCACTTTCATTACCGGCAGCGCCTCGGTGATATCTCCGGCGGCAATACGCAATTGTTGAGCCTGTTTAAACTGGCGCAATGCTTCCAGTTGTTGCTCTTCATCATCGGGTGGCACCCGCAACAAATATTGACGTAATTCATCACGATAAGCGCTGGGTTCCAACGGCTGATAGAGAGATTGAGGATCGAGCAGTTCATCCAATAACAGGGGGTAGCGGGCTAACTGGCTGGCGACCATCGGAGAGGCAGAACATAAGCGAATAACATGTTTTAGTGCCGCGTGGTATTCGACCAGCAATTCCAGATAGGTGGTGCGGGTCACGATACTCAGCAGCAATTGAATCAGGCGGCTGAGGGCAACATTAGCATCGGGCCGTGGGCAAACCTCAGCAAACAGACGCGGCATCAGTTGGTCCAGTACCTCACGACCACGCGGGCCAATAGTGCGTTTATCAACATCATGGCGAAAATGATGAATAGTGGTCAACAACTGGCGGCGCGCTGCTTCGTCTAAATGCGGAGTCAGAGGGGCTAAATCACTCTCTTCCAATGCATCCTGCCACAAGCTTTTATACAAACCATGGCAAGGATCTTCGCCAATATCGGGGGTATCGTCGCCAATTAGGTCATCAAAGACTAAGCGCACAGCTTGCATATTATGCTCTAACGCGGCACTCAGAGCAGCCCAATCTGCATAGCCCATACCGCAAGCTAATCGGGCCTGATTTAGCGCGTCACTGGGTAATGTTTGTGTTTGCTCATCGCCAATAGCTTGCAACAGATTCTCTAAACGGCGCAAAAACAGATAGCTACCACTGAGCGCGGCCACCTGTTGTTCCGGCAATAATCCTAGCTCTGCCACAGCCTGTAAGGTCGGCAGCAAAGCGCGCTGTTGCAGACGCGGTTCGCGGCCCCCTCGAATCAACTGAAATACCTGGGTGATAAACTCGATTTCACGAATTCCACCCGCCCCCAGTTTGATATTGTCTTTCAGACCGCGCCGGCGCACTTCACGGGCAATCATCCCTTTCATGTTACGCAATGACTGAATCACACTGAAATCAATATAACGGCGGAAAACAAAGGGCCGTAGGGTTTGGCGCAGTTCCTTGCTGTAATGGTCTTCCGCACCGCCCATCAGGCGAGCTTTCACCATAGCGTAGCGCTCCCAATCGCGCCCTTGTTCTTGGTAATAATCTTCCAGTGCGGCAAAACTCAGCACCAGTGGGCCGCTATCGCCAAATGGGCGCAAACGCATGTCCACACGATAGACAAAACCGTCGATAGTTTGCTGGTCTAACGCCTTAATCAGCCGTTGGCCCAAGCGGGTAAAAAACTGAGCATTATCCAACTGACGCCGCCCGCCCTGAGTCTGACCATTTTCCGGGTAAGCAAAAATCAAGTCGATATCCGACGAGAAATTCAGTTCACCGCCGCCTAATTTCCCCATGCCCAAAATCAGCAAGGGCTGCGGCACATTATCCGCATTACAGGGCGTGCCAAACTCACGACAACAAGCCTGATATAGCCAATCGCGCGCAGCAACAATCATGCTTTCAGCCAACCAACTGAGCTGTTGCAAAGTCTCTGTCGTGGTGCTGGTCTCTCGCGCCTGAGACCAGGCAATGCGCACCATAATCCGACGACGAAATAGCCGCAGCGCCGCTAATAGCGCGGCTTCGTCTTGCACCTCGGCCAGTGCTTGACTAAGCCATTGTGGATAAAATTGCCACTCCTGCGGTTGTGGCGGCTGCTGATGCAGCTCATCCAGCCAATCAGGATGAATCAGTAACATGTCACTGACAAAATCACTCAACGCCAATACTGCAATATCTTCTTCACGCAAGCTCGGCGGAGCCGGTAACTCATTAAAGCGCTGCTGTATATTCTGCGCCTGAATCTGTAATTCCGAAGGGAGTGGCAACATAAAGCATTCCTCAAGCGGCTATCTATTAACTAGCTGCACCATTCAGCCAAAACGCTGGCTGAGCTAAAGCTTCCTTACGAGCGGTATCACGCCAGTGGCCCTGCCGTTCCATAATCGCCAGTTGTAGACCAAACCAGCCATCAATGTATGGATGCCATTCATTTTGTGGATAGAAACCAGAGAGTAATTGGAACGCCATAATCTGCCGGTTTAAACGCGGGAGTTGTGCCAAATAGCCATCATCATCCAGATGATGACCAAAGGCCTCTTTCAGATCAGCGGCACTGCGGCTGAGCATGATGTCGCAGAAGCGTTTAAATGAGCCATTAAATTTAGCCAGCGCTTTGTCATCCATAAATGGCCGCCAGCCAGCAGTCACCAGCCACGATGTGAGCGCTAACTTACATTTCAGATAATCGGCGCTATAGCAGATGACCTCGGCATTGGCATTTTTCGGCTCTAACTGGGGTTCTAGCGCTAACAATAAAGCGCGTAATTCGGTGCTGGCTTTACGTGGCACCAATCCGCCGAAAATAGCCAAGGTTTGGCGAACCATACCTAAAGCTTCAATAATCATAGCCTTAGCTGCTGGTTCACCGCGCAACCATAGCTCTTCGTGGTATTGCCAGTGATCCAACGCCATTTCTAGCCCCGCAATCATTCCCTGTTCGACGGTAGATTTCGGCGCGGGCTGCAAGACCAACAATGGGCGCAATTCACGCGGGGGATTACCTTGTGCCAAATGATAACCGCGAGCCGCTTTACTCAAATTCCCCTGACGCAAACCGCCGATTTGTGCCAGCTCAGCCGCCAGTGCCAGTAAATCTGCCTGATTACCTTTTTTAAGCTCCAACTCAATCTCGCTCAGTGGCTCTGACAGCTCATTGCTGCCATCCGCAGCTTTAGATGAGATTGTACCTTGGTCAAGGGCAAGCTCTATCTCGCTCTCACCGTAAGTGATTACCCACTTCTCACGAGTAAAATCGGTACGGAATAACGGCTGCAATTCGTCTTGTAGCGCATCAACCACCCAACCTTCCGGCCAAATATCGGCAGGGAAACGCGCTAAATCTAACTTCTCGCTATCAAGATCAACGTTATATTCAGGCCGTTGATGTAAACCGCCGACGACTTTACCGCCAGTTTTAACCGTCATTTCATAGCGGCCGTCATAACCACGAATTCGTAAACCAATATCATGTTGGCGTAGACGGTTATCCGCCGTTTCAAAATAGATATTCGTCAGAGTTTGCGGCGCAAAATGCTGGCTTTGCCAAGAGGTGATTCGCTCCGGTAAAGCGGCAATGGCCGCAGGAGTAGCAATAAATTTTAATTCTATTTCAACGGTCATAATTTCATTCACACCGGTATGTTGCGAGATTACGGGCATTATGCCTCTTTCGCCGTGATTTGCCTGTTTTACACTAATTTCTCTGCTTTAAAACAAAAAACACGCACGCGGCAGCCCTGAGTCAAACTCTATTTTAACCTGTTTTCACAAGTCTATCCTAAGGCTTCATAAGACAAATTTTCAGTGCGGTTAAAAATAAACAAAAAAATGGCCCAAGCCGCACTGCCTATGAGAGTAAGATAGTTCTCATTCCGGTTTATGCGTTGCGTCGGCAAACTGAACACACTACTATCGTCCCATAAATTCACTCATAAATGACTCTCTAATGCAGAAATTACGCCTAATTTGCCTCGCAGTGCTCAGTCTCAGTATTTCCCTGGGCGCTTACGCTGAAGAAAAACGCTACATCTCTGATGAGCTGGATACCTACGTTCATAGCGGCCCCGGTAACCAATACCGTATTGTTGGCACGCTAAAAGGTGGGGATGAAGTTACCTTGATAAGCGTTAATGACAGCACAAATTACGGCCAAATCCGCGACAGCAAAGGTAAAACCACCTGGATCCCACTGGATCAATTGAGCGAAACCCCCAGCTTGCGCGTCCGGGTTCCTGACCTTGAACAACAGGTCAAAACACTGACAGATAAACTGGCTAATATTGATAATAGCTGGAATCAGCGCACCGCAGAAATGCAACAAAAAGTGGCTGCCAGCGACAGTGTGATTTCCGAATTACAAAAAGAAAATGAGTCACTGAAAAACCAGTTAATCGTTGCTCAGAAGAAAGTCAGCGCCGTGAATCTGCAATTGGATGACAAGCAGCGCACTATTATTCTGCAATGGTTTATGTACGGTGGCGGTGTAGCCGGTATCGGCCTGCTGATTGGTTTAGTGCTGCCACATCTGATACCCAGCCGTAAAAAGAATAATCGCTGGATGAACTGATAGCGCTTACCGGCGTCCAGAATGAACAATTAGGCTATCTGCCAGGGTAGCCTGTTTAATTAGTTTCCATCTCCCAACTATACTGAACTGACGACTGGTCATTTTAGCGACCAGATATAAAATCGTCTTTTACACCTGCGCTACAACGTCAAGAACAAAGGGTAACCCACAGTCATTGGCATTGTAGCTAGGCGGCAAACGAATGAATCCCGATGAGCTTACACAAGTAAGTAATTCGGGTGAAAGAGAGCGGCCAACAACGCTACAACGTCAAGAACAAAGGGTTAATATGAAGATTTATCTGGTCGGCGGTGCCGTACGCGACAGCCTATTAAATCTACCGGTCACCGAGCAGGATTGGGTGGTGGTGGGCGCTACGCCAGAACAGCTGCTGGCGCGGGGCTACCAGCAGGTGGGTAAAGATTTCCCGGTATTTCTTCACCCCGACAGCCATGAAGAATATGCATTGGCCCGCACCGAACGTAAATCAGGTCAGGGCTATACCGGCTTCACTTGCTACGCCGCCCCCGATGTCACACTGGAAGAAGATTTACTGCGCCGCGATTTGACCATCAACGCCATTGCCCGCAGCCATGAGGGGGAGCTATTTGATCCCTACAATGGCCGGCAAGACTTAGAGAACCGCGTGTTACGCCATGTCTCTGATGCATTTGGTGAAGATCCGCTGCGTGTTTTGCGTGTTGCCCGTTTCGCCGCCCGTTTTGCTCACTTGGGCTTTACGGTAGCCCCAGAGACTCAATCATTGATGGCCTCAATGGCCAAAAGTGGCGAACTTTCGGCTCTAACACCCGAACGAGTGTGGAAAGAGACTGAAAAAGCACTGAAAACCCAAAGCCCGCAGATCTATTTTCAGGTATTACGCGATTGCGGTGCACTGGCTGTACTGTTCCCCGAAATTGAGCGCCTATTTGGCGTGCCTGCACCAGAAAAATGGCATCCGGAAATTGATACCGGCATCCACACTCTGATGACGCTAGCTATTGCCGCTCAGCTCAGCCCTGAAGTTGACGTGCGCTTTGCTGCGCTTTGTCATGATTTAGGTAAAGGGCTGACACCGAAAGAATTTTGGCCCCATCATCATGGACATGGCCCTGCAGGAGTCAAATTAGTCGAGCAGCTATGCCAGCGTTTACGGGTGCCGAATCCAGTGCGTGATTTAGCCAAACTAGTGGCGGAATACCACGATCTTATTCATACGGCGAATAAGCTCCGCCCTGAAACTCTGCTTAAACTGTTTGATGCTATTGATGTTTGGCGCAAACCAGAGCGCCTTGAGCAGATGATAATGACCAGCGAGGCAGATGCCCGGGGTCG
Source organism: Yersinia rochesterensis (assembly GCF_003600645.1). Lineage (NCBI taxonomy): Bacteria > Pseudomonadati > Pseudomonadota > Gammaproteobacteria > Enterobacterales > Yersiniaceae > Yersinia > Yersinia rochesterensis. Next base: position 3,750,700 of record NZ_CP032482.1, read on the forward strand.
CACCGGATTTGAAGAAAACCCTTATCCACAGGGCGATTACTTACGCGCGGCATACCATATTGCTAATGGAGTGTCGGTGCAGGAAATAGTCGCCAGTGGGCTACAAGGTTTGGCTATTCGAGATGAACTGAAACGCCGCCGTCAACAAGCCTTAGCCCAATGGAAACAAACTCAAGAAGTGATTTCACCCTAAATCATTACCTAGATATAAATAAAAAAGCCCTGAAAATTCAGGGCGTTTTTATATTCCGTGACCACAATGCCGTTACATAAAGACCCAGTACACCGCTCCCGCGACAATAAAGCGATAAATCGCAAAAGGCACGAAAGAGATACGCTTAATCAGTGACAGGAAGGTTTTGATAGCAATCAGTGCGACGATAAATGCAGTAATAAACCCGACAGCAAACATCGGTAAATCGCCCCAGCTCAGGAAATGTAGACTTTTATACAAATCTAAAGCGCTGGCCCCGAGCATCATTGGGACGGCCAAAATAAAGGAAAATTCAGAGGCCGCATAGCGGTTCACACCGACCAACATCCCGCCTGAAATGGTTGCACCGGATCGCGAGAAACCTGGCCATAATGCCAAACACTGGAAGCAACCAATAGCAAAGGCTTGGCGATAGGTAATATCATCCAGCCCAATGGCCTTCGGATTTTTAGGTTTAAACCACTCTGCCGCCAGTAAGAGCAAACCACCAGCAACCAAGGCGTACATGACACTTTGCGGATTAAATAACGATTTAATGACGTCGTGGAAAGCCAACCCCAAACCGACCGCAGGGATCATCGCCAGTAAAATATGGCCCAAGGTCAGGTGCCCGCTGGTTTTACCCTCATGAGGCACTTTGCCAAAATGGATACCAATAAGCCCGAATAAGCGCCGCCAGAACACCACCACCACAGCCAGAATCGACCCTAACTGAATAATGACTTCAAAGGTTTTTGCTTTGTCGCCGGTAAAGCCCAATAGCTCGCCGACAATAATCATATGCCCAGTAGATGAAACCGGCAGGAACTCAGTCAGTCCTTCAACCACGCCCAAAACAAAAGCTACAAACAGCGAATATATATCCGTCATCTATGATACCCAATGCCCTGTAATAGAAATCCACAAAAAAACGGCAATGTGAAAAATTATATTGGCCGTTAACAAAATCATGCCGTTCAATTTCAGCATGTAAAAAATATCACGTTAATCAATAATTCAGGCCACATTATCTATACAGCGTTGCATTTTTATGTCGTGGTGTAATAAAAATCAGTGAGACCGCTGACCGCGCTCAATCACTACACCGACATTGCGCGCCTGAGCGACCGCCCCCGGTTTACTCACCTTAACCCGCACCCAAGGTGACTTAAACTGCTGTAACAATAACTCGGCAATCTCTTCAGCGACCCGCTCGACCAGCGCAAAACGCTGAGATTCTACGTGTTTGATAACGGCGTCACTAATATCTGCGTAGCTCAGACAATCATTTACATCATCGCTAGCAGCGGCTTTACGATTATCCCAGCCCATTTCGATATCGAACACCAGCTTCTGCTGAATGGTCTGCTCCCAGTCATAAACACCGATGGTGGTTATGACACTGAGTTCCTCAATAAATACGATGTCCATCACGTCATTCTCTGTTTTTGTGCCTGCCGGATACCACTTCCAGCCGAATATGCGTATTATCCACTGATGTTGCGATTAAAACGACCATTATTCAACAGGGCGGTGTTATGAGTGCTATCGCGCTTGGCATGATTATCTTCGCGTATTTGTGTGGCTCTATTTCCAGCGCTGTTCTGGTGTGCCGGGTTGCCAAATTACCCGATCCGCGTAAGCATGGCTCCGGCAATCCCGGTGCCACTAACGTGCTGCGCATTGGTGGCCGCACTGCCGCCGCCACAGTATTGATTTTCGATGTGCTGAAAGGCATGTTGCCAGTTTGGATAGCTTATCTACTGCACGTTTCGCCACTGTATTTGGGTCTTACCGCTATTGCAGCCTGTCTTGGCCACATTTATCCGGTATTTTTCCATTTTAAAGGTGGCAAAGGCGTCGCCACTGCATTTGGCGCTATCGCCCCCATTGGCTGGGATCTGACTGGCTTGATGACCGGCACTTGGCTGCTGACGGTTTTACTGAGCGGCTATTCATCTTTAGGTGCGATTATCAGCGCCCTGATTGCTCCTTTTTACGTCTGGTGGTTCAAGCCGCAATTCACCTTTCCGGTCGCCATGCTTTCTTGCCTGATTCTGATGCGCCACCACGATAATATTCAGCGTTTATGGCGCGGCAAAGAAAGTAAAATCTGGGATAAGCTCAGAAAGAAAAAGCAAAAAACGCCCGCCGAAGAAGCCGCAGAATTAGAAGAGAAAGAAGATTAGTTTTCCTCAAAATCGAGAATGGCTGCGGCAACACTCAGCCGTTCGACACCCCTATCAGAATGACTGAGCATGAGCGAGGTAAGGCGCAAAGGAATGAAAAAATGCAATGGACTCTTGTCCATGAGTATTTTGAATGACTGCGGCAACGCAGCCGCAGCCCCGCTCAGACTTTCTGATCAGACTTTCGGCAACTCAGCCAACGGCCAGCGCGGTCTGACCGACACACTCAACTCACTATTCACACCACTTTTCAGCCTGATCAACCCAGCATAGGCGATCATCGCGCCATTATCGGTGCAAAACTCTGGCCGGGCGTAAAACACTTCACCGCCACGCTTTTGCATCATTTCGGCCAATTTAGTGCGCAAAGTACGGTTAGCACTCACTCCGCCGGCAATCACTAAGCGTTTAAAACCAGTTTGATCCAGAGCGCGTTTTGATTTGATAGCCAGAGTGTCAACCACTGCATCTTCAAAAGCACGCGCAATATCGGCACGAGTCTGATCATCATCACCATTGGAACGAATGGTGTTCGCAGCAAAAGTTTTTAAGCCGGAAAAACTAAAATCCAGCCCAGGGCGGTCAGTCATTGGCCGCGGGAAAGTAAAGCGCCCCGCCGTGCCAAGCTGTGCCATACGCGACAACATTGGCCCACCGGGATAATCCAGACCTAGTAATTTAGCTGTTTTATCAAATGCTTCACCTGCTGCATCATCAACAGATTCGCCCAATAACAGATATTCACCAATGCCGGTCACACTGATTAATTGCGTGTGACCGCCGGAGACGAGTAACGCGACAAACGGAAATTCCGGTGCATTATCTTCAAGCATCGGTGCCAATAAATGGCCTTCCATATGATGAACAGGCACAGCGGGAACACCCCAGGCAAAAGCTAATGCCCGGCCGATAGTCGCGCCGACCAACAATGCACCGACCAACCCTGGGCCTGCGGTATACGCCACGCCATCAATGTCTTTGGCGCTCAAATTGGCTTCTTTCAATGCAGCCTGAATCAATGGCACTGTTTTGCGCACATGATCACGGGAAGCCAGCTCAGGAACGACGCCGCCATAATCAGCATGCAATTTAACCTGACTGTACAATTGGTTAGCTAACAGACCGGTTTCTTCGTCATACACTGCAATTCCGGTTTCATCGCAGGATGTTTCTATACCCAAAACTCGCATTACATTTCCCATCATTCACGTGCGGCCGATAGTTTAGCATAACCCTGTCGCCCGTCATGATTTCTGATCCTAAATTGAACGGAAAAACGGCATTTTGGCGCATTGATATCCTGAATGTTGTTGATAGTTGTCACATTTGAAAATAATGTTGATAAATTCGATAAATTGCCCTGTTTAGTATATAATCAGCGGCCGTCGCACCCTTGGCACCAACTTTCTTGTAAAGAACGGGGGCGACATCACAGGGGCGTGCCTGTTTCAATTTGCTGTGGTGCTTTACAAAGCAGCATCCATTGAAGTAAAATTCCGCACCATTTTGAGAAGGCTGGCGATTGGCCAGCAGCAAACCGATTTCTATTGAGGTGAGAGGCACATGCCGGTAATTAAAGTACGTGAAAACGAGCCATTCGACGTAGCTCTTCGTCGTTTCAAACGCTCTTGTGAAAAAGCAGGTGTTTTAGCTGAAGTTCGTCGTCGTGAATTCTATGAAAAACCGACTACCGAACGTAAACGCGCTAAAGCTTCTGCTGTAAAACGTCACGCGAAGAAATTGGCTCGCGAAAACGCACGCCGCACTCGTCTGTATTAATTCTTCGGGGGTAACCCCATCGCGTAGTTTTTTATGTTCTAAGAACGCGCAGATCGAGTAGTTGCATACGAAGGCCGTGCCTTCCGAAAGGAATGCGCGGCTTGTTCTCGTTTATGGACTGACCGAATAGGGGCTTATGGCCGGACGAATTCCACGTGTATTTATCAATGACTTGCTGGCTCGCACCGACATCGTCGATCTTATCGATGCTCGGGTAAAGCTGAAGAAGCAAGGCAAAAATTATCATGCGTGCTGTCCGTTCCATCATGAGAAAACACCCTCATTCACCGTTAACGGCGAAAAGCAGTTTTATCACTGTTTCGGCTGTGGTGCGCATGGTAATGCTGTTGATTTCTTGATGAATTACGACAGACTGGAGTTTGTCGAAAGTATCGAAGAATTAGCCACTATGCATGGGCTGGAAGTGCCTTACGAGGCAGGAACCGGCACCACCCAAATTGAACGTCATCAACGACAAAGTCTTTATCAATTGATGGAAAGCCTAAACGCCTTCTATCAGCAGTCACTCAAGGGCCAGACCGCCAATCAGGCACGCGAATACCTTAAACGTCGCGGTTTGAGTGAAGAAATTATCCAACATTTCGCTATCGGTTTTGCTCCCCCGGGTTGGGACAATGCTTTAAAACGCTTTGGACGCGATGGTGAAAGCCGTACCGCGCTGAACGATGCCGGAATGCTGGTGACTAATGATACAGGGCGGACTTACGATCGTTTTCGTGAGCGCGTCATGTTCCCTATTCGCGATAAACGCGGGCGGGTAATCGCCTTTGGTGGGCGAGTTCTGGGTGATGGAGTGCCGAAATACCTCAACTCCCCGGAAACAGAAATTTTTCATAAGGGCCGCCAGTTATACGGCTTGTATGAAGCGCAGGTGAACCATCCTAACCCAACACGGTTGCTCGTGGTTGAGGGTTATATGGATGTGGTAGCTCTGGCGCAATTTGGTATTGATTATGCCGTTGCCTCACTGGGCACAGCGACTACCGCGGAGCATATTCAATTATTATTCCGCGCTACAGATAACGTAATTTGCTGTTATGACGGCGATCGTGCGGGTAGAGATGCGGCCTGGCGTGCATTAGAAACGGCGCTGCCCTATCTAAATGATGGGCGTCAGCTACGCTTTATGTTTTTGCCTGATGGTGAGGACCCAGATACTTTGGTGCGAAAAGAAGGAAAAGATGCATTCGAACAACGGATGGAGGAGGCCCAGCCACTCTCAACTTTCTTGTTCGAAACATTGATGCCACAAGTGGATTTGAGCAGCCCAGACGGGCGAGCCAAATTAAGCACTCTGGCGCTTCCTTTAATCAGCCAGGTACCCGGTGAAACCTTACGACTTTACCTCCGCCAGCAACTCGGCAATAAGCTGGGCCTGCTTGATGACAGCCAATTAGACAAGCTGATGCCGAAACTGGCTGAAAATATAAATAGCTATCAGCCGCCCCAGCTAAAACGCACAACCATGCGTATACTTATAGGGCTACTGGTTCAAAATCCGCAACTCGCAACACTCATCCCGTCATTACAGGGCGTAGAGCAAGCTAAGTTAGCGGGTTTGCCGTTATTTATAGAATTGGTTGAAACCTGTTTGGCTCAACCAGGGCTGACAACCGGGCAGTTATTAGAACTGTATCGTGATAATAAATTCAGCCAACAGCTTGAAACTCTCGCAACATGGAACCACATGATTGTTGAGGATATGGTTGAACAGACTTTTGTCGACACGCTAACCAGCCTGTATGACTCCATATTGGAGCAACGTCAGGAAACACTCATAGCGCGTGATCGTACACATGGATTAAACGCCGAAGAACGTAAAGAACTTTGGTCTTTGAATCTGGCGTTAGCCAGAAAAAAATGAATCACCTAACGGCTTAATTGCCGATAAATGTGGGGGAAAATCCCCACAATATGCCGTCATAGCGGGCCACGGCGACAAAAAAAAGCCCCAAATGCTATTGTTGGCGGTTTCGCCGACCGACACCAACCCAAATACTCTGAAGTGTGGATACCGTCTTATGGAGCAAAACCCGCAGTCACAGCTGAAGCTACTTGTCACCCGTGGTAAGGAGCAAGGCTATCTGACCTATGCTGAGGTCAATGACCATCTGCCGGAAGATATCGTCGATTCCGATCAGATCGAAGACATCATCCAGATGATTAATGACATGGGCATACAGGTGCTGGAAGAAGCCCCTGATGCCGATGATTTAATGCTGGCCGAGAACACCACTGATACCGACGATGACGCGGCTGAAGCTGCTGCACAGGTGTTGTCCAGTGTTGAATCCGAAATCGGGCGTACTACTGACCCGGTGCGTATGTACATGCGCGAAATGGGTACCGTTGAACTATTGACGCGTGAAGGCGAGATTGATATCGCCAAACGTATCGAAGACGGTATCAATCAGGTTCAGTGCTCGGTTGCTGAATACCCTGAAGCTATTACTTACCTGTTGGAACAATATGATCGTGTTGAAGCGGGCGAAGCCCGTCTATCTGACCTGATCACCGGCTTTGTTGATCCAAACGCCGAAGAAGATATTGCGCCTACGGCAACTCACGTTGGTTCTGAATTATCCACCGAAGAGATGGATGACGACGACGACGAAGATGAAGACGAAGACGAAGAAGAAGACGACAACAGCATCGACCCAGAGCTGGCGCGCCAGAAATTCAGCGATTTGCGTGAGCAGTATGAAAACGCACGCATGGAGATCAAGAAAAATGGTCGTAGCCACGCCAAGGCTGCTGCTGAAATTCTGAAGCTTTCTGAAGTGTTCAAACAGTTCCGCCTGGTGCCGAAGCAATTTGACTATCTGGTCAATAACATGCGTGCCATGATGGACCGCGTTCGTACTCAAGAACGTATCATCATGAAGCTGTGTGTTGAACAGTGCAAAATGCCGAAGAAAAACTTCGTTACCCTGTTTGCCAGCAATGAAACCAGCGATACTTGGTTTGCGGCAGCAGTGGCTATGGGCAAACCATGGTCTGAAAAACTGAAAGATGTTTCGGACGATGTGCAACGTAGCTTGCAGAAACTACGTCAGATCGAAGAAGAAACCGGCCTGACTATTGAGCAAGTGAAAGACATCAACCGCCGTATGTCTATCGGTGAAGCGAAAGCACGTCGCGCCAAGAAAGAAATGGTCGAGGCTAACCTGCGTCTGGTTATCTCTATTGCGAAAAAATACACCAACCGTGGATTACAATTCCTTGATTTAATTCAGGAAGGTAATATCGGCTTGATGAAAGCAGTAGATAAATTCGAATACCGTCGGGGTTATAAATTCTCAACCTATGCAACTTGGTGGATTCGTCAGGCGATCACCCGCTCTATCGCGGACCAGGCTCGTACCATCCGTATTCCGGTGCATATGATTGAGACCATTAACAAACTCAACCGTATTTCGCGCCAGATGCTGCAAGAGATGGGCCGTGAGCCAACACCGGAAGAGCTGGCTGAACGCATGCTAATGCCGGAAGACAAGATCCGTAAAGTGTTGAAGATTGCGAAAGAGCCAATCTCAATGGAAACCCCAATCGGTGATGATGAAGATTCACATCTGGGCGATTTCATTGAAGATACCACTCTGGAGCTGCCGCTGGACTCTGCAACCTCTGAGAGCCTGCGCTCTGCCACTCACGACGTGTTAGCGGGCCTGACCGCGCGTGAAGCGAAAGTTCTGCGTATGCGTTTCGGTATCGATATGAACACTGACCACACTCTGGAAGAAGTGGGCAAACAGTTCGACGTCACCCGTGAACGTATCCGTCAGATCGAAGCTAAGGCGCTGCGTAAACTGCGTCACCCAAGCCGCTCTGAAGTGCTGCGCAGCTTCCTGGACGATTAATCGTCAGTTGCAGTGACAAGCACACAAAAACCCCGGCATGCCGGGGTTTTTCTTTTTGGCTTAAACTCTGATTCCGATACTAATATTGGCTTACTATTTTCCACTATATGCTTAAAAACGCTTAAAATTGCGCAGAAAATACCCATCTGATTTATCAGCTCTAGACCGCAGGATAAAAACTACCGTATAATCAGCGTCCAAGTTTGGCCCCTTAGCTCAGTTGGTTAGAGCACGCGACTCATAATCGCTTGGTCACTGGTTCAAGTCCAGTAGGGGCCACCAAACAAAACAAGGAGTTACGTTAATAGCGTAACTCCTTTGTTATTTCTGGGATACTTATGGGATACCTCAGAGCGGTAACATCTGATATCAAAAATTTTTAAACTGGGTTCGAAAAGCGAGATATCTTGTTCATATTTCCTAAAGTTTAAAAACCACCGTGACGCTCAGAATAATTAACGAAGTCTTTGATGTGGGCTTCTAGTTTTTTGACATACACCTCATCATTCCAATTGTTTTCGGTGTAATGAAATCCATCAGTGGACTCATAGCTTCCACCTTTATCACCAGTAAAATACTTTAGAAAACAGAACGTCCCATCGAAATTCTTACCTTCTCCAAAGAAAAGGTCATCGTATCCACCATTTCCATACTTGAGCTTAAAGGTAATGTATCTGTCCGAAGACTCAACTTTTACATTTATATTTCTTTCAACCAGTTCTTTTTCATGCTCTTTGACTATTGGAATAAGTCGAAGAATTATTTCTTTCAGGTATTCCCTTCTCTGGGCAACTAGTTCTTTTCGAGACTCTTCGGCTGAATTTGATTTAAAGATACTTTGATCTATTTTGTTGTAAAAATCGTCACTACTCATGTCAATCCCCTTGAACATTAAGGCAAACTATCGCTGCTTATACAATATACCCATTTCACTATTACAACGATAGCTCACTAATAGTTGATACCTCCTTACATCTGATCTTCGGCATGAATACCCGCGGATATTAGTGCTCCACCTATTCGGCGCTTGCCATATCCAAGAGGTACCGGATTACCTTGAGCGATTGAGTTGACCGGGCCGCCGAATGCATAAGATGGTTTATTTTCCGGCGATTCTCGCATTGCTAGCCCACCTTGCTGGGGCGAGAGCATTTGAACTACACCACCCAGCGCCATAGAAGCGCCGGCCATCATCATGCCATTGGCAACACCCGCCGACATTAAAGCCGCTGTTGGGTTCCACAATGTTGCTGCAATAAGAATCGCTCCCAAGATAGTTTGAAACAGTCCGGCCTTTTTACTACCAATAATGATCGGAGCAATTCTTATTTCTTCATTGCCAATATTAAATTCAAGCTCATCTTGAGAAATATTACGTTTGCCTTTAAAAACAGCGAACGTAAGCCCTTTATCTTTTGCTTCATTAAGAAAACGCTCAAAGCCCGGCAATAATACACAACAGGCTTTAATAGCTTCTTGCGTCGTACTTGCCGCAAAACGGAAAACACCGTCTTTATTTTCGGTGAATTGTTTCAGTGGGCCATAAAGCCGGATTGTTTTTACCTGTTCGTTATTTAATGAGTTCATACTGTTTTCTCCTGTTAAATTCCGTCAAAGGCTTTAAGCCGCTGTTGCTGTTCTTCGCTCAAGGTGTACGCAAAGTCTTCATGTTCAATCTGGTAAGTGCCAAAGCTCATCAGGAAGGCGATCGCCGGGTCTATCTTATTGGCGGCCTTCTTCTTGTTCGGCTTGATATTGGCGTTGGCGTCGGTTTCCATCACAACGTTGCTCATCGCCCAAGCCAAGACCGGATCGCCGTTGTGCTGAATTACCTTGCGATTAACGAACACCTCGGCAGACTTGGCTACCGGGCTAAATTTCATGTAGGTTTGCGGGAACGGCTCGACATCCAGACCGGCACCTTGTAGCTGTGTTCTAAGATGGGTGGCGTTCCACGTATCGAATCCCACCAGCTTGATACCGAATCGCTGACTGTCTGCCAGTACATCATCACGGATGCGGTCATAATCGATACAGTCGCCCGGTGTGGTGCGTATCCAGCCACTTTTAACCCATTGCCTATATATGGCCCGGTTCTTATTGGCGGCATTATTCAACTGGGCTTCGGGGATATAGTGGCGGGTAAGCAGCAATACACGGTTCTCAACCGGGAACGAGTAGCACACACTGGTAATATCACTGGTTGATGACAGGTCTAACCCGGCGTAACACTCCAGACCGGCTAAATCATCCTCACTATAATCGGCTTTACAGGCATCCCATGCTCCGGCTCCCATCCACGGTGTTTCACCCTGACACCAGATATTAAAGCGCTTAGTCAGCATCTCGACCCATTGAGAGGGAATGCCCCGCGCCTTATTGATGGTGTCAGTCAGTGCCGTAACATCAACAGAAACACCCAGATTAGGGTTAGCCTTAATCCATTGTTCGGGCTGCTCAACTTCGCTCTCGTCGTCCAGTTCGTAGATTAGGGCAAATAAAGATTCATTTTGTTCTTCACCGGCCAATATCTGGCAGCAATAGTCATAATGTTGCTTACAGGCTGAAACCACGTTGCTACCCGCAGTGGTGATAGCAAAGAGTATCCCCTCTGGCCGGGCACCCATTCCCAACTCAAGCGCCGAATAAACGGCGTTATCCGGGTGAAGATGGTACTCATCCACCACCGCCAGACTGGGGTTAGTCCCTTCAATGGTCGAGGCTTTGGAGGCCAGTGGCTTTAATAGGCTGTTGGTTTTGGCATAAATCAGTTTGTGCTGTTGAATAGTGAGGCGCTTTCTCAAGGGCTTTGAGATAAGGCTCATCTGACGGGCATCATCAAACACGATACGCGCCTGATCACGACTCACGGCGGCGGTATAGATATCTTGCTGGCCCGGTTCCATCACCAGAAACCAGTTAGCCAGAATAGCGGCCACGGTTGATTTGGCATTCTTACGGGGTACCTGAATGTAAGCACTACGGTACTTCCTGCGGCCTGTAGCTGCCACCTTGAACCCCAACAAACAGGCAAAGGCAAATTGTTGCCAAGGCTCCAGCACGATAGGCTGACCCCGTAGCGGGCCTTTTACGTGGGGGCAGAGGTGAGAGAAGGCAATAAAGCGCTCTACGGTGGCACCATCGAACGTATAAAGCAGGTTATTCAAGTCATTAAAGTACCGCTCAACGGCCTGTTTTAGCCGCGCACAGGCTGGTATCTTGCCGTTTTTAACGTCTAGTGCGTACTGATTATAGGCTGTCAAGGGCGTCTGCCTCCTCAACTTCCACCGGATTACGGCGGCGAGATACCGGATCAAAGCCCAGCAACGACGACATTTTTATCATCACTTTTTCGGCGTCAGACTTGGCGCTAAGTGAAGGGTTGCGGCTTTCGCTACCCTGACTATTCACAATGCTGAACCCGCGCTTTGCCAGATCTGCCACGGCTTTGCGGTACATCGAATAATTGACACAGTACAATTCTAGGTTGCGCCAATCGGCATCGATCAGATCGCCACGTTCCATTAATTGTTTTGCTCTCGCCTTCCATTCCCCGGTAGCTATTTCATCGAGGTAGGCCAGTGGTTTAGGTGCTCTTGCCATAACTGCTTATTTCCCATGAGTTTTATTTTCAAAAAAAATACCGCACGTAAAAATTTGAGGGGGCGGGTGGTTCCAGCGGAGAGGGGTTTTGTCCTCAAACCTCCCCCACCCCTTGCCCTGCGCCTCGTCACCGGTTTCGAAATGAATCCATGATGTCCCGGTCACGCTGTGATGTGCGCCGCGTCATGGCTTGCTCTGGCGTTTTATTATGTGTCCGCTTGAACCTTTCACGGCTATTAATCAGTGACTTAACCAATTGATTTTGCTCTTGCTCCGTCATGATTTGTTACTCCTTACCCGCCTCGTATATCCAGTCCCAACGGTGGGAGGCTTCTTCCTCTTGGGGCTTGAACTTACCGGCTTTACGCTGCTGTTTGGTTAGCGGGTCTTGGGTGGTGGTCTTACGGCTATGGCAGCTGGCGCACAACCCCTGATGATTGCTGGCGGGCCAGAACAACACATCACTCTCGCCATCAATCGGGATGATGTGATCAACTATCTTGGCCGGGATATAGAGGCCTTTCTTCTCACAATCAACGCATAAGGGATTGGCTTTCAGGTACATCAGACGGTATTTACCCCAACGGTTGGAATAGCCGCGTGAGGTGCGGGTTCCCCGGTTGGCTGTGACCTGTGCACTGGCTTCACGTTTATGCTCGGCACAGCGGCCAGCCTTCACACGTGCGCGGCATCCGGGATAACTACAACGTTTCAATGGATGGACTGGCATTAGTAAATCCCCGGTTCGCGATATACCGTCCACAAGTGAGATATGGTCAATGGGACTTCTTTAATCGTAAGGTCAGCAACCATTGATCTACCTTCATAAAGTTGTGTCACATACATCAAACAACCAACTTTCATTGCTGACGTAAATTCCAATCCATCATCAAAACGTTTACCAATGTGACGCTGGCAAACCTCCAGCGCAGCATCGATATAAATTTGGATCAGACTGTCTTCCTCAGTGAATTCAGGTTCAATCCGACACTGAAGTTTCACATCTTCCAACGTAATTAATGAATTACTCATATAACTTCCTTATCGTCAGCTGCTTTCACCTGTACAGTCTGTTTCCATGCCTGACTGAATTCCTCACCACCGGCATACGCTGGCATCCCCTCACGTTCACGCGCTTCATTCGGAGACATCACACCGGATTTAATGGCGGTTTCGTAACTGCGAAAACGTTCTTGAGGATTGGCCCGTAGCAAGTCGGCAGTGTCAAACTCCACCTGATAGCGAACCTGAACCGGGTGACTGGCCACCAGAAGAGAAGCTTTAACCTGTTGCTCAAAATTAGTTAGCCAGGGGCGTAAGGTTTGAGACAGAAAAGCACGGCTGGCCTCGCTGAAATTGCTGTAGGTGCTGTTGGAATACTCTTGCAGGAATATTGGGCTGATATTGAATATCCGGGCGATGTCTTCAATGGTGAAGCGGCGAGAAGCCAACCACTCAGCATCCTGATTGCTCATGCCTAACTGCTCATACTTCATGCCACCTTCGATAATCGGCGTTTTACCGGCATTGCGTGCGCCTTTGTAGCGCTCCAGTGCTTCCAGTGCCTTAGCGCCTTTTGGCCCGTCCAACCAGTCACCGGTTGTCAACACGCCGGAAGCCATCAGGCCGTTATTCATCACCGACGAGCCATGACGTTGTTGAGCAAGTCCCAGCCCAACCGTTTCACGACAGACAGTGATCGGAGAACGCCCAAGGAAACCATCTTCAGTAGCATGTCGCAGATGCAAGATTTCTTCCTGAAGGTACGTTTTTACCGTGCCGTCCGGGTGCGTAATGGTGTAGGCGAATCGGTGATTGCTCAGACGCTTGGGTACCACGGCGCGAGGTGGGTAAGAATGCAGTGATTGCGGCTTGCCATCCTTGCCCCATTCGATAACGGCATAAGCGTTACCATTGAGCAGACAATGACGCATCATCGTGCGTTTGAATTGGTAAGGGGTCTGGCAGTCATTCGGGTATTCATTCAGCAGGTAATCAACTGGATGCTCCGATAACCATTCTCTTTTCTCATTCTGAACCCGGTACAGGTAACACGGCATCGAGGCCACGGCTTCACTGATAACGGTCACAGCATTCATAACAGCCGGCAGAGATTCGGCAGTAGCAGCAGACACATGTTCACCAGCCCCCGTATTGGGAATACCAGCCAGTGCCATAAACTCATCAATGGTCATTGAGCGGTTTTCGGTCTTGCGTTTGAACGGCCACATATCACAACCCCGCCAGATAAGCCCAATGGGAACGCAGAGACAGATCCACCAGCTCCGGGTGTTGGGCTAACAGTGAACGCTTGGCTATCTGAACATCCGTTTCACGGTAGGCCGGTAAGCTGGTCACGGTAATTTCCCGTAGTTCAGCCGCCAACACCGTACGGACATAAGGCTGTTTGGTACTGTCCCACTGGTCTTTTAATGCACGGAAACCAAAGCTCATGCCTGATATATCGCCACGCTCAACCATGGTCAGCACATCACGGCCTAACTGGGTATCGGGTGGGGTCAATTCAAAACGCAGACCGGTAGCATCCTCACTCAATACGAGGGTGTTTGACTGGGTGCGACCTAACAGCGCGGTATAGTCATGCTCAAACAAAGCGCGAACATCGGTACCAGCTGCAAGGCTGGCTTTAAAGGCATTTGGGGCAAACTGCTCGACAAACTCATCCCACAGCACCTCTGAGCGGCTATTCCATTTCACGGCATAACCCACTAACTTTTTATCGCTGGTGGATAAGCTGGCGGTGCGGATCTCAAAATCGGTATCTTTCATTGGTAAACTCCCTGATAAGAAAGGGGCCGTAGCCCCTGTTGCTTACTCTGCGATTTCGAGAACTTTGATCGCGTTGGAGTCCACCAGCCCACCACCCAGATACTTATCAGTGTGAACCTTGTAGAAGCCCGGTTCGGTGATATTGTCAGGACGGGTGCGGGTGCCTGTTTCATGATCGACGATGAAATAGCCGCGCTTGAAGTCACCTATAGCAATTACTGGTTTACCCGGTTCAGCATCGGGCATGTTTTCCAGATAGCGCACTGGATGGCCCAGCAACATATCCGGATCGCCAGCTTGCAGACGGTCACGCCAGATATAATCACCATTACCGTTTTTAATCTTTTGCAGCATGGCAGCACTATTGGAGTTCATCACCCAAACAGCATTTTTGCGGTAGCGGCGGCGGAGTTTAAAGACCAGATCAATCAATTCGTCAGCGGTAGGGTCATTACCGGCAGTAACCATTTTTTCCAGCGTTCCGAATGGGCGAGTACGGTCACCGGTTGCAGCACGAGGGTAAGACAGGAAGCCTTTAGCCTTTTTGGTACCATCACCGTTAACTAAGTCGGTTTCTTCGGTCTCAATAAAGGTGTCGCTGATTTCTTCGGTCAACCAGCCCATGATATCCACATCACTAAAATCAAGGATTTCCTGCGTGGTTTTCGGGTAAGCATAGATTGGGTTCAGCTTGATACTGACCTCTTCCAGCTTAGGTGTCGCGGTTTCGGTACGGGCTTCACCTTCTACGCCTCGACCTACCGCCGCGCCACCCACGGACACAAGTTTTTTATACTCGTTGGATTTGGTGGTTTTGACGGTGCAAATTTGGCGCATTTCTGACTCATCAGCCAACATGCGCATAATTTCACTGTCCAGCTCAGGGATAACCGAATAGCCGCCGCTCTCATTCACGGTAGTGGATAACATGCGGGTTTCGCCGGTCATGATGTAATGGCGTAACTCGTCATTGGTCACTTTTTTACCATCGTCTACAGGCTTGGCTTTACCGGCCTGTGTGCGCTCTTCATCAGCAAGGGATTCATAACGGGTGATTTCTGTAAATAGGGCTTCTGCCTGAGCACGGATTTCATCAAACTGAGTGGCTTCTTCGGGGGTAAGGCTGCGTTTTTCATCTTCGGTCTTGGTCAGCAGTGAGCGCATTTGTGTGGCTAACTCGGCTTTCTTCTGGCGTAACTCTAACAATTTTTTCATAGTGGCTTCCGTAAGTGTGAATACAGACGGGAAACCAACTTAAAAGGTAAAGCCGTTTAACAGAATTCCAGTGCGGAAAGGTGGGCGCTAAACGGCTAAAGTGACGGCTCCCGTCGGAGTGTCACCCTTCAAGATATACATGAAAATAATAAAGAAAACCCCTCAACTATCGAGGGGTAAGCATAGGTAAGCATGAGGACAAAACATTTACAATTCTATTCTTACCTTACGAATATCAAGGTATTATGAGACTGTTTCAGTTGAGGCTCATGAGAGGAAATATGACAGTATTTATCACAGTATTTTCTGGTGTTTTGGTATACGTGATTGGACAAATTATTATGAAGTTAATAATAGATCCGATTAACGACTTAAAAAAAGCCATATCGAAAATAGTTTATGATTTGGTTTTTTATGCCAATGTTTTGGGAAACCCAAAAGGGCCAGACAACGAGAACATGGTCTCTACATGTAAAATAATGAGACAGCATTCATCTATATTGCATGCCGCAACTCACTTAGTACCAGCTTATAAATATATATACAAACCTTTCGGAATTCCCAGTCCAGAAGAAATAAAAAAAGCGACTAACAAATTGATATATCTTTCAAATGGGTATGATGGCCCATTAACCAATCAAGGAATACTAAACATATATACAATGCAAGAGGTGCAGTTGTGTTTGGGTGTACCCATTCCAGAGGGAGAGCGATTAAATCCTGACGATAAGATAATGTTCATTAGGGGGAAAAACCAATAAAGATTACTGCCCTGTTAAGGCATACAGGGCTTATTAATATTTTTATTGTTCGCTCATCCACTCAGGTGGTTTTGGCATCCGATCCCGATATTCCTGCAAATGCTCGATAAGTGCGTCCAACTGCTCACGATTCGTCGCTAGTATTTCCTCTGAAAACGTACTACGAACAAAATCATGAGAGTCAATCCATAAAAATGCACCATCTTTCAACAATTGCCGATAATCAGTAGTATGCGTCGTACATATATCAGCGATGCCATAATAATCATGATGTTCTTTGATGTCTTGTAAAGTCACAGGCATATAGCCTCCTTAAAAAATAAATTATGCTTTTAAGTCTCCACCTCTCCACCCAAGACAATTTCACTATATAAATCATAACATTAATAGGTGGTGACTACTGTTTTAGGTCTCCGTAAGTCACCACTCTAAACCTCCACTTTTTTAGATATGGGTGGAGAGGTGGAGACTAGGTGGAGACTCTATTTAAAGGTCTCCACCCATTAACTCTATGTTTTATAATATCTATTTCACTGAGTGGAGACGGGTGGAGACTTATTCAATAACTTTTACTCTGTACCTCCTGTTGCAGCCGGTAGCCACTCATCGGCATCATCAGCCAGCCGGATGTTAGAGCGCATATTTCCTTTGGTGCTTTTCTTCCTGATGTACTCTTTTCCATACTCAGCCATTGAACCCGGCATATCAGTAGCGAACCGGTTAAGTGAGATCGGCTTACTCAACCCATTACTCTGCATATAAGCAAGATAGGCGTGGTACAGGTACTTCCGTGGGCTGAACGGTATAATGCTAGCATTGCCGATAAACAAGCCGTCACACTGCACCGATGCCATTAGGTAGCCGCAGAAGTCCACCAGCGAGTCACCTTCACGCTTAATAGCCAACGCCTCTTCTGATTTCTGCTGTTCGAACAAAAGCCGTTTAGCTTCTCCCTGATCTGCAAAGCGTGTCAGTAAGTGGCGAATGATAACCGGCAGCTCTGCCTCTATCTTTTCTGACAACATCGGATCACGCTCATTCTCTGGCACAACCTGCGAGAAGTTGAAAATAACCCGACGCCGGGATATACCTCCGCTTCGGTCGCTAAATGACATGGCGTTATTGTTCACGGCCAAAATAACAGCCGGGATCCGTGTCGAGTAAGGCGCTTTGTGTTTCGGGTCTATCGCGACCTTATCCCCACCGGTGATAGCTTTAATCCCTGCCCCGTCACCGGCATAGCGCGACATATCAGGCATGATGATCAGAGAATACCCCACTATCAGCGCCCTTTCCCTTGGCTCTTCGAGTGCCTTCATACTGGCTGATACGGTGTTGGCTTTCCCTGCCAGCATGGTGCAGATCTCCGCCAGTACACTTTTACCACTACCACCCGCGCCGGTTATCTCAAGAAATAGCTGCCAGTCATACCGGTTCGCCATCACCATATACAACGCAGCCAGCACTCGATCGGCTTTCCGGGCATTACCGGCCGTTGACCAGTTAAGCCACTTCCAGAACGCGGGAGAGTGGGTGGCCAGTGATTCCCCTTCCTCTGCCTGGATAAACTCCACATCACTGGCGATCAATAACCAGTCCTCTTGCCGGTGTTCTCTGAATACCCCCTCTCGGGTATCAAATACACCATTGCTAAAGCCAATCAGATTACGTGCAGTGGTACCCATTATTGGCAGGCTCAATTTCATGGTATCAACGGCGTTCTTCATAGCCGGCATGGAGTAAGGAACCCTTGATTCCATAAAGATAGCCGCCATTTCCCGCGACAGCGCCTTATCTGAAACAGGTTGCCAGATTATGCCGTTGTAATGATGTACAGCATCCGAATCACCATGTACGGCTAAATCACCGTCATAACGGGCCAAAAGTACCTCACCGCGCTGGCTTGGCCCCATTTGGTTAAGTGCCGGGATTACAGCCGGTTCATCAGCGGGAACAACATTAAACAGGGAGTTAATGCGGTCGGCATTGGCTAATACAGCCACCAGATCAGGACGGCTGATAAACTCAAGTACCACCGCTTCTCGTTTCTCCCGTGCGTATTCCGGTGATTTGGCTGAATGGAAGCCATTGTCAGCTAACCACTCCGGCGTAACTGTCCCAATAGCGAAAGAACCCAGTCTTATCGCCAGACAATTGAGAGGCGTCCCCGTTGTGGTTTGCAATATGGCTTTTGCTATCACAGCTTTCTCAATCGGGCGACCATTAACCCAACGATAGACGCAGGAAAACAGTTCATTGGGCCATTGGTTAACACTAACCTTCTGTGGCTTACTCATAGCTGTGGCCTCGCTGACATGGTGAATTTGCCGATCAGCGGGTGATACCAGTATTTGCTACCGTATTTACGCTTAGCCCCCTTGATAACGATCAGCGCCGCTTCACGGAATTTAGCCTCATGCACTGCGTGACCATTGCCATGACGAACTATCATCACACCACAATTTCTCGCCAGTTCTTCCGCTTTACAGGTGGATAGCCCCATTTCAGCCGCCAGAGTGGTAAGGGGTGCCATACCTTCCGGTACTGAGCCTTTGCGTTGCATGGCAGCTAAAGCCAGCTCAAGGGCTGCAACACGCTTTTCCAGCTCGTTAAATTTCAATGTGCTAATCATTTTTTGGCCCCCTTGCGCTTCTCTTGCTCGAACGCAATAGAACTACCATTTTGCTCCAGTGCTTGGGCCATACGGGGAAGGTGTCTGAGTGCCGAACCTATTAAATGCAGGTCGCGGATAGCTTCTTCCCCTGAATATCCTTCGCTTTCTGAAACTTCCAGCAGCAGATTGCCGATAACCTGTATCGCAGAATTAATAGCCATGCTGGCACCACAGTAGATATTATTGTGCTCATCTAACTTCTCGTCAGATACCTTGCTAAAATCATGATTTACCAGAACATGATAAATATCATTCATGGTCAGCCCCTCCAATCTTGTACTTTTTCGCAGCTACAAGGCGGCGCTGACGCTCATGATCGATGTATTCGCAACCCACTGATTCCGCTTCACGTCCAACATTCTCAATGGTTTCCTGCGCCCTGTAGGAGATGAGATTTAGCGCGTCGGCCATCATATGCATGCGTTGATAACATTTTGGGGATTCCATCCAGTGCAGCAACAGATCAGTAATGGCTACGATTTCCGACAATGCTTGCTGTGACAGGCAATCCATATCTTTGATAGCACCGCTCAGTCTGTTTATCTGCTCATTGGGCTTTAGTTCATGCATGGCTGATCTCCTCGCCTGAAAGGTTGATCAGGTACTCGGTCACTGAGTCGGCATACTCCGAAGACATTTCAAGCAGTAATTCAACTTCATGGCCCGGAAGCCCTACCCAAGAATGACGAAGTGCACGAATGACCGCGCTTGCTCTTTGTGCCTGCTGGAGGGTTACCATAGCCACCGCCATTTCTGATTTACGCATGGCTTACCTCACTAACTGGCAGGCGAGCAGCAAGGGAAAGGATGAAGTGAGCAGACAAAACCTGACGGGCTTCTTTCTCAGTAAAAGCCTCGACCGATAAGCGACAGGGTACAGCACTGCGATCTGAACGATGCAGAGCCAGAAAACGATACTGATATTTAGGGCGAGTTTGGGTATGATTTAACATAGCTACCTCGATACTTATTCTATCGTTGGTGGTAAGAGGCCCGGTTAGTGCTCCAACACTTCTGGGCCTCGTCATTTCAAGGTGTATTTCACCTATGTTTTTAACGCTACACATAAGTGAAATACACTTCAAGCCTTTTTTTATTATTATTTCTGCGTATACTGACATACACCTAATATACGGAGATCCAGTAATGGCAACAGGTGCAAAGAACGCAAAATCACAAATGACAACTGTTCGAATTCCACATGATGTAATGGAAGATATCGAGCAGCTAAAGGTCGAAGGAGAAAGCACTGCTGGGTTTCTCGTGACTGCCGCCAAAGGCGAGATCAAACGCCGCCAGCGTAAAAAGGCCAAAGAAGCACCAGAGGGTTGAGCTATAACCCTATGATTTTGTTTCAAGGGTGGAATTTCCCCCTCGGCTAAGCTGGATTTCCTGCTTAGGGTGTCAGCCATTGGCGTAGACTTCCTGCATTGCAGTATTTCGCATAAATCAATAGGTTGGGGTATATCCAGATCTGGACATACCCACCAGGTAGCGAATGATTTTGATTGTGAGAAAGCCAATGAAATCAGTGGGCGCAATATTGCGCTGGGTATTACTAGAACGGTGTGAGCAGATATGCGCGCATCTCTGATTAACTGCGCCAATGGCGCGGTTAACTTATGACCGATGCACTTTTTGTCGCATCGCTTCGCTTGCCCTTTCTGCATGGTAATACCGAGTTGCATATTAGCAACTCGCCCAAGGTTATTGACCTGATCGATCAGTGTGGTAATCTGGCTTGGCTTATTTTTTCTGTAGTTACATTGGCGGCCTTGCAGTGCCGCTTTTGTTTTATATGACATATCCCGCCTCACACAGTTTGAGTCTGACGAACTGATGCAAGATAGGCGTCAAGGTCTGACTTATGATAAATGACCTTCTTTTTTCCTACCTTGTAGAACGGGATCGATACGCAGCCGGTACTAGCCCAGTTAGCTAAAGTTTGGGGGCTAACACCAAGCTCTGCAGCAGCTTCTTTGCGAGTAAGTTTTTTGTCTATTGTTTGAATTAATTGCATAAGTATCACCGTGTAATGTTAGTTAGTTTCGGTGATAATATTATTTATTGCGGGATTATTAGGTAAGTCAGCGCAACTGGTTAAGTGGGGCTTTAACGAGTTTTATATTTAATTGACGAGTCAATCGAGTATGAAGCGCGTTCGCTGGTATGCTAACGCGTCTCTGGACATCTTACTCTTTGATAACTAACTTAAACTTTCTATTTTTCGGCGTAATATTTGGATTCAACCCGGATTCAGAAAGCCAGCTTTTTATTGCACCAGAAGCGGGATTATCGTTCCGTTTCTCTCGAAAATAATGGAAAAGTTCATCAGCCATCCCCCCTTGACTAGCGTTTGGATATTTATCCCAAGTATCTTTTGCTATTTTTATCGCTGTATTTTTGTGAGGGCTTATGTTTCCCTTTCCTGCCTTTCTTCTATCTTCACTGATTATTTCTTTCTTTTTTATAGCATTTATTGGATTTGTTAAAAGTAAATTAATTGTCATTTTATCAATAATTACATTTAATTCAGATGAGATATAGTCACAACCTGCTGACTCAAGAATTAACTTGGCCTTCATTATTGCGTTTAATTCTTCATTTAATAGAGCACTAATATATTGATTGGCTAATTTCTTCTTGTTCATACTTTCGTCTAATGCTCGTAATTCAGAAATTGAATTAACTTGATTAATACTCTTTCCCTTTGAGAACTCACTGTTTTCTTTTATTTTTTTCGCTGCATCAGAAAGAGAATTCATCAATAAAGGTATAATAACCTCTTCTTTCCCTCCAAATAAATTATCTACTGCTTCGTTCGAAATAATATTTGAAATTGGAATAACATAGACATAACCATATTTTTTTATGGTCGAGTTAATCCCATTAACATCCTGAACATCCATATAATCCATAAATTTATTAGCATCTTCCTCATTCATTTGAGAAAGCAAATCATCAATATTCTCATGTAATTCTGGTTTTTGATTGTTCATGATAGATTCCTTTTTTCTTTTACCAATGAGAAAAGTAATTTACGTTTTTCGTCATCGCTCATATTGGAAAGAACTGCTAGTAAATTAGCATTAATGCCATCAGATTTTTCTACCAGCCCTGCATGCTCCAATATCGCTCGCTCAACTTTTCTGGCTGGCTCCTGCAATTCATCAGCCCCAAAATGTAAGTAGCCTTGGGTTACATCAGCGCTTCGTAATGTGCGATGGTTCATCAACCGCTTAAGAATATATGACCCAACACCCACCAGCTCCGCTACAGTGCCAAACGTACGCCGCGCATCATGCCACTTGAAAGGTATTGGCAATAATCCGTCAGGATTAGGAGAAGGGATTGTAGCTTCCGTTATTCTGGCTATTATCCGGCGTGGTTCAGTGATAATTCCTTTCTGGCCGGGAAATACATAATGTTGTTCGCCTAATTTGAGCTTGAGCCGCCTACGGAAAAGGTTTAGCAACGTGTCAGTAATTGGTAGCTCAAGCGGATCGCCATTTTTGGTAGTATCTATCCAGAAGAAGCGCCCACCAACATTTACCCGATCCCATGTCAGATTAAATACTTCTGATTTTCTTAGGCCCGTAAAAAGCGCCATTTCAATAGCATCGCAGACCGACAAAGCCACATCATCCCTCTCGTCTGCTGATATATTTCTTACTTGGTCAACAGCACTCAGCCAACGGCCAAGATCATAAGTTCTGATTCGCTCTGTTTTTCTTACTGTTCCATGCCACTGGCGTTTAGTGCTGAGAACCATCGTCGGCGGGTCTGGTAAGAGGGTTTTACCTTCCTTATCACGATAGTGGTCATGGGAGAAGCGATAAACAGCCCTTAGCGCCCTAGCCCATAGATCCGCTTGTGCCCGACTCCCTGACCCCACACCGGCTCGGAGAAGCGACTTATCTTTACCGAACCAAACGGAACCTTGAGTAACTGCTTTATGCCTAGCCTCAACTCGCTCACGGCTAATATTAGCCATGGGCTGCTTCATCCAATCACCAGAGAAGTTGCCAAGAATAGAACGGTATTGTTTTGCCGTGACAGGTTTCAGGCGGTGGCCGCGATTATCGATGTAGGTTTGTATAGCATCTTCCAGTGTGACCTTGCTCATTGCATGAACACGACGGACATCATTGGGATTTTTGCCATTGGTGGCCACTTCACCAAGCAGCTCTAGGGCCTTAGCTCTGGCGTTCTCGATACTGAGATCAGGAAAACGGCCAAGAGTTGCCCGGATAAACTTTCCATTCCGTTTACGGGAGATGCAGAAACTCTTCACGCCAGAAGCGCCAACGCGCAGGATAAGACCATTAACGGCGGTATCCCTGTACTCCAGTCTTCCACCAGCAGGATCTGGAGGCAGGGCCGCTATGCTGGCTTTGGTAAACTTAAAATGATTCACAATACGGTATCCCCAAATAATCGCTTGGTCGCTCTGGGATACTTATGGGATACCTCAGAGCGGTATTAACCAGTATTTATGGGTATTTATACAGTGTCAAGGATGTTGTTAAACAATTGAAATATAACGAAAGGTAATTATCGGTAACTCATTAATTTGACACTCATAATCGCTTGGTCACTGGTTCAAGTCCAGTAGGGGCCACCAAATAAAACAAGGAGTTAGATGAGAAATCGTCTGACTCCTTTTTATTTGGTTTGAATGAGCGATTACACTACCCAAGATAATAGCCACAAAAAAGAGGCGCAGCTTTCACTGGCACCTCAAACGTCAAAGAAGAATAATATTATTTAAGGATAGATTTTATATTTCTCGCGTAACTTCAGATAATTATCTAGATCGGGCTGCCAGTTAGATTCCAGATAATTCACGGTCTCATCGACAGTCAATTTCTTCTCACCAGCTTCTTCCATTAACTTAACCAGATGACGTGTGCCCGTTAATTTTGCTAGCCAAAGAGGGCGGATTAAAAAATAATCATTCTGATAATCCAGATAATTGGCCTCCATCTGTGGAGAAATAACCATCGAATAACCGGCCTCTTTAAATTTGAACCACCATTCAACAAAGTAACGTATTGTCGGCTTAAAGTCGGCTATATTGGCAACAGCAAATTGTTCGCCACACACTTCCTTACCCGCTTGCGGCCACCCTGTTTTCTGCTGGTTGATGTCGACGTGATAACAGGTGTTAATATAAAATCGCTTGGATGGGAAACCTAATTGTTCAAAGGGGTGGTCGGAACCTCGCCCCATATTGACACTGGTTGCTTCAAATAATCCCAAAGAAGGATAAAGCTGAATAGCCAGATCGCTGCGTAAATTGGGTGAGGGCCTTACTGGTAATGAATATGGTGAATTATGCGTATAATTTCCCATAGTGATGACAGTCAAATCCTCAGGTGGAAACTGATAAGCTTTGATACCGAATGCCTGCCAACTAGAATCCTTGAAATTCGTTAGCCAGCCCTCATTGATTATCATACTGGCAAACTCCCCAGACGTCAGTCCGTGCACCATAGGGATAGGATGCATACCAATACCAGAAATATTCTCTTCTTCGAGAATAGGTCCATAGACATAATTTCCGAGCGGGTTAGGCCGGTCAAATACCATAAATTGTTTATGATACTTTTGCAGACTTTCCAACATATGATGCATAGAAATGGTATAGGTAAAATAACGAACACCTACATCCTGTAAATCATAAATAACAATATCAACATCAGATAACTGCGCTTCAGTGGGATGTGCCCGCACACGCCCGTCTTTATCCCTCCCATATAGAGAAATAATGGGAAGACCGCTCTGTTTATCAATGTGATTATCATCCCCTAACCCGGCATCTGCATTCCCACGAATACCGTGTTCAACGGAGAATAGCTTTTTTACGGTAAAATGGAATTTATCTTGCTCAGATAACAATTTGTCGATGGTATGACGCCCTTCCTTGTTAATCGAGCTTTGGTTGACCATTAAACCCACTCGCTTATTTTTTAGCAGTGGCCCATAAACATTTTCCTGATCAACGCCTAAAATAATTTCTTGGGTAGCGCTGGCATAACCAGCGCTGATAATAAGCAATGAACATAGACATAGTAATACCTGCAGGAAATACCTCATCCTTTGTCTCTCACAATGAGTAAATTGATGTTCTGATATATCTTATCAATTATCAGAAATTATGTCTTAGCTCCACGGCCCAAAACCAAAAGTTGTTACTGGTTTTGTTGCTATTCATCCAGGTTTGCTCTGGGCGATAATAGGTATCGGCAAATATGGATGTTTGCTTTGTCACTGGATAAAGCACCTGTAAACCATAGCGGCTACGATTCTTTTCTTTATACATAGTTTCATGATTATTCGAATCACGGAAACTCTGTGTACCTTTAACCAGAGCCAGACGCGTATAAGGCATAAACAGAAGACCATTATCAAACTTATGACGATAAATGCCCCATAAGAAATGCTCTTTGTTATAAAGCGTATTGACCAATTGCTCATCAATATACAAATAGTTTAACCAAAGTGAGTTATTCTGATTAAAGGTGATATTTGTGCCAACAAAATGCTCATTTATTTGGCTCCAATCTCGTTTGTATACCCCATAATTCCCTTTAGCACGAGCATAGTCCAATTTACGGTCAATCAGGCGGAATGAGAAACTAGCATTAAAACTTAGATTCTCAGAATATTTATAATAAGCCTGTGGACGGATCCAAATTTCATGCCGCTCTTCGCCTTTACGGACATCCCCTTTATATTCAAGATCAGCTAATGCCGGATTATTTATTGAAGGATAATGCCAATTGTCATTACGATAACCTAATCGCAATTTTGTATTACCGCTCTTACCATCATAGATGAAAGGAAAAGTTCTGGTTACGCCTGCCTGCCAACGTGTACGATCATACTCAGGATTATTATCTAGATATGTTTTCAAAAACTGCACATCATATAGCCACAATGAGTCATTTTGATAAATATAGGCTCCAATATAAGGTGAGGTTGCCATACTACCTTTAATAAATTTCCAACTTTCATCACTGTCTATTTCTTGCTCTGCGCCTATATAAGTTTCGAAGTTCCAGGCTTTTTGTTTTAACTTATCCTGCGCCTCTTTTTTTTCCAGCTCTATTTGTTGGATTCGTTTATTTAATTTATGAATCTCTTGGTCATAGTCAGTTTCAAATTCATCGGCCAATACAGGTATACACAGTGTTAGGGCGCTGAAAACCACAAATCCTTTTAAGATATTCATTTTTACCTTCCGCTATTTTTATAACGTGGTTAGTCCATAACCACGTGGATAGAGTATCTGGCTATTATCAGGTGTTTTGATATCCACTGGTAATTTTCCATGTGGTTCGGCCAACACATCTAATTTCCCTTTTGGTCCCTGAAACAATGTTCTTAGTCCACTGCGAATATTAGTTTCCAAACTGTTTCGTACATTATTGGTAACATCGAATCCAGTGATACCATAAATAGAAATATTGGCCTTCACTCCGGACAAATAGGAAATATCGTAAGGATTACGGCTGGATATCACGACCAACGGAATATTAGCTTTACTTGCTTCATCTATAATCCGCTGAGCATTAATAGGATTAAGCTTAAGATTGTAAGTCGCAAGAATAATAAAGTTTTGATCTTTAATTTTCTTTGCTATTGCTTCAACAGCTACATCGTTTTTATCTAACTTAATGACTTCATTGTTAACGGAAAATTCAACCTGAAATTCCTTAGCAATATCATCAAGATGCTTAGTAATGAGTTCATTGCGTGGTTTCTCATCAGAGAATACCATTATCTTATTTTGTGGCTTAATCTGATAAGGCAGAACATTATCATTCTTAATCAGTGTAATGGCCTGCTCAGAAATAAAATTCTCAATGTCCTTATGAGTTTTGGATGCGACGACCTTTTCTGCTATAGCAACATCATGAGGTTCCGAAGAAATATGCTTACTCAATTTGGTGTAAATTACCCGCTGTGCTGCATTCTCAATACGTTGTTTAAGCTCAGGATCTTTTTCAGCCTCGGTTTTTAAATAATCATAAAGTGCATTGAGTTTTTCAATACTGGCGCTGCTCTTAATTTCCATTGGCATTAAGATAATATCATTGCCAGCCATAATGGCCTGCTTGATAGACCAATGACTGTCAAAGTTACTGGTAATCGCGCCCATATCCATAGCATCTGTTAGGATCAAGCCATCAAACTTGAGCTGATTGCGTAATATATCAGTTAGAATTGGCTTTGATAATGTCGCTGGAGTGCCTACTTTTTCCCCCTTGATATTCGTCAGCATTGAATTATCCAGGGCTGGAACGACGACATGGGCAGTCATAATTGCATCAGTAACTGGCATGACGTCAACAAAGGGTTTCAGCTCGACTTGCTGCCATGCAGCTTTATCAATATTGACAGTCGGCAAGGAAAAATGCGTATCCGAAGTGACATTGCCATGGCCAGGGAAATGTTTTAGTGAGGTGAGTACATTGTATTTGTGGATGCCACTGATATAACTACGAGCTAATTCCCCCACCAGCACCGGATCATCTGAATAAGAACGTACGCCGATAACAGGGTTATTTTGGTTATTATTGACATCAACTACTGGACCAAAATTAAAGTTAAAACCCAAGCTGGACAATTCATAACCATGGATACTTCCAGCCTGCTGAGCAAACTTAGATGATCCCGTCGCGCCTAATGCCATATTACCCGGCATTTCAGTACCAACTCGTAGACGGGTGACATAACCCCCTTCTTGGTCGGTGCTAATAAACAGAGGGAGATTACTGCGTGCTTTCTGAAGATTATTAATTAATTTGACGGTTTGTGGCGTATCAATCAGATTCTCACGAAAAAGAATAATAGAACCTAAATGATAATCGTGAATCATCTTACTGACAGTGTCATTAATTTCAATAAATGCCGTTTTATTACTGTTATCAGTATGACTCCATGAGCGAATATCAACCATCAATATTTGCCCCAGTTTTTCTTCAAAACTCATTTTAGACGTCATTTTCTCAGCAGAGATTTTTGGCGACAACCACATTTCTTTAAGTTGCGCGTCTGGAATAACATCTGCATAAGTACAGGTGCTAAATAAGAGAATCGCGGATATTATTTTTTTCATTAACTCCTCCATTAGTTATGTTTGCCGGGCGATTTTACTTTTTAGCACACATAATAAAGTGACAATTATCACAGTTGATTGATTCGCCTTTCTTGCCTTAAAAGGAATAATAGCATTTCTTTTCCTGCAGTTCATTTCAGAAATGCCGCTATATAAGGCGATAAAGTCAGGAATAATTTTCCACCATCAGGAATATTTATTCTAAAATCATTTAATCGTCATTGAGATATGCAGGTAATTTCTGACGAGATGGAGACAACAAATCTAATACCGGCAATGAGATAATTAATTCATATCATCTTCATTGCCTTAATTTTTATAAAGCGACAAATCAAAGCATCAGTCATCCAGATTATTTATTGTCATGCTCGCATTCAGAATCAAGGGTTTTGCCATTTCTTTTCGTTCCTGCATCAACGCCAGGAATATCAGATCGGTTAAGGTATTTTGGGCCGTTCTGGAAGAAATTGAAGAGCTACGCCACTCATTTTCATCCGAAATACTTTCAAGGACATAATCTGCAATTTTAGCCAATGGAGAAACTTTACTGCCAGTAATTGCAATGACAGTTGCCCCTTGTGCTTTGGCGACTGTTGCTGCGATTTTCATGTCTTTTCTTCTGCCAGTAAAAGAAAGAACAATCTGCACATCTTTAGGTGTGAGAGTGAGTGCCGCAGCAATCTGTACATGGAGGTCGGCTTCAACCAGGGTCATTATGCCTATTTTCTGTAATTTATAGCTCAGATCTTTTGCTGTAAGCCCTGAGCCCCAAATACCTACTATCTGTACTCGCTGAGCTGCATTAATGAGCGAGACCACTTGCTGAAAAACGGAGAAATTAATTTTCCGTGTTGTCTCCATAATCGCTGCCGTCTTCTCGTGCGCCAGCTTTTGTGCCATCACCATCAGTGAGTCTTCTGAAGAAATAGAGTTGTGCAGCGCTTTATGTGGGTAGGATTTAAATAAATTATTCTTGCTTAATTCTTCACTGATGGCGATTTTTAGTGCTGGAAAGCCTTTCATGCCAATCTTCTGGCTAAATTTCACAATGGCTGATTGGCTGACTCCTGCATTTTCTGCGAACTGGGAGGAGGATATACTCAGTATGGATTCTGGATTATGAAGAATATATTTCGCTATTTTTTGCTGATTTTCAGCCAATTCAGGTAGTAGCCAAGTTATTTCATTCAAAATAGACATCAAAGGTTCCCGTTAAAGACAATAGATTATTCCAGCGCAAGCACCTTTTATGACTCAGGTGTAACTGCATAAAAGTAATGAAGATAATTTATTTATTTGTTCTACTTTATCTGTACTTATTCCTCATAGCCCCAGTAATTAGAATAGATTTTACCGTGATAATCATCACATTTAATAAATAAATAATTCCTTAACATCGCTGATAATTTAAATAAAAGGAAGTCCCCATGAAGATTAATCTAAGCTCAATGGTTACGGAAAGCCGAAACCCCGCCAGTTCTCAAATTGATACGCTATCAACACTGGAGATACTCAAGGTTATCAATCATGAGGATAAAAAAGTGCCCTTCGCCGTGGAGGAAAAACTGCCCGAAATCGCCCAAGCTGTCTCTCTTATCGCAGAGGCTTTCGTGCATGGCGGCAGATTAATTTATTGTGGGGCGGGGACCTCAGGACGATTGGGAATTTTGGATGCTAGTGAGTGCCCACCAACTTACGGGACACCGCGAGAAATGGTCGTTGGCCTGATTGCTGGCGGAAACACTGCCATTCTCCAAGCGGTTGAAAATGCAGAAGATAGCCGTGAAATGGGTGAGCAAGACCTGCGTAATCTCAATTTTAATGCCCGCGATGTATTAGTGGGAATTGCAGCCAGTGGCCGCACACCTTATGTTCTGGGGGCCATGGCCTATGCACGGCGTGTTGGGGCTAGCGTGGTGGCTATTTCCTGCAATCAGAATAGTGAAATGGGGAACGCGGCAGATATCGCCATTGAGCCTTTGGTCGGCCCGGAAGTTGTCACCGGATCATCACGGATGAAAGCTGGAACTGCACAAAAGTTAATTCTGAATATGCTGACCACTGGCGCGATGATCCGTAGCGGAAAAGTTTATAGCAATCTGATGGTGGATGTTGAAGCGACAAATGCCAAACTGGTGCAGCGCCAAGTCGATATTGTTGTTCAAGCAACAGAATGTTCCCCCGAAGATGCGCAACAGGCGCTCAATGAATGTAACCGCCATTGTAAAACAGCCATTATGATGATTCTGAGTGGTATGTCTGCGGAGGAAGCAGCCGATATCCTCAACAAAAATAAGGGATTTATTCGCAAAGCGCTACAGGAGATTAAAGCATAACCATGGCGAAAATAACGGGCACCACGATAGATCAAATTTTACTCTTCATTGGTGGGCGTCAAAATATCATCGTCTGCGGAAACTGCATGACGAGGCTCCGTCTCACTTTAAAAGACCGTCAACTGATTCAACATGAAAGCTTAAAAAAAATCCCCGGCGTCATGGGAGTGGTGAATGGCGATGACCAATTACAGATCATTCTTGGGCCGGGCAAAGCTCAAACAGCCAGCGAAATGATGAACAAGATACTGAGTTCTGAATCGCATCAACCAGTTGAAAATAGTAATAATATTGATTTACAGGTGCTAGCTGGCCAGACAAAGCAGCAAATGAAAGCGAAACAACAAAGCGCGGTTCATAATTTTCTGACCAAATTCGCCACCATCTTTACCCCGCTCATTCCTGGGTTTATTGCTGCGGGATTATTGCTGGGGATAGCGACCTTGCTCCAGCAAACACTGGCATTGGATGGCGTCATTCAATCTCCGTGGTTGGCAGCACTGATTGCCTACATGAAAGTATTCAGCATCGGTTTATTTACCTTCCTGAGCATTCTGATTGGCTTTAATACGCAAAAAGCCTTTGGCGGGACGGGGGTCAACGGCGCAATTATTGCTTCACTCTTTATTTTACGTTATGTGCCAGAGGGTACTGTCGGCTACTACGGCGGCATGGACAACTTCTTTGGCCTGGCGATTGATCCACGCGGCAACATCATCGGTGTCCTGCTGGCCTGTATGTTGGGTGCATGGATTGAGCGGCAAGTGCGCCGTTTCATCCCTGATAATCTGGATATGATACTGACATCATCAATAACCTTGCTGATTACCGGTGCCATTACTTTTGTTGTCATTATGCCGCTGGGTGGCGAGCTGTTTAAGGGCATGTCCTGGCTGTTTATGCATTTGAATGGTAACCCGTTCGGCACCGCGATTCTGGCGGGGTTATTCCTGATTGCAGTCGTGTTTGGTATTCACCAAGGGTTTGTTCCAGTTTATTTCGCCTTAATGGATGCGCAAGGATTCAACTCATTATTCCCGATTTTGGCCATGGCCGGTGCGGGCCAGGTGGGCGCGGCGCTGGCACTTTATGCCCGATCGCCAAAAGGTTCGGTGCTGCGTACACAAATTAAAGGGGCCATTTTCCCGGGGCTATTGGGAATTGGAGAACCTCTTATTTATGGCGTGACATTACCGCGCCTGAAGCCCTTTATTACTGCTTGTGTAGGCGGCGCGGTCGGCGGTTTCTTTATTGGTTTGGTTGCCTGGTTGGGGTTGCCAGTTGGTTTGAATACTGTATTTGGCCCATCGGGATTAGTGTCTATTCCGCTGATGACTTCAGCTCAAGGGATTTTCGCCGGGATGCTGGTTTATGTGGCCGGTCTACTGATCTCATATACTGCTGGCTTTATTCTGACGTGGTTTTTCGGGCATAAAGATATTGATTTAAGCTAATTGCGATGATTGACTTGGCCCTGCACACCGCAGGGCCTCTATCCGTTACAAAAGTGGGCCGTTACAAAAGCGGGCCTTTATATAAGTTATATCCCAACTGCTGAGCCACTGACGCCACCATTTTTTGGCCGCGTACGCTATTACCTACGGGGTCAAGGGGCGGCGAAAATGCAGCAATCCCCATGACGCCCGGCACGACCGCCAAAATTCCGCCGCCGACACCACTTTTACCCGGTAACCCCACGGTATAAGCCCAATCACCGGAGCTACCATACATCCCTTCCATGGTCATTTCAGCCAAAATATATGGCATATTTGAGGCCGTCAGCACCTGTTTTTGAGTCACAGGATTTCTGCCGCCTGCCGCGAAAGTGGCCCCCATGGTTGCCAGTTCAATGGTACTGAACAATGTTGAACACTGGCGGGTATAGACGTCACAGGCTTCCATCGGGTCGCAATACATGGCCTGGGCCGAATAAAGTAGCCAGGCAATGGCCCGATTGTGAAAATTGGTGGTTTGTTCTGAATGGTTAACTTCATCCGAAAGTGCAATCGGCGCACCCGCCAGTTGCTGCTGAATATCCAAAATACGCGCCCAGCGCTCTTCCCGACTGCTGGCCTTAATTGCACTCACTGTGGACATCGCCCCCGCATTTACCAGCGGTGACAATGGTTTGCCATTATGCAGTTCCAACGCAATCACCGAGTTAAAAGGCAAACCGGTAGGATCTGCGCCTATCTTGTCCTGCACTGCTTGTGGGCCAATATCTTCTAATGCCAAAGCAAGAGAACACACTTTCGAAATCGACTCTAAAGCAAAACGAAAATCAGCATCGCCTTGTGAAATAATATCGCCACCAACAGTGACAATAGCTAGCCCGGCCAGCTGACTGGGAACACTGGCCAGATAGGGAATATAGCTGGCATTCTCCCCACCAGCGAGCATGGAATATTGCGAATGGACATCGTTAATAACTTGATTCAGGCGAGCTAGGTTAATAGTCATAACACTGACTCCAACACTTTATATTATTGAGCAGGGGGCCACTGCCCCCTGCATACAGAGAGGAAGAACATTAACTTCTCGGCGTGTCCGCCACTGGAGTTTTAATTGCCGCTGCCGTGACATCATTAGTATGTATCGCCGAAGCACTCGGGATCCCCGGGTGACCATTTTCTGCTTGCCAGGTAAATGGCGCAAAATCACTATTTGCATCACGCCAATGAGGCTTGCGGACGATATAAATCAAGAATGGCAAGGCGACAAAGAACAGTGTAGAGGCAATCAGGATGCCAACATATTCTGTTGGGCTGCCCACGGAGATTTGGCTAGGAGGAATAAAGCTGAATATGAAAGCGAGAATTGAGCCTATAAGCCCCGCACCGCCAATAATCCACATACCAATCCCCCCACCGGGAATATGATATGGTCGAGGACGATTCGGCTGACTGTAGCGCAGATAAATAGCCGAACTGAACATCAGCATATACATGATAAGATACAAGATAACCGTCATCTGGCTCATTATCTGGTATGCCGCCTGCACCGAAGGTAATACCACAAACAGTATCGCCAACAAGGAAACAAGCAGCGCTTGTAGCAGTAGAATATGGGTCGCCATGCCATTCTTATTGGTATGTTGCCACCAGCGCGGCAGATAACCGGCTTTCGCCACCACCAGCAAACCCGAGGACGGGCCGGCAACCCAGGTCACAACCCCCGCCAAGACCCCAATGGCCAACGCAAAAGCCACCACTGGCCCCAGCCATTCCAGATGCGCCCACTTGAACATATCGTCGTAGGCCACCAACAAACTTTGCGTCAGACTAATTTCAGATTGTGGAATAATAAAGGCGATTGCCAGAGTCCCTAACACGAAAATAAGCACCGTGCCCACGGCTGATAACATAATGGCTATAGGGTAATTTCTATTAGGATTATCAACATCTTTAACATGAATGGCATTCATCTCCATACCGGCGTAGAACAAGAAAATACTGGCTGCCAGCACCACGTTATCAAAGTTGGAAAAGTCAGGAACCACTTTATCCCAAGCTAAATCTATTTGTGGAGCTCCGCCGCCAATTAAGTAAGAGAAACCCAACACAATCAAAATAATCGCAGGAATAATAGTCCCAATAATACCGCCCCATTTCGCAACTTTCGTGAATGTATCTACGCCTTTAAAAGCAATAAAGGTCGCGAGCCAATAAATAAATAGCACTATTCCTAAGACAAAGAATTTATTGGCAGATAGGGCCTCGTCCCAGCGTTGTTCGGGGCCGATAAAGGCCAGTGAGACTGCGGCAAAGGTCAGTGCAGTGGGGAACCAAACTGTCACCTCAATCCACAACATAAACATGGCGAGAAAGGCTAACCGGGGGCCAAATGCTTCGCCAACCCAGCGAAATACCCCCCCTTTCTCCGGCCAACCTGTGGCTAATTCCGCCGCTACCAGTGATACAGGGATTAAGAAAAATACTGCGGCAAAGAGATAATAGAAAATTGAACTCAGGCCATATTCGGCTTCAGCGGGCAATCCTCTGAGGCTGACGACGGCGACAATATTCATAATTGCCAGTGTGGCAATACTCAGCTTTTTGACTGGAACAGGGGATTTACCTGTACCGGAAGTATTATTCGACATAATTTATCCACCTTATTCACCGGCATGACGCCGCCTTGACCTAAAGGTTAAAAATCAGAATAAAACCGCCATCCGGTTTATGTATGATTAAAACTATTCTGACTTGCCAGGCCCCCAAGGGATGGATGTTCACTTAGGTATTTCAGTGAAGATTTAAAATCGTCTAATAACAGCCCGGCGAAATCCATTTCGAATCCGCGGCGGCACATAATACGCATGACCACAACATCAGACATCTTTCCACTCAAGGTAAATGCCGGAACTTGCCAACCACGTAGCCTCAAACGCTCGGAAAGGTCATATAAGGTATATCCCGTTTTTGCCCCCTCTTTAATACGGAAACAGATGGCGGGAATACCCTCATCCGGGCCACCACTGCAATAGAACTCATAAGGCCCAAGTGGTGCAATTTCTTTAGCTAGGAATTCTGCCACCTGATAACAGGCACTTTGTACCTTGGTATAACCTTCACGCCCTAAGCGTATGAATTCATAATATTGGGAAATAACTTGCCCTGCGGGGCGCGAGAAATTGATAGCAAAAGTGCCGACCTGACCGCCAAGATAATCGACATTAAATATAAGCTCTTCAGGTAAGGCTGCCGCATCACGCCAAATAACCCAACCACATCCCAAAGGTGCCAATCCGAATTTATGCCCGGAAGTGCTGATTGATTTCACCCGTGGCAAACGGAAATCCCACTCAATATCCGGCGCAACAAAGGGCGCTAAAAAGCCACCACTCGCCGCATCGATATGCATATCAATATCAAGGCCAGTATCTTTTTGTAGCTTATCCAGCGCATCATGCAAGGGTTTAGGAAACTCATAGTTACCTGTGTAAGTCACACCGAAAGTCGGCACTACGCCAATAGTATTTTCGTCGCATGCCTCTATCATCCGCTGTGGGTCCATAAATAATTGCCCTGGAACCATAGGAATTTCACGTATTTCGACATCCCAATAACGAGCAAATTTATGCCAACAAACTTGTACCGGCCCACAGACAAAATTAGGCTTATTCGTGGGTTTACCTGCCGCTTCTCTTTTTTTGCGCCAGCGCCACTTCATCGCCATGCCACCCAGCATGCAAGCTTCTGAAGAACCAATGGTATTCGTCCCCACCCCTTGCTCACCTTTTGGCGTAGGTGCATTCCACAAATCGGCCATCATGTTTACACAACGCATATCTATTGCCGCCGATTGCGGATATTCCTCTTTATCAATCCAGTTTTTATTTATCGAAAGGTCCATTAACTTGTGGACATTATCGTCGTCCCACGTTTGGCAAAATGTCGCGAGATTCTGTCGCGCATTACCATCAAGAAATAGCTCGTCACTTATGATTTGAAAAGCAATATCCTCGCGCATCTCCTCTTTAGGAAAATTTTTATTTTCTGAAATATGACGAATGGCTTGAGAGCCAAAGCGGGAATCTAATAACGTAGAGCGATAATCATCCAGAGATTTTTTAGTCATTTCCTACCTCTATCCTAATTGAGACAAAAGAACAATTAAAAATCAGTAAAATCAAACAACTATGGAAAACCAGGTTATTATTGATGTTTATTTAATGGCAAAAAATACATCGTCCGAGCATTATTATGATTTAACATACTAATAAAACGTTAGCACTGGAAAAAAAATGCGCCACTATAAATTTGAATATGTTTTTTAGGGAAAGAATAATTACATTATTATTTGTTTCATATTTATTTCCTATTTGTTAGGAAAATTATGAGCTATGTCCTACTCCTCAGACTCTATTAGAGGGTAATTCCATCATCCTTATTTTAGTGCTTAATCACTTTTTCTCGATGACAATCATTGGCATCCAAGATCCCCTAAGATCTCAAGTGGTTTCAATTGGAAACCAGATAAACCATCAGTCAGCTTTATGTCCACCGTAAAAGAAGCAGAAAAAAGCAGAATCCGCCCCTTACCAATAACCGCGTTTACACCGCGCCTCACCTCAATCATGGTGCTGCTCTTTGCTATGGCATTGATTTTAGTTAGCCTTGCCCCCACTTTTTTACTGTTATTGGTGGCAATACTGTTTTTACATCTGACGTACAAGAAATATTCCACAGTATAATCAATTAAATATCATAAATTTTATTTATGAATCTTTTGTTCGACCTATACTCATGATAGTTATCGATAAATGAGTTCAGACCTTACAGGAGTTATTGTTATGCTGAATATAGATCGGAAATACCTTATAAGTGTTGATGAAAAAACGTTAAAAAAACAGCAGCTTATTATGCGAATTATTGCTGTGTTACTGCTGCTCGGCGGGATTTTTTGCCTAATTAATCCGTTAGCTTCCGGGACCGTTCTGAGCACTATCATCGGTATTCTACTGCTGCTTAGCGGGATTGCGATGATCGTCGGGATGATAGCCAACCGCACTCATAACCTTTGGCCGATGGTCACCGGTATATTGCTGGGTGTGGCATACATTGTGATGGGTTATGTATTCATTACCAATCCTACAGTGGGAATGATAAGTCTGGCGATAGTATTAGCGGTGCTGTTTGCTTTTGGTGGCGTCATGCGGCTGATAACCGGCTATAGAACATGGGGGCTACCGGGCGCATGGCTGCAAATTTTACTGGGTGTATTGGATCTAATTATTACCTATCTGCTGGTCAGTGCTGGGCCGTTGATGTCGATAACTATGGTCACCGCTTTGGTCGGGATTGAGATGTTATTCAGCTCACTTGGCTGCTTTATGATCGCGAGTTTATATAAACGCTAATATTAATATTTATCCCTAAGCGGTATTGCGGATGGCGATACCGCTGACCCGAGAATATTTTCATATTCTCGCCCCCTTATTGATACTCACCGTGGTAACCGCCATAGTGAGTATCAATATACCCAAATTAGCTATGCCACCACGCTGTTTTCTATTTTATTTCAGGTTTACCCAAATACGTTATTTGCCTATTGGATCTGGAATTCATTACTCACCAAATATCCCGTTTCAATGGTCGCGCCGTTATCCTTATTAGGGCCAATTTGCGATATGTTAGGTTCAGTAATGATTCTCAATGAAAGTATTCCTTCCGGGAAAGTTATCGCGATGGTATTTATTATTAGTGGGCTGATTATCGGCTTATACGGCAACCAGTTGATTGAACTACTAAAAAGGAAATCTTCCGTGGCCGTCTAGTTTCGCTGTCATTGAATAAAAAAGGTCATATTCATGACGGCTATCACAATCAGCACATTGTGATTTCCCAAGCTGCACTGCACCGTCTAAATTTGAATAAAAAATCTCATCCGACCACTTACTAAACTCAATTGTGGCGGAGAGAAATAACAATAATGGAGACTGCAATGTTAGCTTACCCTCACCTGCTCGCGCCCCTAAATCTTGGTTTTACCACCTTGAAAAATCGCGTATTAATGGGGTCGATGCATACCGGGCTGGAAGAGTTGCCCGATGGCCCACAGCGCCTGGCCGCGTTCTATGCGGAACGAGCGGCAGGAGGCGTCGGCTTGATTGTCACTGGCGGCATTGCGCCCAATAAAAAGGGCGTGGTGTATCAAGGTGCATCGGTGCTAAATGACGCCACACAAGTGCCGCACCACCAAATCGTGACGGATGCGGTGCATCTTGCTGGCGGTAAAATCGCGCTACAAATTCTACATGCTGGCCGTTATAGCTATCAAAAACAGCCGGTTGCCCCTTCAGCATTACAAGCTCCAATTAATCCTTTTGCACCGCAAGCATTAAGTCATGACGAAGTGCTGCAAACCATTACTGACTTCGCCAACTGCGCGCGATTAGCCAAACAGGCGGGTTATGACGGTGTCGAGGTCATGGGTTCTGAGGGGTATTTGATTAATCAATTTCTTACCGCCAGAACCAATCATCGCAATGATGAATGGGGCGGTGACTTTACGCGTCGAATGCGTTTTGCCATTGAGATCGTGCGGGCAGTTCGAGAGGCGACCGGCCCTGATTTTATCTTGATTTACCGCCTTTCGATGCTGGATTTAGTCGAGGACGGCTCCAATTGGGATGAAATTGAACAGTTAGCGCTGGCGGTCGAACAAGCTGGTGCCACCCTGATTAACACCGGCATTGGCTGGCATGAGGCCAGAATCCCCACTATCGCCACCATGGTGCCGCGCGCCGGATTCAGTTGGGTGACTCGTAAGTTGATGGGGAAAGTTAACATTCCGCTGATCACCACCAACCGGATTAATGACCCCGCAGTGGCGGAGCAAGTGCTGACTGACGGCTGTGCAGATATGGTGTCAATGGCCCGCCCCTTCCTCGCCGATGCCGCTTTTGTGCAAAAAGCGGCTCAGGATCGGGCGGATGAAATTAACACCTGCATCGGCTGCAATCAGGCCTGTCTGGATCAAATTTTCGACGGCAAATTGACTTCGTGTCTGGTGAATCCTCGCGCCTGCCGTGAAACTGAAATGCCCATATTACCGACAGCAGCGCCGAAGCGGCTCGCGGTGGTCGGCTCCGGCCCTGCTGGGTTAGCTTTTGCTGTCACCGCGGCCAGCCGCGGTCATCAGGTCACACTCTTTGATGCGGCGACTGATATTGGCGGGCAGTTCAATATTGCCAAGCAAATCCCCGGTAAAGAGGAGTTCTACGAAACACTGCGTTATTTCCGCCGCCAATTAGTGCTCCATGGTGTTATTCAGCAATTAAATACCCCGGTACAGGCCGGGCAACTGGCTGATTTTGATGAAATCATTCTTGCCTGTGGCATTCAGCCGCGCTTGCCCGCCATCAAAGGTATTGAACACCCCAAAGTGCTGACCTATTTGGATGTCTTGCGTGATAAAAAACCGGTCGGTGAGCGGGTGGCCATTATTGGCGCGGGCGGAATTGGCTTTGATACTGCTGAATATCTCAGCCAATCCGGCGATTCCAGCAGTTTAGATAGCCACGCATTCAGCCACGAATGGGGCATTGATCAAGATTTAACGCATCGCGGCGGGTTATCTCCGGAGGGAGGCAAAGTCCATCCATCACCGCGAGAAATTTTTCTATTGCAGCGAAAAACCAGCAAAGTCGGTGAGGGGTTGGGGAAAACGACCGGTTGGATTCACCGCACCAGTTTGGCGATGCGTGGCGTGAAGATGCTCAACAGTGTTAGCTACGAAAGTATTGATGATGAGGGCTTACATATCATTCGAGCAGAACAAGCCAGTTGTCTCCCCGTCGATACCATTATTATTTGTGCGGGCCAGGAGCCACGTCGAGAATTGCATCAGCCCTTGCTGGATATGGGCAAAATCGTGCATTTGATTGGCGGTGCTGACGTCGCCGCAGAGCTAGATGCCCGCAGAGCCATTGATCAAGGAACACGGCTGGCGCTGGCGATATAAGCATGAGTAAAAAGCGGGAAGTGGTAAATACCACGCCCCGCAGCGTCCAGGACAATCGCCTCGGGGTTAATTTTAGCAAAGGATTATCCAAAGTCATTGGCGTCACCGGTAGGCAGCAAGCAAACAAATCCCGATGAGCTGACTCAAGTCAGTGATTCGGGTGAGTGCGTGCCGCTAACACCCCGGTGGCTTTAAGGACAAAGGATAATTAGAAATCGCTGTACGACATATCCAGACTACCACTGCCACCGCCCTCAGAGCGGGATGAAGCCGTTTTTACCGCTTTAAGCACCATAAACTTCTGGTTGGAATCCAGTGTCTCGCAGTTACCAAACAAACGTTTCAATTTGTGGAAATAATCCAAATGGCGGTTCCCGACAATCATCAGCTCGCCGCCCACTTTCAGACAACGTTTGGCATCACAGAACATTTGCCAGGCCACGTGGTCACTGACTGCGTGTTGTTGATGGAATGGCGGGTTACAGAGTACCAGCTGTAAACTCTCGCGCTCTACACCGGCTAAACCATGGCTCACCATAAATTCACAGCGCGACAAGTCTTGCGGGCGGTTATAGGTGATATTCAGCTCGCTGGACGCCACCGCCATGTAGGATTCATCGACGAATAACATTTCTGCCAGTGGGTTTTGCTCTAGCGCGATTAAGCCAACCACCCCATTACCGCAGCCCAGATCGGCTATTTTACCTTCTACATCATAAGGTAAGATTTCCATGAAGAAGCGCGCACCGATATCCAAATTATTGCGCGAAAAAACGTTCGCATGGTTATGGATAACATATTCAGTGTTTGCCAATGGCCAATCCGTGGTTTCCGGCGCTTCTGACTGTGGAATATCGGCCACTTCACAGTGAATCAGCCGGGCTTTTTTCCATGCCAGAGTCGTTTTGGTCGGCCCCAGAATTTTTTCAAACAATTGCAGGGTAGAATTATGCACATCGCGGGATTTCGCCCCAGCAATAATCACCGTGTCCGGCTCAATGACGCGGCGTAAAGCGTGCAATTGATGCTCCAGCAACGCTAATGCTTTAGGAATCTTAATCACCACCAGCTTAGGGGCCTCAGGCAAGTCATCCATACTGCTCAGCAAAGTGGCAGCATCTTCATCCAGACGATTTAAACGCAAATTGTGCGCCGTCGCCAGTTGGCTCATATAAGAGTCACTGACACTAAATGGACGATGGGCATGTAAAGCACAGGCCAGCGTACCAAACTGGTCGTTAAACACCAGCACCGGACGGCCATCAATTTGGCTTAAGTCAATGTTTTGTAGCAGATATTCATCTGCCGCTTCCCACGCCTGTAAGGTGTTGGAATTTTCTTGTGGGGGAAAACGTTCAAGCTCAAGGCTTTCTGTCCCCAGTAAGAGTTGGCTCATCACCGCTCCTGGCTACTATTATAAATAATAAATTTGGGCTGTTTATCCCCTAAAACGGGCGCTCAGTAAAATGTTTTTTTGCTTAAATGCCGTTTTATCGAAACCAAGACCGACAAAAAGGGAGAAATTCCAGGGTCTGGCCGGGAAAGCAGGCTAACAAACGCCTCAAAAGCGCTTAATGAAAAGTGTATTTTACCCCAATGCCAATCATTACAAAATCTTAGTTTTATGCCAATTCATTAGCAATTAGCTCCATTTGGTTAGGTTCAACATAAAATACCCCATCAAAATATGGTGTTCTGTGTAAGCCAAAATATGGTGTTCTGTGTAAGCATGTATTCATAGAATAAATAAAATAAGAATATTTTCTTATTTTATTTTTATTAATATTATTTAAAATGGCTAAAATCACAAAATACCTAATTTTATATCTGGCCTGAATATACGGTCAGAAATTATATCTCTGCAATTCATAAATCTTGAATATTAATTACCAGGAAGGTAAGTAGACAATGTATATATCAAATGTTATTCAGCCAAATGACCGTACCCAGAATATATCTTCAAATGATGCCAGATACAGTTTGTCTCCATGTGCTAAAGCTATCAGTGCCCTATTGTTGGTATTCAGTAGCACAGTGGCATGGGCGAATGATAAAGCCCCTATTTTAGATACACCCATGACTGTTACACCACCGCCCCCTTTAATTCCTGGCCAGTATATTCCTCAGCAACGAGAAATATCTAATGTATTCAATAATGAATATGGGGGGGGTAATGAGCTAATCCACCCTGATAGCCACAATCCCCGCACAAATTCTATATTTATTAGTTCTATAAGTCATATGTTAGAAGCGGGTGCCACCCTACCAGAATTTATTAGTGAACTTAACCTTCACAAGAAAGAAATCGCTGCCCATCAAGAAGAACTAGCAAGGGCAACAGTGGAGAGTGAAAAATATTCTATCACACGCTTACCTTCAATATTAATTGCATC
Organism: Yersinia rochesterensis; assembly: GCF_003600645.1. Taxonomy (NCBI): domain Bacteria; kingdom Pseudomonadati; phylum Pseudomonadota; class Gammaproteobacteria; order Enterobacterales; family Yersiniaceae; genus Yersinia; species Yersinia rochesterensis. The sequence continues at coordinate 3,793,109 of NZ_CP032482.1, forward strand.
AGCAACTCAACACTCAAAAATTACCTCATTACTTTCAAACTCGATAGGCAACGAACTAAGACTGATAGGATTCGTTAAACTGGAACCACTAAACCAACCAAAGCTTTCGGAACTTGCAACGCTGTTACAAGAATTACAGCAGGCACGCGCATCAGGCGATAGATCACAGATAAAAACAACACAGAAAAAGATAACCAAACTGAAAAATAGAAAAGAATGGGAACAACTGGAAACAGGCAAAACCCCACTATCTTGGGACCAAGAAGTAAAACAGGCGTATGGAGAGATAAGAAACATACCGGTGCAGCAGAACAAAGAAATAGGACAGAACGCACAAAAAGAAAGAATAAATATTCAAATGCTAGATAAATTCTATGACGAAGAGATAGAAAAGGAAAAAACACTAGTACGGAAAATAACTAAACCGCTAAATAATATATTGGCCACTACTGTGGTGAACGACGTCTATCAGGAAATAGAATCCGTATTTGATGACGCAACAATCAAGGCAGCGGCAGAAAAGGCAGCGGCAGAAAAAGCAGCGGCAGAAAAAGCAGCGGCAGAAAAAGCAGCGGCAGAAAAAGCAGCGGCAGCAAAAGCAGCGGCAGCAAAAGCAAAAGCAAAAGCAAAAGCAAAAGCAAAAGCAAAAGCAAAAGCAAAAGCAAAAGCAAAAGCAAAAGCAGCGGCAGTGAAACCAGTTGTCCACAAGCCCGCGCCCATCATTGGTCACAATCCGCAAGTTGGTAGCTATATTGCTAACCAGATAGCGGCTCAACAGATGTTTATAACCGATGACTTACAATATCGTCAGGGAGAAACTCGATACATTGACCCAGTAACAGGCGAGGAAAAAGTCAGTAGCCTGTGGATCAACACTTCAGGGGCCAAAAACCGCTTTAACTCTGGCAATGACCAATTACGGACGAAAAGTAACCGCTACGCTATCCAACTCGGTGGAACCCTAAACAAATGGAGCAGCGGTGGAGATGACCAAGGGATTTTAGGGATAACCGCAGGTTTTGGTAAATCAACCAATCACAGCCATTCTACATCCTCTCACCATCAGGCTCAGGGTTCTGTTGATGGTTATAACCTCGGTTTATACAGTATCTGGTACGCTGATAACCAGACTCGGCTTGGGCCTTACATTGATCTCTTGGCGCAATACGGCTGGTTTAATAATCAAATTAAAGCGCCAAATGTCACAACTGCTGCGAATTACAAATCTTACCTATTTACTAGTGCACTGGAAACCGGCTACAAAATTCAACTGTTCGAAACAGCCGATACCAAGCTTTCGCTACAACCTAGAGCAAAAGTAATGTGGCAACGTACTAGCGGGTTACTGCATAAAGAGCCAAATGCAATACTCATTAATATTGAAGAAGACAATGCGGTGACCACTAAATTAGGGATGCGCACTGTACTTGAGTTAGATATTGATACCTTATCATCGGCCAAAAACCTGCAAATTAGCCCTTCTTTTGAAGCTAATTGGATCCATAGCCGTGTCAATCAAGGAGTTCAATTATCGCGAGCCTACACCACCCCGCAGCGAGTACAGGACAAGATAGAGTTAGTGAGTGTCAATGTTTCGCCGCAAGGAAATAGTAATATTGCTGACCTTAAGCTGGGTATTGAAGCTAACATTGATAGTAATCTACGGTTGTGGACTTATTTAGGCCATCAATTCGGTGGGCACAACTATAGCGATACTCAAGCCACTATAGGGATGAATTATCGTTTCTAAGCTGGCAATATTTAATTCGTTTTCCCTATTAAATTGAAAATATCCATATCGGCAAAATGTAGTCACAGTGATGCCGATATGGGTAACTTTCAGTTTAAACTGCGGGATTTTATATGAGCCGCCAATTTCTATTTAAGCTAATTATTTTTGTTCAAATAATCGCCTTTTGTCTAACCCTCTGAAAAACGCTATTATCGGCGTCAATATACACAGAGCCATTGGCAACCAGAGCAAATACATATGCAGGAACTCACCTATCTGCACGGTTATCCCGAACACTTACAGTCTCAGGTACAGCAACTCATTACTGAACAGCGATTGGGCAATGTATTGCGCCAGCGTTACCCTCAACCACATGATTACAATACAGACAAAATGCTGTATCAATATACGGTTGATTTAAAAAACCAATATCTACGCAATGCTCAGCCGTTAAGTAAAGTGGCTTATGACAGTAAAATTCAAGTCATGAAACATGCACTAGGCCTGCACACCGCTATCTCCAGAGTGCAAGGCGGCAAATTAAAGGCCAAAGCGGAAATCAGAGTCGCGACAGTGTTTAAAAATGCCCCTGAAGCCTTTCTGAAAATGATTGTGGTTCATGAATTAGCACATTTGAAAGAGAAAGATCACAACAAAGCGTTCTACAGTTTATGCTGCCATATGGAGCCGCAATATCATCAGTTAGAGTTTGATACACGCCTCTATCTGACACATTTGGATCTATTTGGCGCGATTTACTAGACTTTGATTTACCTATTTCGCTATAAAAACCAATCCGTTAATGGCGGGGTGGTTCAATGTGTTTTTCTTCTGTAGGAATGGAGTTCACTATGATTCGTTTCGCTGTTATTGGCACCAATTGGATCACCGCGCGTTTTGTTGATGCCGCACACGAAAGTGGCAAAATGAAACTGGTCGCCGTTTACTCCCGTAAATTGGAGCAAGCCAAAAAGTTTGGCGCTGATTATAACGCTACTGAATGCTTTGATGATCTTGAAGCAATGGCAGCCAGTGATCAGATTGATGCTGTGTATATCGCCAGCCCAAATTCTTTGCATTACCCTCAAGCTAAATTGTTCCTCAGTCATAAAAAGCACGTCATTTGTGAAAAATCATTGGCGTCTAATTTTGCAGAAGTTGAAGCTTTAGTTGCCTGTGCCCGCGAACATGAAGTCGTGCTATTCGAGGCCTTTAAAACGGCCTACCTACCTAATTTTGCTCAATTAAAACAATCTCTACCGCGGGTGGGGAAGTTGCGTAAAGCCTTTATCAATTACTGCCAATATTCATCACGTTATCAGCGTTATCTGAATGGTGAAAACCCGAATACCTTTAATCCTGCATTTTCGAATGGCTCGATTATGGATATCGGTTACTACTGCCTGGCAAGTGCTTTGGCTTTATGGGGAGCGCCTAAATCCGTGCTCGCAAGCGCAAGCTTATTACCGAGTGGCGTTGATGCCCACGGCACTGTTTGCCTAAATTATGGTGATTTTGATGTGGTTATTATTCACTCAAAAGTGAGCCAATCGGATATTCCTAGTGAAATTCAGGGCGAAGATGGCTCATTAGTTATCGAAAGCATTTCTGAATGCCAGTCCGTAGCCTTTACTCCTCGAGGTAGTCACTCACAAGACCTGACGCAGCCTCAGCATATTAATACTATGCTGTATGAAGCCGAGGTTTTTGCCAATCTGATTGAAGCTCATCAGGTAGAACACGATGGCTTACAGTTGTCATTGCTGACGTCACGAATCCAAACGGAGATCCGCCGCCAAACCGGCGTTATCTTCCCAGCGGATTCCCAACCACCCGCAGTAAGTTAATATTTTGTTTCAATGATTGACCTGCGGGCTATTTTGAATTATTTTTGCGCGGCAAAGGGGAGTAACTTCATTGCCGGTTTGCCGTCATTACGGTGCGAAAGCACCCGGTTACCGGGCACCTCATTAATGTTCGGGCATCTGTTTAGATGCTTCCATACCCAAAATAATTCGAGTTGATGGATGATGGGTATACATTAATAGAGTTGTAAGTGAGACCTTGCCGGAAGGCGAGGTTTGCTTGCAGCTCAGACATAGCGGCTGGCGTCTTCCGACGTTGGCCGTTTTTGTTTTACGAGGTTTATAAATGATGAATACCGTGGGTACTCCCTTACTGTGGGGTTGTTTTGCCGTTGTTGTGACAATTATGCTCGCCATCGACTTATTGTTGCAGGGGCGGCGTGGCTCACAAACCATGACTCTACGCCAGGCCGCCTGTTGGTCGCTGGTGTGGGTGAGTTTGTCTTTGCTGTTTAATGCCGGTTTCTGGTGGTATCTGACTGAGACCATGGGGCGCGAAATCGCCGACAAGCAAGCGCTGGCTTTCCTGACCGGCTATCTGATTGAAAAAGCACTCGCCGTCGATAACGTCTTCGTCTGGCTGATGCTATTTAGCTATTTTGCTGTTCCTGCTAATTTGCAGCGCCGCGTGCTGATTTACGGTGTATTAGGTGCGATCGTGCTGCGTACTATCATGATCTTCGCCGGAAGTTGGTTGGTGTCGCAATTCAGTTGGATTTTGTACCTGTTTGGTGCTTTCCTCCTGTTTACCGGCATCAAAATGGCATTGGCGAAAGAAGACAATACGCCGATCGGCGAAAAGCCACTGGTGCGGTGGATTCGTAATCATCTGCGCATGACTGACGAGCTACATGGCGACCGCTTTACTGTGCGCAAAAACGGTCTTCTCTATGCTACGCCGTTAGTATTAGTATTGATTCTGGTTGAACTGAGCGATGTCATTTTTGCCGTTGATAGCATCCCGGCTATTTTCGCCGTCACCACGGATCCCTTTATTGTTTTGACCTCTAACTTGTTTGCGATTCTAGGCCTACGCGCCATGTATTTCTTATTAGCAAACGTGGCTGAGCGCTTCTCCATGTTGAAGTATGGCTTATCGGTAATTTTGGTCTTTATCGGCGTCAAAATGATGATTATCGATCTGTTCCATATCCCTATTGGCATTTCATTAGGTGTGGTAGCAGGCATTCTGGCCCTAACATTGTTAATTAATGCTTGGGCAAATCATCGTGCAGATAAGCGTTTAGCAGCAGATAAAACTACTCATAAATAGTTAGCATTGCGACACAATATATTATGCGGGGCAGTTATAGCCCCGCATTTATCTCGCTTATTTCGCCAACCACCAAATGTTATTGCCATCACACAAATGTAAACAAAATGTTATGCAAATTTGATCCGCATTGGATTTTGCTGATTGTTTCTTTCCTGCCCAATAGATTCCCTTATACTGTCAAAGCAAACACACCCAGTTACAAATAATACTAAGTTACAGGTGTGGAAACTATGCCCCAAATAATTCGAGTTGTAGGACGGCGGCAATTGAGTGACAAATTGGTTGTAAACCATTTTGAACAGCGCTTGCGCTGGCACGTAGGGTGAGCTTCTGATGAGGCTCATAATCCCGATGAGCTTACTCAGGTAAGTAATTCGGGTAAGCGAGAGCAGCCAACACATACAACTTGAAGTATGACGGGTATAAGCGCGTGGCCCCGTTCCGGCTTATGCGCTAATTAACTAAAAATAATATTGGGAAGAGGTATCACTGGAAACTATGGAAAATACACAGTCTGGCTTTATCGGATTTATCATCCGCGGTAGTTTGGTTAAACAGATTTTGGTCGGCTTGATTGCCGGGATTATTTTAGCGCTAGTCTCCACTCAAGCCGCACTGGCTGTGGGTTTGCTGGGGACTTTGTTTGTGGGTGCATTAAAAGCGGTCGCCCCAGTTCTGGTTTTGATGCTGGTCATGGCCTCAATTGCTAATCATAAGCAAGGCCAAAAAACCAGTATCCGCCCTATTCTGTTTTTGTATCTATTGGGTACATTCTCTGCCGCACTGATTGCCGTGGTGGTGAGTTTTATTTTCCCCTCAACCCTGATCCTGGCCACTCATACTGCGGATATCACCCCACCGAGTGGGATTACCGAAGTGTTGAAAGGCTTGTTGAGCAGCATCATTGCTAACCCAATCCATGCGCTGCTTAATGCCAATTATATCGGCATTCTGGCTTGGGCTGTGGGCTTAGGTATTGCTTTGCGTCATGCCGCTGATACCACCAAAGCATTGATTAATGATATGTCTGACGCGGTAACCAAAGTGGTACGGGTGGTTATTCGCTTTGCACCGCTGGGTATCTTTGGTCTGGTTTCCTCCACCATGGCAGAAACCGGCTTTGGCGTGTTACTGGGCTACGCACAACTGTTGGTGGTGTTGATTGGCTGTATGTTACTGGTCGCATTGGTGGTCAACCCACTGATTGTTTACTGGAAAATCCGCCGCAATCCTTATCCATTGGTGTTTGCCTGCTTGCGCGAAAGTGGCGTTACCGCTTTCTTTACCCGCAGTTCAGCCGCGAACATTCCCGTGAATATGGAAATGTGCAAAAAGATGAATTTGAATGAAGATACCTATTCGGTATCCATTCCATTGGGCGCTACCATCAATATGGCAGGTGCGGCGATCACCATCACTGTGCTGACATTGGCGGCAGTTCATACCTTAGGCATTACCGTTGATTTACCCACCGCTCTGCTATTGAGTGTGGTTGCTGCGGTCTGCGCCTGTGGCGCATCGGGTGTGGCTGGCGGCTCGCTGCTGTTGATCCCGCTGGCATGCGGCATGTTTGGCATTCCAAATGAAATCGCCATGCAAGTGGTCGCGGTTGGTTTCATCATTGGCGTATTGCAGGATTCAGCTGAAACCGCGCTGAACTCCTCAACCGACGTCCTGTTTACCGCCGCAGCTTGTCAGGCCGACGATGCCAGACTGGCGGATCCTGATCCGCTGGCTAACCGTAAAAGCGTCTGAATTTCAACCTAAAGGGGATGGGGGCAATTTAGCCCCCGTTTCTTATTGAATCACATCTTCTTTTTCCGCTTTCTTCTCTACCAGAAAAGGGTCTATCCCTTGCTGTTGCAGACGATAGAAACGAATAATATTAAAGCCGTTAAGCAGCAAGAAACTGCCTTCAATCAATGAACCGCCAATAGATCCCAACCAAACATTGTGGATAACCCAGCACACGGTGGAGACCCACATCACGCAGCGAGTTGTCAGGCCAGTGGTGCGAAATATCGCCCAAGTGCTGATAACGGTGCCGAAAATCGGCAATATCTCGACCGCGTGCTGCATACGCCATATACCAAAAGCTAATGTCAGACTGATAAACACCAACATGGCAATATTACTGCGGGTTTTAGCCGCGACCAGATTTCGCAGCGCATTGAGCATGGCGCTACTGCCAGCCGCACTGGCTCCCATCAGGAAGAAGTGGCAGCCAATAATGGCACTGTAGGCGGAAAGTTGAAGTCTAAAACGCCGTTCATCACGATTGAAGAACATGGTGATACCGACAAAAAATGCCAGCACGCCAACGGCTTGAGCAAACCAATAGAAAGTCATGGGGGGATAATCCTGGTGTACGGTGACCGTACTAATTAATAAGCAAACGGCATTTTATTAAAAATAATAAAACACCGTTTCATATTAATCAAAAGACACAATATTTACAAGGTGACGCCACTTTTAAAGATGGCCAGTTCGCGGAAATCATTGACTTCATTGCGTGCTGGTTGACCATTGGCAATGGCGACTATCAAATCAATAAACTCTGTCAATAATGTATCCATTGGCGTGCCGTGAATCAGTTTACCGGCATCGAAATCAATCCAATGGGGCTTTTTGGCAGCCAGTTCACTGTTAGTTGCCAGTTTAACTGTCGGCACAAAACCGCCGTAAGGTGTGCCACGGCCGGTACTGAATAACACCATATGGCAACCTGCACCCGCTAATGCACTGGTGGCGACAGCATCATTACCCGGGGCGCTGAGTAAATTCAGCCCAGGGCGCTGTAGGCGCTCACCATATTTCAGCACATCGACCACTTTGCTCTGGCCCGCTTTTTGGGTGCAACCCAGTGATTTCTCTTCCAATGTGGTGATACCGCCCGCTTTATTGCCCGGAGATGGGTTTTCATAAATCGGCTGGTTATGCGCGATAAAGTACTGTTTGAAATCATTGACCATACTAACGGTCTTTTCAAACGTTGCTTCATCACGGCACCGGCTCATCAAAATCCGCTCTGCCCCAAACATTTCCGGCACTTCTGTCAGGACGGATGTCCCGCCATTGGCAATCACATAGTCAGAAAAACGGCCCAGTAATGGGTTAGCGGTAATTCCTGATAAACCATCAGAACCGCCACATTCCAGACCAAATTTCAGCTCACTCAACTTACCCGGCACCCGTTGGTCATGGCGCATCACCTGATACAAAGCATGCAAATGCTCCAGACCGGCTTCGACTTCATCATCCTGCTGCTGACAAACCATAAAGCGCACGCGATCTTCATCAACCGGCCCCAGCGTGGTCTGGAAAACATCTACCTGATTGTTTTCACAGCCCAAACCAATCACCAGCACTGCGCCAGCATTGGGATGGCGCACCATATTTTGCAGCATGGTTCGGGTGTTTTCGTGGTCCTGACCCAGCTGTGAACAGCCAAACGGGTGGCTGAACAGATAGACGCCATCAATACCTTCCGCGTCTTGTGTTTCTTTCAAGAAGCGTTGCTGGATCTGGCGGGCGATCCCATTCACGCAACCCACAGTTGGGATGATCCACAGTTCGTTACGCACGCCCACATCGCCATTATCCCGGCGATAGATCTGTACTTCGCGATCCGCCATTTGTGGTGGTAACTCACTGAATTCTGGCTGATATTGATACTCATCCAGATCACTGAGGTTTGTTTTGGCATTTTGCGAATGAATATGTTCGCCCGGCTGAATCAGTATTAATGCATGGCCGATCGGCAAACCATACTTAACGATCATTTGTCCCGGCTCAATGGCTGTCAGGGCAAATTTATGCCCACGAGCGACTGGCTGAGCCAACTTAACACTGAATTCTCCGATTTCGAGAATCTCATCAGCGGCTAAATCTTGCAGTGCGACGGCGACATTATCTAGCGGGTGAATTTTTATAATACTTTGCATAATTAGACTCTTAGATGTAAGCCGCGACTGCAACTCTCATACCACTGTCAATAATGGTTTGCAGTTGTTCTGTCACCTGATTTGCCAGTTGCGGGACGGCCGTCAGATCCTGACCCCAGTGGGTAGCATCAGACAATACGCCGTTAACTAACTCTGCCAGCGCGATATCGCCGTTTTTTACCCCATTCCACAAGGTTGAATAACGTTCCAGCCAGTGAGCATCATCCTGTAGCGGATAAGTTTGACCATCACGTTCACCACGATAAAAGGCGATCAAAGCAGCCAGGGCAAAGGTCAGGCGCGGTGGCAATTTGCCTTGCTGTTGTTGATAAGTCAGCAATTGAGGCAAAATTCGGGTGCGGAATTTTGTCATGCCATTCAAAGCAATAGACAATAATTGATGCTGAATGAATGGGTTGCGGAAGCGGCTCAGTACCGCCTGAGAAAATGACAGCAACTCATCTTTCGGTAAATCCAGTACTGGAACAATCTCTTCAGTAATAGTTTTTTCGACAAAACGGCTGATTTGCGCGTCATCCATGGTTTGGCCGACAGTATCCAACCCAGACAGATAAGCCACTGGCACCAGTGCAGTGTGCGCGCCGTTCAGAATCGCAACTTTGCGCTCTTTATAGGGCTTGATGTCATCAACGATAAGAACATTCAGATCTAATTTATCAAGGCGAAGTTCCTGCGCCAGTTCTTTTGGCCCTTGGATAACAAACAGATAGAAGTATTCAGCCGTGTCCAGGAAGCTGTCCTGATAGCCCAATTCTGCTTGCAGTGCAGCCACTTCATCACGCGGATAACCGGTCACAATGCGGTCAACCAATGTTGAGCAGAAAGTGTTATTTTCCGTCAACCACTGAGTAAACGCTGCTGGCAATTGCCAATGGCTGGCATAGCGCAGCACCAACTCACGCAGAGCTTCACCATTATAATCAATCAGTTCACAAGGCAGTAGCACCCAGCCTTTATCCGCTGCACCAGCAAAATGCTCAAAACGTTCGAATAACAAACGCGTCAATTTTGCTGGGAAAGAGCTTGGCGGCGCATCGCTGAATTGATCCGCTTCGTTCCAGGCAATGCCAGCTTCAGTGGTGTTCGAAAACATAAAGCGGATATTAGGATCACGGGCCAGCGCCAGATATTCATCAAACTGACGATAAATATTGATTTCGCGGTTAACCGAGCGGATCAGACGGGATTCACGCACCGTTTCGCCTTGCTCGTTCAGACCGCGGATCACCGCAGTATACAAGCCATCCTGGGTACTGAGTGAAGGAGGGAAATCGCTATCGATCGGGCGGATCACCACGATCCCGGCATTCAGATCGGTATGTTCATTCAGTAAATCAATCTGCCAGTCAACAAAGGCTCGCAGGAAATTACCTTCACCGAATTGAATGATTTTGTCCGGGTGGCTACGGCCAGGAAAGTCACGACGGTTCAGAGCTTGCATCAGGGTTCACCTCATAACGCATACTGCCGGGCGTTAAATAAACAACGAGTTAATGTTATATGGGGCTGACATTCAGCCCCGTGATTGTTATCGGATATTCATCACTAAAACAGTTCGGTGATTACAGCTCGATAGCGAAATATTGTTTGGCGTTATCAAAGCAGATGTTTTTCACCATAGAACCCAGCAGCTCAATATCTGCCGGAGCTTCACCATCTTCGACCCAGCGCCCAATCATCTGGCACAGAATGCGACGGAAGTATTCATGGCGGGTATAAGACAGGAAGCTGCGGCTATCAGTTAGCATCCCAACAAAGCGGCTCAACAAACCGAGCTGGGCCAATTGGGTCATTTGGCGTTGCATGCCATCTTTTTGGTCATTGAACCACCAGCCAGAACCAAACTGCATTTTCCCGGCAGGACCTTCGCCCTGGAAGTTGCCTACCATGGTGCCGATCACTTCGTTATCCCGTGGATTCAAGCAGTAAAGGATGGTTTTTGGCAGCGAATTGCGCAGGCCCTGTGCATCCAATAAGCGAGATAAAGGCTGCGCTAAGGGTTGGTCATTAATG